>CAJUHM010000048.1 GCA_910586475.1 uncultured Muribaculaceae bacterium | reverse complement strand
GACCACCGAGATCTACACTCTTTCCCTACACGACGCTCTTCCGATCTACTTCAGTTCATCGGACACACGGCGATGAATGACTGGGCCTGCGTCGAACTGCAGAAAGGAATATAAGACCGCCACCCCCGACCGAAAAATAACCGGGGCTGAATCAGTGCAGGATTCCCGCACATTGATTCAGCCCCGGACTTGTGTATTTGATCTATTGGAAATTTAGCGGATAAAGAGGAGTTCGCGATATTTGGGAAGAGGCCACATCTCGTTGTCGACCATAAGCTCGAGCTTGTCGATGTGGTAGCGGATCACGTCCATGCAGGGCACGACTGTGTCATGATAGGCGATCGCTTTCTCACGCTCGCTTTCAATCCGGTTGGCCTGACGACGGGCTTCAACCATAGCGTCGACTTCCTGCTTGATGACCTTACAGTGGCCCGAGATCGAGACGATCGTGTCCATTTCCGTTTCCGACATCTCGGCAGCCTGTCCGTCCGGGAACAGAGCCTTGATTTTCGATACATTGTCGAGCAGAATCGACTGGTAGCGAATGGCGACCGGAAGCACATGGTTGATTGCAAGGTCGCCGAGCACACGGGCTTCGATCTGGACTTTTTTGGTGTACATCTCCCACTTCACCTCGTTGCGCGCCTCAAGTTCAACCTTTGAGAACACGCCTGCCTCAGCAAACATTCTGATAGATTCGGGACGAAGATATGCATCGAAGATCTTCGGAACTGAAGTCTCGCAGTCGAGGCCACGTTTTTCGGCTTCGGCCTTCCATTCGTCGGAATAACCGTTGCCGTCGAAATGGATCGGTCGGGACTGGCGTATAAGAATGCGGATCTCTTCGAGCAGCGCATTGCGGAGTGTCTCGCCGGCCTCAACTCGCGCGTCGACCTTCTTGCGGAAGTCAATGAGCTGATCGGCGACTGCGGAATTAAGGGCAATCATCGCCGAGGCACAGTTGGCCGAAGAGCCGACTGCGCGGAACTCGAAACGATTGCCTGTGAAGGCAAAGGGCGATGTACGGTTGCGGTCTGTGTTGTCAAGCATGATCTCGGGAATCTGCGAGACATTGAGGCGCAACCCTTCGCGGCTCGCAAGATCGGAGAGTTCGCTGTTTGACGACGACTCGATGCGTTCGAGAATGTCGGCCAGCTGCGAACCGGTGAAGATCGATATGATTGCCGGAGGGGCTTCGTTCGCTCCGAGACGGTGGGCGTTGGTTGCTGAGGCGATGGACGCTTTCAGCAGTCCGTTATGGCGATGAACCGCTGCCATCACATTGACCACGAAGGTAATAAACTGAAGGTTCTGGCGAGAATCCTTGCCGGGGGCGAAGAGAAGAACGCCACGGTCGGTTCCGAGACTCCAGTTGTTATGCTTTCCGGAGCCGTTGATGCCGGCAAACGGTTTTTCGTGGAGAAGCACACGGAAATGGTGGCGTCGGGCAACTTCCGCAATCAGGCTCATGAGGAGCAGGTTGTGGTCATTTGCCAGATTCGTTTCCTCAAATATCGGGGCAAGCTCGAACTGATTGGGAGCAACTTCGTTGTGGCGTGTCTTAGCAGGGATTCCGAGTCGGTGACATTCGATTTCGAGATCAAGCATAAAAGCCTCGACCCGCGAAGGGATCGCGCCGAAATAATGGTCTTCGAGCTGCTGGTTTTTAGCTGATTCATGCCCCATCAGTGTGCGGCCTGTCAGCATAAGGTCTGGACGGGCATTATAGAGGGCTTCGTCAACGAGGAAATACTCCTGCTCCCATCCGAGATATGAGCGGACGTGGCGCACTTCGGGATCGAAATAGCGGGCCACGGCTGTTGCCGCCTTGTCAACACTGTTGAGAGCTCTCAGAAGCGGGGTCTTATAGTCGAGGGATTCGCCTGTGTAAGAAATGAAAATCGTCGGAATACACAGAGTGTTGCCCATAATGAATGCCGGCGACGAGATGTCCCATGCAGAATAGCCGCGAGCCTCGAATGTGTTTCGGATTCCGCCATTCGGAAAGCTTGAAGCGTCAGGCTCCTGCTGCACGAGGAGCTTTCCGTTGAATTTCTCAATCACTCCTCCTTTTCCGTCATGTTCGACGAATCCGTCATGTTTTTCCGCAGTCGTTTCAGTCAGAGGCTGAAACCAATGGGTGTAGTGACGGGCGCCCATGTCTATTGCCCATTGTTTCATTCCGTCGGCGACCGAATCGGCAACCTCGCGGGGGAGAGCCTCCTTGTTATCGATCGCATTGATAAGAGCCTCGAAAGTGTCGGCCGGAAGGTATTCAAACATCTTTTGTCGGTTGAATACGTTTTTGCCATAGTACTCCTGCGGACGCTCAGCAGGAATCTCTACGGGATCCGCCTTTCTGTTGAACGCTTCATCGACGACTTTGAATCTGAGATGTGACATACGAGAATAAACTTAATTGATTTATGATATATAATGATACGTGATTAGTGAGATGTTTCGTTAGAATTCCGGGCAAATCCCGCCAGCCGCCCGATTGCAGCTGCCGTAGCCTCATGGGTCGAGAATGCGGTCAGACGCAGATAGCCCTCTCCGGATGGACCGAATCCAGATCCGGGAGTGCCGACAATGTTGCAGCGCGAGAGCAATGCATCGAAAAATTCCCATGAGGTCATTCCGTCGGGAGTTCTGACCCAGATGTAGGGTGAATCGACTCCGCCGAACACCGTGAAGCCGGCTTCTGCAAGCCCTTCGCGCAACATGCGTGCGTTCTCCATATAGTAGCTGATCGTCTCCCTGACCTGACGACGCCCCTCTTCGCTGTAGAGGGCGGCGGCACCGCGCTGGATCACATAGCTTGCGCCATTGAACTTAGTCGACTGGCGTCGGAGCCAGAGATGATGCAGACTCACCTCGTTGCCCTTCGAATCGAACCCTTTCAGTTCGCTCGGCACGACAGTGTAGCCACAGCGCAGACCGGTGAAACCAGCAGTTTTCGAAAAGCTTCTGAACTCGATCGCACAGCGTCTGGCCCCTTCGATCTCATATATGCTGCGGGGCACTTCGGGATCGCTGACGTAAGCCTCATAGGCTGAATCAAATAGGATCAGACAGTTGTTGGCCAACGCATAAGCGACCCAGCGGGCCAGTTCATTGCGTCTGAGAGCGGTTCCGGTCGGATTGTTCGGAAAACAGAGATAGATAACGTCCGGATTGTTTTTCGGCAGTGGAGGACAGAAATTGTTTTCAGCTGTGCACGGGAGATATTCGAGACGGCTCCATCTGCTGTCACTGCCGCACTCCCCTGCTCTTCCCGCCATGACATTTGTGTCAACATATACCGGGTAGACCGGATCGGTCACCGCTACCTTACAGTCGGCCGAAAGAATGTCGCCAATGTTTCCGGTATCGCTCTTTGCGCCATCACTGACAAAAATCTCATTAGCACTGACGGCGATTCCCCGCTCACGGTAGTCCCATCGGGCTATCGCCTCGCGAAGGAATTCATAGCCCTGCTCGGGTCCGTAACCGCAGAAAGTGGCCGAGGAGGCTTCCTCGTCAGTGGCTTTGTGGATAGCCTCAATTGCTGCCGGACATATCGGACGTGTCACATCGCCGATGCCCATTCTGATAATGTCGGCGTCGGGATGCGATGAGCGGTAGGCCGACACTTTCTTTGCAATATCCGAAAAAAGATAAGATGGAGATAGTAGCGTGAAATTGTCGTTGACCTTTATCATTGCTGTTTGAGGATGATTGTGAGGTTAGTTATTTCGATTCGGTGATCTGCGTCTTGTGTAGCGTCCTTCGAACACAGTTTCCGCCGGCCCTGTCATAAGAATTGTTCCCGAGGGGGATTTGTCGATCGTGAGCGTGCCGCCGAGTAGTCTGACCTTGACCGGCCAGTGACAGCGGCCGGTCAGCACGGCGGCCTCGGCTGTCGCGCAGGCTCCGGTCCCGCAGGCAAGCGTCTCGCCCGATCCCCTTTCCCAGACACGCATACTGACGGAATGGTTCGACGTCACTTCGGCAAATTCGATATTGGCTCTGTCCGGCCATACCGGGTGCAACTCCAGTTCTCGCCCGAGACGGTGGACGTCAGCCGACTCGAGCGAACCGACAAAGACAACCCCATGCGGATTGCCCATTGAGACTGCCGTCAGCCTGACTTCGCCGCCGGCCACAGCCAAAGGATGTTCGATCATTTCGGCAGCTCCGAGAACGCGGTCGGTAGTCGAAGGACGGCCCATGTCGACCGTGACAGTCTCGATCAGACCGTCGGAACCCGGATGCAGGCTGAGCGTCCTGACTCCGGAAAGAGTGTCGATCAGCAGAGTTGTTTTTTTCGTCAATCCCCGGTCATAGACAAACTTGCCGACACAACGGATTCCGTTGCCGCACATCCGCGCTTCCGATCCATCGGCGTTAAAGATGCGCATCATAAAATCGGCTTTGTCCGACGGAAGAATCAGTATGATTCCGTCAGACCCGACAGCCACATGTCTGCGGCTCATTTCAATCGACAGTTCGGAAATTTCAGAGGGGACACCGCCGGGGCAATGTATATAAATGTAATCATTGCCTATGCCATGCATCTTTGTAAACAAGATTTCTTCCATCTTATCGGGTGGCATATTGCCGACGTTATTGGCGTTTTTGAAAAATATGGCGCAAATTTACAACCTTTTCATTAATTCCGCAACCCTTCGTGTAAATTTTCCTTTCAGAAAAAAACTAAAGCGGTGTGTCGGTCCCCCCCTCCGGGATTCCTACACACCGCCTTGCGTTTTTTATGAACAATTGTCAATGACTATTTAGCATAGAAATACAATCCTGTATTCCAGATGTCTTCATAACCGGGATAGTCATAGTTAGGTTCTCCGATAGTGAACCTGAGATAACGGGCTTCAACAGGGAAAGAGAATTTGATAGTTCCGGAAGAACTGTAGGCACTCCATCTGAAATCGATAACGGCGCTGTTCCATGTCGAACCGTCTGCAGAATACTCAAACGATTTGAAATCTACCAATGCATAGTACCATGCATAGAACGACATACCCAGACCGGTCAGGTTATAGCTCCGACCAAAGTCAATTTCGCAGACATCTCCTTCAACCCACGGAGCAAGCTCGCCGTTGCAGAGGAAGAGTTCCGACCAAAGCATCTCAGGATAACCCTCTGATGCCTCAGAGGCGACTGTGTTTCCATTGACACTGAGAGTCCAGTTCATCGAAGAATCATAGGAAATGCGCGAGCCCACGGGTGTGCCGGACATAAGCGTGAAAGGCGGTACGTAGACTGCCACATAGCAGATTTCCTCATCAGACATAAGCGCAGCTCCGATGCCGCTCACTGATTTGATTCTGAGAGGCACGACATAACGCGTTCCGCTTGCCATTCCCGACGGAACACTTGCCGACAGAACGATGTCACCTTTCGAAGTTCCCTGCGCAATCTTGGCAGCTTTAACAGTTACGCCTTCAAGGAACTGATACTCATATCCGTTGCCATAATTTTTATTAAATTCCGCAACATAGTCTGAAGCCGGTTCGACAGTGAATGTCATGTCGCCGTCGGCTGCCCAGCGCGAACTCAGCGCATCGGAAAGCGTAAGTGTGGCCATCGAAGCGCTCCAGGTGGCGGGATCCTGTCCAAGCAGTTCCTGATAGTACGAAGAGACCGTAATGAAGTTGGCTTCATAGACGAAGTGGATGTAGACCTCATTATGCTCGCTGATCTTGCCGTCGCCCGAAAGGGTTTCGATCTTGATCGGAAGAATAAGGTCTTTCTGATTCTGCTTGAGCGCTTCATGGTCAACGATGTTCATCGTGATCTCCTCGGTCGAAAGATATTCGCCCTTGGGAATGGTGAATTCGGTGCTGACAAGCTCAACACCGGCCATAAAACCGTAGTCAGTCTTGTTTGCCTCGTTATAGCTGTCGACCAAAGTCGGATCGATAACGACCTGAACATGAATGTCGGCGGGAGCGGGCTTAGTGCAACGCACAGGAGTCAGGGCAAGAGGATTGTCGAGACTCTCGAGGAAGTCGCCGGTTGCCTTGAATTCAATCGATGAATAGGCCTGAACCGGCTCATAGAGATAGACATAATTTATGTCATAGTCCGGGCGGTTCGGACTGCTTGTATAGTCTTCGTTGTCGCAGGCCGCGAATGGCATGAGGGCCACTCCGGCTGCGAAAGCGGTAAAGACTTTCCAGAATTTAGTCTTCATAGGGATTTAATGGATAGTAATTGGCTTGGATAATTGATTAAAAGGTGTATTCTGTCCATGAATGAGCCTGATTATTGGAGCCGCCGTTGGATCCGATAGTCACATCATGGCCATTACCGGTCACGTCATGAAGAACCGAACCTGAACCTTCGTTCATCGGAAGATAGAACACGAGATTCGGATCATTGTATTTCACTTCTTTCTTCATGTACTTGGCAATCTGTGCTGCTGTGCGGGTAGTTTTCCAGAGGCGTACCTGAGCCAGCTCGATGACATCGCGATGATAGGATCCGGCAGAACACATTGACAGGCCTGTAATGTTGAATACATTTCCTGCACCGCCGTTGTTTCGGTTGACTTCGACTCCGTTCATGTAGAGGATTACGTCACCGGTGCCGGCATCATAGGTGTGGGCGAAATGAATCCACTCACCCCAGTTGAGAGGAGTTTTGTTGGGGTCTCCGCTATCGTAGTTTGCATCAATTCCCATCGTTTTGATCTGAAGGAAATTATACAGATTCCGGCCATTGCTGTCAGCGTAGACGATATCTCCGAAGCGGACATAAAGTTCATAATTCGAAACGAACGAGAAGATCGCCTGATTGTTGATCGAGAATCCGCCGGTACCGCTTGTGTTTGTCACACGCGCCCACCATTCGAGGGTAAGGTTCGGAAGGGACACCTCTTCATCCCAGTCCATGCTCATTGCATTATTTGAAAGGAAACCGGGAGCCGACTGGATCAGCGGCTTGCCAAAAGTGATGATATGAGAGCTTGATCCGGAAGAAATTTCCATGTCCGCGCCTATGATCCGCAGCGGGGCTGCATAGTCGACGCCCTTTTCTCCGTCGAAAGACGTGATCGTAACAGGCACACCGACCATTGCCGAACCGGCAGGAATGGTCACTTCAGAAGGAAACGAAATGTACTCCGAAGGCACAATCACATATTCCGTCTGGTTAAGCTTATTGTAGTCATTAAGGACCGACTCATCAAGCGCGAGCTGAATTTTTGTATCGACCGCTGCTTTCTGGGCCATGCGCACATTGATTGTTGTTTGAGCAGTCTCTCCGGTCTTGCCGAGCACGATCTCCGACGAAGGATCGGACGCCGATTCGGATATGTAGACCATATTGTCAATCACATCATTTTTTGCATCGCAGGCCGAAAGAGAGAGAGCTATTACGCCGAAAGCGAAAAATTTTGATGCTAATTTTTTCATGAATTATAGTTTAGAAAAATTTGTGATTAATCGGTGATAGGCGGATTCTGAGTTGCAATTCCCTTGCGAATTGTGGGATAGTCCGGGAATCCGGGATAGTCATACTCGATATGGTATGCACCCTGTCCGGCATGCGGGAGAAGGCCACCTTTATACTGCCATGTCGACTGGATCGGGAACACATACTTGTCGGCAGCGCGCTCGAATGTGGCAGTAACGATCGATTTTTTCAGAGTGTTGGCAAAGATGTCCGGCTTGTAGTTCTTGACGGCATCAAAGAACTGGTCGAGTGAACTATTGCTGTCAAGCTCATAGGTCTGCCAGCAGATATAGTCAACCATTTCGACAACCTCGTCTTCAAGATAACTATAGAAATTAAGCCAGCCGAGTCCACCGGGGATATCGATCACAAGCATACGGTTCTTTTCATCGAAACGGCTTCTGAGCTGACGGAGGAACTCGTTCATGACAATTGAACCCGTTCCACTCTGGATAAGAGTTCCATACGATTCGATGTCCATGTCGAATCCGTCGATGTCATATTTGTCACATGTGTCAGCGATAGCGTCGGCATATTTTTTTGCAGCCTCAACCATCGAAGGAATGTCGCCGTTTTTAAATCCCCAGAATTCCTCGGCTGCTTCAACCGGGGGAACACCAGAATAGCCAGGGGTGATATTTTCGCCGATGTGGGTTGCAAGCCAGCAGAGCACAGCTTTCGAACCGCGTGCCTGGAAGGCTTTCAGGTCGGACTGCTGAGCGGGGGTTAGATTTCCCCAGCAGAGCCATAGCGAAACGAAGTCAGTACTGTCGGGAAGTCCGACGAGCGAATTTGATTTATTGCTTGCGGTCCATGAACCGAACCATCCGAACATCACCTTGTGGGGTGAAGCGAAATAATCCTTGAGGTTCTCATAATAGCTGGGAGGAAGCGGCGAGTAGAAATCTTCGGCTTCCGGCTCAGTCCAGTCGCTGCAGGAGGTCACGGCCAGAGGTGCCATGACAAGCGCTGCGGCTGCGAAAAGTATTGATTTTAATCCTTTCATTTTTTCTAATGGTATAAGTCGCATTCGTCGTGAATACGAAGGTTTTTACCTGATTTTTCTGTTTTTTGATTGAGTTTTCGCGTTCCGGCAAGTCAGAGGCTACGTCTGTCGCCCCAGGATTTGTCGGGGAATGCGATATGTGATTTACAATCAGTTTTTAAGAGCCCACCAAAGATCGGTAGCGCTGTTGTCCGGTCCGCCAAGCATAGCCTGGGCAGCCTTGACGTTGGCTTCGTTGGTGTTGAATTCCGACAGAGGATAAGGCAGACGACGCATTCCGCGCGCAGAGCTTACACCGTCGGTCGACAGGTTGTTGACAGCAGGGAAAAATTTAGGATATCCTGTGCGACGGAAGTCAGCCCATGTTTCCCAGCCGTTGGGATAGTTGCCGAGCCATTTCTGAACCATGATACGTTCGAGATTTTCCTCGAATGAACCATTGTCGTTCCATTTCGGAGTGACGGTCGACACAGCGTTTATGCTGTAGATCGAGTTAGTCGGGTCAACATAGTTGGCCGGAGTCGCAGTGCTCGAGAGATAGTTTCCGATCGCAGCGCCGCGCTCTTCCATGGAAACGGCAACGCCCTGTTCGTAGAGTTCCTTGGCTGTGCCACCCATGTTCCATCCGCGAAGCGCGCCTTCGGCACGGCAGAACCATGTCTCGCTTGCCGAAATTGACAGAAGAGAGGACTGCGCTTCAACTTTCGGAGTTGAATAAGGAGCCACATTGCTTGCATGGAAAATGCCGGAACGCAGACCGGTGTAGGTGTCATCGACAGCCTTGTTGGCATAGAATGGCAGACGGGGATCCGAATAACCGTTCATATAGGAAGTGATGTCGGCGCTGACGCGGCCTTCATCCCACAGGATATTGGTCTTATGCAATGCGTTTCCACCGGGAATATATGTGCTCCATGCTGCGTCTGAGGCATTTGAGATAAGACCGCCCAGATCGTTGACGGCCTCTTCGGCTTTCTTCTGTGCGAGCTGAGGCTCGACATTCACAAGACGCAATGCCATACGTAGTTTAAGAGTATTGGCGAATTTCACCCATTTGGAAATATCACCTTTGTAGATATAGTCGGCGTTTCCGAAAAGAGCCTGAGTCGAAGAGGTGTTTACGGCAGCCTCTTTCAGACCGGCGATGACGAGGTCGAGCTCCTCGAACATTGCATTGAACAGAGTCGGCATGTCGTCATAAGCAACTGTAAAGTCCGAACCGGAGCCTATCTTAGAGAAGGGAATCGGTCCATAGCAGTCGCTCACTCGCAACGATCCGAAAACGCGGAGAAGATCAGCCCAGTAATAGGTCAGGCCCTCGCCGCCGGATATGTTTCGGATCATGAAGAACGGAGTGTAGATCTGCGGCATCGTTGTGTCGAACATATTGCCGGACCAGTTGTTGCCGACATTGTATGTCGCGTAATAACGGTCACCGCCCCACATATTCTTGGCAGCGGTCATGTGGCCGAATTCATAGCCGATCATCTGATCAAGCATCTGGAAATTGTTTTCCTGACCCTGTGCGACTGTCGGGATCATGTTAGAGATCAGCGTGGCAGTCGACGCGTAGTCACCTTCCATCTCCTCGGGTGTCGGCGCCATCGGATTGGTATTGAAGTCCTCGAATTTGTCGGTACAGCCGACGGCTCCGAGGAGCATTGATCCACCCAGCAGGACAGAAGCTATATTTTTGGAATATTTAGTGTTCATAATTGATGTCTGTTATCAGAAGTTGATTTTAACATTAAATCCATAGGTGCGGGCACTTGGCTGCTGGAAGTAGTCGATACCCTGATAGAAGTTGTTGGTCGTCGCAGAGGTGCTTTCGGGATCGAAAGGAGCTTTGCAGTAGATCATCCAGAGATTCTTGCCGGTTAGGCTGAGAGTGATGTCAGCGACATTACCGAGGATTCGGCGGGGAAGATTGTAAGAAAGCGTGAGGTCGGCCAGACGAACGTTGGTTGCGTCATAGACGTAGTATGTTCCGGGCATCTGGGAAATAGTCTCATAATAGTTCTGAGCGTCCACGATTCCGTTGCCGGGAATTGCGACACCACCTGCCTCACGTGCGGCAGCAGAAACTTCTGAAACGCCATAGCGGTCGAGGAGGGCCTGAGTGTCGGACACCACGCGTCCGCCGAAACGACCGGTGACAGTCCAGGAGAGGTTGAGGTCTCTCCAGCCCACATTGCCGGACCATCCCATATTGAAGTCGGCCAGAAGACTGCCGACCTTGAAGTAGTCGACTGTCTCAACTGCGAGTTTGCCAGTCTGCGGGTCTGTCCAGATATATCCGTTGCCGGACTGACGGAGGCGCATGTTTGAGTAAAGGTCGCCCATTGTTCCGCCTTCATAGAGACGGATCGCGGGACCGCCGCCCATACCGAGGCATCCGGAAGCGGTGAAGTATTCCATCTCGATCGGATTTCCGGTTTCAGGATCGATCGCGCCGTTTGCGAGCGAAATGATCTTGTTGCGGTTGAGCGAGTAGGTCAGGCCGGTACCGAAACGCCAGTCGCCCCAAGTGTTGTTGTAGTTGATTGCCGCTTCGACACCGCGGTTGCGGATATTACCGGTCTGGATGAGGTTGGTTTTGTAGCCCGACGAACCGGAAGCGGGAATTTCGAATGTCTGGTTGAATGTGTTGGCGTTGTAATATGTGAATTCAAGACCGAGAGTGTTGTTGAAGAACTTGGCACTCAGACCGATTTCGTAGGATTTGGTGTTTTCCGGACGAAGATTGGGATTATAGTGCTTGGAAGGCCACTCATACTGGTTGGTCTGGTCATTGTAGACATACTGCATACGGGTGAGATAGCGCGAAGGCGAGCTTGCCACTTCGGCCCATGATCCGCGCACCTTCAGGTAGGATATGGCCTGAGGAAGAGCGTCACGGAAAGTTTCGGAGATGAGCCACGAAGCACCGACCGAGGGATAGAAATAGCTCTGTTTGTCTGTAAAGGCGAGCATCGAAGCCCAGTCGTTACGTCCTGTAACGGTCAGATAGTACTGACTGTCCCATCCGAGTTCGACACTTGCAAAGATCGACTGAACCTGATCGTGCCAGCTTGTTTCGCCCGCTTTCATCTGCGTACGGCTGATGTTTCCGTAGTGGAAGAAATTGGGGACTTTGTCGAGACCGCCTTCAAAGAAATCGCCTTCTTCGAGAAGATCGTTGATCGAAGCACCGAGTTGTGCATTAAGATTGAGGCGGTTGTCGACGAAGTTCTTGTTCATCGAAGCCATCACGTCGGCATAGGTCGAACGGTCGAGAGTGTTATGGCGGCCATACATACCTTTGTCAGAACCGGCAAGCGTCATGATAGTGGTCGCGTAGTATTTTTCCTGATAGATTGTGTTGGCGTTGTCGACACGCACGCGGCCGATCACATAGAGCCAGGGAAGAATGTCGTATTTGAGCGAAGCGTTGAACATGTAGCGCTGCTTGCGGGCCTCGCGGTTCATGCGCTTCTGCGTCCAGTAGGGGTTCTGCATCGTAAATGCGTTGCTGTACTTCTGTTCCCAGAACTGGGTCATGATGTTGCGCGCGGGATCGAAACGCTCGAACATGCGGACATCATCGAAGTTTTCGCCGCGGGGGAAGAGATAAAGCGCGGGGAGCGGGTTGAAGTATTCGCCGGAACCCACCATGTTTTTATTGTTCTGAATGATGTACTGAGCGCCGAGGTCGAGGGTCAGTTTGTCATCGAAAAATTTGGCGGTGTTGCGGATCGAGAAGTTATAGCGGTTGTAGTCGCTCTCGGGCATCACACCAGGGGCATTGGTCACAGCAGCCGAAGCGAATGTCTGGTTGCGTTCAGTTCCGGTCGTGAATGTGAGCGAGTTGATTTCAGTCACACCGGTGCGGAAGAAGTCCATCGGATCGAACGACGTCGGAGTCGCGAGCTTGCTGCCCCACGATGTAAATTCGCCCGGGACATTACCGTAGGTGTTCTGGAACTTGGGAGTCATCCAGGCATTGCTGAACTGAGTCGAGTTGCTGTAGGTCAGTTTTGCGCGTCCCTCAACACCTTTTTTAGTAGTGATCAGGATGACACCGCTTGCGGCATTAGAACCGTAGAGAGCGGCTGCCGAAGGACCGGAAAGCACCGACATCGATTCGATGTCGTCGGGGTTGATATCGGCGACTGAGCTCGAACCGGGCTGCTTGGCCATCGTTCCGCCGGATTCCGTTCCGGTGTTGACGTCGAACATCGGAATACCGTCGATCACATAGAGAGCGTTGTCGTTGCCAGAGAGTGATTTAGTTCCTCGCATGATCACACGGGCAGCCGAACCGGCTCCGGCCGAGCCATTGCTGATGTTGACACCGGCAACCTTACCGGCGAGCGAGTTGATGAAGTTTGCGTCCTTGTTGGCTGTCAGAGCATCGCCGTTGACAGTCTGGACATTGTAGGAAAGAGCCTTAGCCTCACGTTTGATACCGAGCGCGGTCACAACGACCTCGTCGAGAGTGCGGGAGTCTTCCTGCATGGTGATCCTGATGGGGCCTGAGCCTGTGATTTTAACTGTCTGCGGGGTAAAGCCGATGTAGGTGAACGTCAGCTCGTCGCCCGGACGGGCCTTGACAGAGAAACGTCCGTCAACGTCGGTCGAAGCGACAGCTCCTTTTCCGGCAAGGCTTACAGTCACACCGATAATGGGTTCGCCGGACGGGTCAAAAACCTCTCCGGTCACCGTGGTCGCGCTTGCATTCTGGGGCGAAGCGACGGCCGAAGCTGCAAGAACTTGATTGCTCTGTGCATATAGCATAGGACCGCAAGCGATAGCGGCGCATAATGCTACAAATTTTGGTCTCATGAAATCCAAATTCATATCTTCATGGCACTGGTTAGTGAATAAATAAAATATAGTTATTAGTTGTTTTAAATTCAGTTTTAAATCATGGTTATACAAGACGCCGCATTACAATAGGCCGAACTTCTATCGTAGCTCGATAGAATAGATCATGATAGAAGTAAGGCAAGCTGAAGATCAGAGTTTCAGTTGTTTTCGATACTTTTATAAATACAGACGGTCAATTAGTTCTAACGGCTACAAAATTAATGAAATCATTGTGTAGTCGAGCGATCACAGCGTTAATCTTAGTTAATTCCACTTGTTCGGATAGCATTTTTTTATTTTGTTTTTATATAGAAAAAGGTTTAGAATTCAATATTATATTTACAGATAAAGGTGGTCTTTCTGTTGCGAAATGCTTCTTTTCGGAGAAACTATCATATTAACGGAAAAAAGTTCACGTTCTTGCACGGTGTGCCAACAAATAATTGTTAAATCCTCGTGCGGTCAGATGTGTGAACATTCCGACAGACCTTGAATTTGTCAATAAAAAAACGTAAATTTGCAATTGTGCGCGGCTTCATCAAAACCAATCCACACGCGCCATCGGAAACAATGAAATTCAGCGACATCCCGGGACACAATTCAATCAAGGAACGAATGCGGAGGATGGTTCTCGAGGACCATCTGCCCCATGCAATACTTCTGGAAGGTCCGGCCGGCATCGGTAAACTGGCTCTGGCACGCGCATTCGCGCAATATATCCAATGTGAAAACCGCGATCCTGACGGGAATGCGTGCGGAGTGTGCCGATCGTGCCGCCTGCATCAATCGATGAACCATGTCGACACTCATTATTCCTATCCGGTCGTGAAGCTCGACAACATGAACTCTGCTCCGTCGTCGGAGGATTTCTACCCCGAATGGAGCGAGTTTGTCGGCGGAACGGTCTATTCCGACATCGCCGCCTGGACTGCTACATTCAGTAAGCGCAACGCCAAACCGGTCATCTACGTTGCAGAAAGCGAGCAGCTTATCCGGAAGCTGGCTTTCACATCCCACGTGTCGCGCTATAAGATAGTCATCATGTGGTTGCCTGAGCGACTCCACGAAACGGCCGCCAACAAGCTGCTCAAGATGATCGAGGAACCTTTCGAGGACACGATTTTCATTCTGGTCAGCAATTCACCGGCTGAAATTCTGCCGACGATCTACTCGAGAGTGCAGCGTCTGGCAATGAAACGACTGCCGGATCAGACTGTTGCAGAAAACCTGATGACCCGTGGAGGTCTGCAGCCGGCCGATGCGATGGCGATCGCCCACAACGCATCGGGAAACATGATAACCGCACTGAATCTTCTGGGGAACGACAAAGAGACTAAGACCTTTTTCGACACTTTTGTGAGTCTTATGCGTCTGGCCTACATGCGCGACATCCGCAAACTGCGCGAGTGGGCCGACGATCTCGCCTCGCTCGGACGAGAGGTCGAAATGGCCTACTATGACTATTCAACCCGTATGGTCCGTGAGAATTTCGTGCTCAACTTCAACCGGCCGGCACTGACCTACCTGTCGACAACAGAACGGGCATTCGCATCGAAATTCGCCCGCTTCATCACCGTCAGGAATGTCGAGAAACTGATCGAAGTGTTCACTGACGCAAAACGTGACATCGCAGGCAACGGAAACGGGAAAATCGTCAACCTTGACGTCGCCATAAAAACTATTCTCCTCCTCAAACAATGAAACCGTTCCTGCAATATGTTGCCGAAACCTACGCGGCCAACGAATCAGACAATCTGATTGACTATTGTTTCGTCTTTCCCAACAAACGAAGTTCGACATTCTTCGCATCGTTTCTTGCAAAAGCGATCGGAAGCAACACGCTAGCCCCGGCGACAATGACGATTTCAGACCTCGTGGCCTCTCTCTCTCCACGAACCGAGGCCAACCGCTATGAACAGCTTTTCACTCTCTTCAACGCCTACACATCGCAACCGGGCGTTGAGATTGACTTCGACCGGTTTCTTTTCTGGGGCGAAATGCTTCTCAACGACTTCAACGACGTTGACCGCTATCTTGTCGATCCGAAGGCGCTGTTTGTCAATGTCAAACGGCTACGGGAAATCTCGTCGACATATCTGACGCCCGAACAGACCGAAATCATCGAGCGCTTCTGGGGCGAACAGTCACCCCACGAACACATCGAGCATTTCTGGAAGCACATCGACTATGGTGACTCGTCTGGAAGCCGCGCCAAATTCATGAAACTATGGGAGGTGCTCCTGCCGCTCTACAATGACTATAACGAGAGTCTGTCGAGCCGCGGACTGATTTCTTCCGGAATGCTCTACCGCAATGCCGTTGAATGTCTCGGGAGCGACGCGGAGATACCCCTGCCCTACCGACGGTTCATTTTTGTCGGCTTCAACGTACTGTCGACATCCGAAATCGAAATTTTTTCCCGGTTGCGAAAGCGAGGACTGGCAGATTTCTACTGGGATTTCAATTCTCCGGCACTCAGAATGACCGACAACCGCGCCCGAAGATTCATCTCGCGCAACATCGAGGAATTCCCGTCGCTATACCAGCTTGGAGAAGAAGAAATCGCACTGATGCCAGAAATCTCGATTGTCGGCGTCTCCTCGGCAGTCGGCCAGGTGAAGGCTGCCGCCACCCAGATTTCGAAATGGATCAGCAAGCAGGAGATCCATGACCCGAAAAATGCCATCAACACAGCGGTCGTCCTACCCGACGAAAACCTCTTCATCCCGCTGATCCATTCAATTCCCGATGAGATCACGACGCTGAACGTGACGATGGGATTTCCGATCAAGCTGACACCGATAGCGTCGCTCATCGGATCCATAACGAGTCTTCAGCTGAGAATGCGGCGATTACACAGCAAACCATCGTTTTTCTACGAGGATGTCTGCCCGCTGCTGGCATCTGCTTCTCTGCAGAAAGCAGACCGGGAGGGATGCGAAAAGATCAACGCCGAGATCCGCAGACGGCGTCTGTTTCAGATCAGCGCCGAAGAGATCGTCTCACTCGCTCCGAAGCTCGCACCGGTGTTCACGCCGCTCGGCAATTCAGCCGACATTTCAGGCGTCAGAGCCTACATCGACGGACTCTGCACGTTCCTTGCGGACCACAGCGACGCCGACGACCGGATGGGCCGACACTTCATCGAAGCCTACCGCAAAGCTGCCGGCGACCTCTGTAATGCCGCATCGGAATTCGGCATCGACATGTCGGGATCAGCCTTTTTCAGCCTCGTCCAGAGAACAGTCAACGCCGGCTCGATAAGCTTCTCCGGCGAACCGCTTGCCGGACTCCAGATAATGGGAGTGCTCGAAACGCGAGCGCTCGATTTCGACAACATAATCATGCTGTCGATGAATGAAAAGGTTTTCCCACGCAAGCTCTACACCCGCTCCTTCATTCCCGACGCTCTCCGACGCGGCTACGGAATGGCGACTCTCGACTTTCAGGAAAGCATCTTTTCCTACTATTTCTATCGCCTCATTTCCCGCGCACGAAATGTCACCTTACTCTATGATGCGCGTCGCGTCGGAGGCAGCAAGTCAAACGAAATGTCACGCTATCTGGCCCAGCTGCTCTATATTTTCGGTCAGGGAAAAGTCAGACATTCGCTCGGACTCTATCAATCCGGTTCGTTTGAGCCGATGCCGGTCGAAGTCTGCAAGAGTCCGCGCGTGATGGACCTCCTGCGGAAGTTCACGCCTGAAGGCGGAACACGCAATCTGTCGGCGTCAGCGATCAACACCTATATAAATTGCCCGCTCGAGTTCTATCTGAGATATGTCGAACGGTTCGACGAAGACGACGAGCTGACAGACTACGTCGATTTCTCAACGTTCGGAACAATTCTCCACGAAGTCATGGAGAAATTCTACAGCGGTTTCCAGAAACGCGACAGTCACGGGCATCTCATGCCTGCCACAATCACCTTTGAGATGCTCGACGATGTCATCAAAAATGACTGCTCCCCTCGGCTCGACCGATTGATCACGGCAACAATCAACCGATGCTTCAACCGCCTTCCGGAAGAGGAAGAACTTACGCCCCTTACCGGCGAGACACTCGTTCTCAGCCACGTCTTCAGAAAAGCTATTGTCGAAATGCTGAAAGTCGACCGTGGCAACACGCCCTTCACCTTTATCGGGGCAGAGTATGTCATCAATGGGTCGCTCCGCATATCCGACTCTCTGACAGTCAACATAAAACAGATCATCGACCGCATCGACAAAGTCGACAATGTCATGAGGTTTGTCGACTATAAGACCGGCAATGACGAAATCAGCGCCCCTTCGGTGAAGGCCCTGTTCGACGGCGCTTCCGACAAGAGAGCAAAGGCTCTGATGCAGCTGCTTCTCTACTGCCATATCTACCGCAATGTGGTCGGCGATGACCAGCCGATCCGCCCTGTCATCTACAAAATGCGGTCGCTGATGACAGAAGGAGTGAAACTTTCAACAATCGGAATCAAAAAAGAGAAACAGACTCTGCTCGATTACCACGATTTCGCCGACGAATTCGCCGAATGCCTCAACGGCGTCATCGAAGAGATTTTCGATCCCGAAAAAAACTTCACCCAGGCGGAATCAGATCATTCATGTACCTTCTGCAAGTTCAAGACAATCTGTTCACGCGAAGAAAAATGACGGAAGCAACCGAACCGAGAGCCGGGATCTATGTCCACATCCCGTATTGCCACTCAAAGTGTGCCTACTGCGACTTCTATTCGACTCCAGCCCGCACTGGAATAGACCTCTTTGTCGACGCCGTCAGGCGGGAATTAGATTCCAGGCAGCATGAAACCGCAGGCCATAGAATCGCAACGATCTATCTCGGGGGCGGCACACCATCGTCGCTACCCGAAAACCAGCTCCGGAAACTTCTTGAGATTCTCCCTGTCGGAGAGGCTCAGGAGATCACTATCGAAGTCAATCCGGAAGATGTCAGCGAACGGATGGCCGGATTCATTGCAGAATCTCCGATCAATCGCGTCAGCATGGGAATCCAGACACTCGACGACGATCAGCTCAGATTTATCGGACGGCGTCATTCCGCAGCAGACGCAATAGCGGCCTACGAACGGCTACGCACGGCCGGAATCGGAAATCTCAGCCTCGATCTGATTTTCGGACTGCCCGGCCAGACGGCCGAATCATGGAAACGGACTCTTTCCGGAACACTCGCCCTCGGTCCGGACCATCTTTCGGCCTACACACTCATGCTTGAGGAGGGCACACGTCTGACAGCAATAGTAAAAGCCGGGAAGCTGACCGAAACCCCCGATTCGGAAATCGAACGGATGTATGATGAAGTATGCCGGCAAACGGATGCCGCCGGATTTGTCCATTATGAGATCTCAAATTTCGCCCGCGCCGGATTTGAATCAATCCACAATTCGGCCTACTGGGATTTTACCCCCTACATCGGACTCGGCCCTGGAGCGCATAGCTTTGACGGCAGAACCCGACGGTTCAACCCCTCTTCGCTCAAGAAATATCTGGAAACGCCAGACAGCGTGACCATTGCTGAAGAGGAATCTACAGCCGATATAATAAATGACTACATAATGGTCCGACTGCGCACCGCCCGAGGTCTTAGCCTTGAAGAACTTGCAAGGCGCTTCGGGCAGAAGGCCGCCGATCTGACAGCAGCGGTAGCCACTCTCCGCGAAGCTGACGGCGAACTGCTACGCAATGGCGAATGGATTCGCATTCCGGAACGTTCCTTTCTGGTCTCCGACCCGATCATAGCCAGTCTTTTTGTCGATCAAGAATCCCTTGCGGGCAGATCTTACCCCCCGTTCCCCACCTTAGATTTGCAGCGGAAAACCGAAACTGAAATAGAAGTAGTAAATTTGCAGT
>CAJUHM010000047.1 GCA_910586475.1 uncultured Muribaculaceae bacterium | reverse complement strand
AACCAATATTAGTAAACATACCAAACCGAGTCAACCATTTTCAGGAACGGACAATATTGGGGGGACGGGGTCTAAATACGGAAAGTAATTCTTGAAAAAACCGAAAAAATATTGTATCTTTGCGCGATATAACGCCTTCCGGGTTTGCCGGGAGGCGGTATTCCGTGGTTTAAACCAGTGATAATAAACATTCTACATACTTAAAATTTAATGGCAACCTTAGAAAAAATCAGAAGCAAATCAGGGCTCTTGCTCGTCATCATCGGAGCTGCCCTTCTGGCTTTTGTAATCGGAGACTTCTTCAATTCGAGCCGTTCGATTTTCGGAACCGGTTCGACTATCGCAAAAGTCGATGGCAAATCAATTGACTACACAGACTATCAGAAAATGCTCGAGCAGGCCAGTCAGCAGGCACAGTCGAGCGGCCAGAAAGTAGATCAGGCTGTTCTTCAGCAGCAGGTTCTCAACCAGCTTGTGGCTCAGACTCTTCTCGATGAAGAGATCGAGGCGCTTGGTCTCGTTGTGACCGATCAGGAGCTTACAGATGCAATGATCGGCTCACACTCGCAGGGCTTCAACTCGATGATCATGCAGATGAGTGGCGGTCAGATGAACGCCCAGCAGTTCCATGACATGATTTCGAACCCCCAGAAATACAACCTCGATGCCCAGCAGGTGGCTCAGTACCGCAATCTCTGGCTTCAGCAGGAAAAGACGATGGAGCAGCAGCTCATCCAGAGCAAGTTCGGTACACTTTTTGCCGGGACACTCGTGGCAAACAAGCTCGATGCCAAAGCCATCTACGACGAGTCGGCCAATACTCAGAAAATGGTTTATGCGCTCAAGCCTTATTCAGCTATCCCCGACAACGATCCGAAAGTCGCTGTGACAGATGCTGAAATCCAGGAAGAGTGGGCAAAGCATAAGAAACAATATGAAATCAACGAAGAGGTTCGCGATGTCAACTATATCACAGTCTCGATCCAGCCGTCGTCAGGCGACATCACGACTGCAGAAACCCGCGTCAAAGATCTCGTTGCCGCTCTCAACCAGAAGGAGGGCACAGAGGGAATGGAAGGATTCGATGAGTTCGTGAGCAACCGCGCCTCGCTTCCCGCTAATAAGATCACTGATCAGAAACTCCGCCAGTTCGTTGATTCGGCTTCGGTAGGTTCAGCGCGTATCATCAACCGTTCAGGCAATAACTTCAGCATTGCCAAGTTGCTTGCCCGCGAGTCTAAAGTCGATTCGATCAATGTCGATTTCGTTCAGGCATCAGGCGACCGCGCCCAGATCGACTCGATTCTGACCGCGCTCAACAGCGGAGCTTCGCTTGCCGACATCAAGCAGAAATTCGCCGACCATGTCGGAGAGGGTCAGGACAGCGTATGGGTTTCACTGATTGATCCTCAGTTTGCCCAGGTCAAGGATGTGCTTGCAACGACCGCTCTCGGAACATATGTTCAGCCCGACACTGCCTATGCCTATCAGCAGGGCCAGGGAGCGACTCTGATCCGTGTCAATAACCGTCGTGCGGCAGTGCCTGTTGTCGATATCGCTGCGATCAACTACACAATCGATCCCTCGAACCGCACAATCAATGAGCTTAACGCTAAGCTTCGGGAATATCTCAACACAAATGGCAACGCCGCGGATTTCGCTGCCAATGCAGTGAAGGCAGGTTTTCAGGTGTTCCCCGCACAGGTGTCGGTTTCGACTCCTCAGATCGCTGGAATTCCCGATTCGCGTTCGGCAGTGCGCTGGGCCCTCAAGGCTAAGAAGGGTGAGGTTTCGCCTGTGTTCGGCGACGAAAACAGCGGAGTGCTTGTCGCTGTTGCTCTCACCGACATTTACGAAGACTATGTCCCCGCCACAGATGCCCGCATCAAGAAGCTTCTCACAAACAAACTCATGAACGACAAGAAGGCGGCAGTCCTCATCGAACAGTATAAGGGTAAAGCCAAGGATGTTGCCGGTTATGCCGGGGCTATGGGTGTCAAGGCCGACACTGCGATGATCAACTTCGCGCAATTCGGTCTGGCTTATCCCGAGTTCGCCGGAGCGAAAGTGCTCGGAAAGCTCTATGGAGCGAAGAAGGGTCAGCTCGTCGGTCCCGAACAGGCAGAGGGCGGAGTCGTGGTTATGCAGGTTGCCGATGTGGAAGCCAACGGACGTCCCTACTCATTCGAGGAAAACGCACTTAACTTCTCTCGTTCGCGCGGTGCTGACGCTCTCGGTCAGATGCTCCCCGCAATTCTTATGGGAAACAAGAAAGTCACGAACAATCTTCTCGAATTCATGCGCGACTGATCGCTTCTGACTGACTGAAATAAATTAAAATCCGCTCCCTGGTTCTGTGAAAAAGAGCCGGGGAGCGCATTTTTAGTGAGTGTGTAATTCTGGAAAAAAAGCTCTGAAACATTTCAACATTGTAGTTGTAATGTTGGGAAATTGTTGTAATTTTGCAAGGTTTTCACGAGTAATCATGCGAAACCGCTGAATAAGAATAATCAATTCAACTATTAGTCGCATGCACAAACACTTGACAGCAGTGCTTGAACTTCAGGACGGCACACGCTTTGAAGGGAAGTCTTTCGGTTACGAAGGAGCTTCGGCCGGGGAGGTCGTTTTCAATACGGCCATGACCGGCTATCCCGAAAGTCTTACTGATCCCTCTTATGAAGGGCAGATTCTTGTAACAACTTATCCTTTGCTGGGCAACTACGGTGTTCCTCCTCAGCGAGAGAAGGACGATGTCAGCGAGTTCTATGAGAGCTCACGCATCCATTGTCGCGCGATTGTCGCGCAGGACTATTCCTGGGACCACTCGCATTGGCAGGCCGAACGATCGCTTGCCGACTGGCTACGTCAGGAAAAAGTTCCCGGTATTTATGGCGTTGACACCCGCGCGCTGACCAAGCATCTTCGTGAACATGGCTCGATGCTTGGTCGCGTTGTAGTTGAGGGGCAAGCAGTTCCTGAATTCTACGATCCGAACCATGAGAATCTGGTGGCGAAAGTCAGCACTAAACAAGTGGAGATTCATGGCGCGGGCGACAAGACGGTGGTTCTTGTCGATTGCGGAGTCAAGCATAATATCATACGCTGTCTGACGCGCCGTGGGGTGAAGGTCGTGCTTGTGCCGTGGGATTATGATTTTACGGCGATCCCCTACGACGGGCTCTTCATCTCGAACGGCCCCGGCAATCCCGATATGGTCGACGTCACGGTCGCCAATCTCAGAAAAGCTCTTGAGGGCGACCGGCCGGTCTGCGGGATATGTATGGGCAACCAGTTGCTCGCGCGTGCTGCCGGGGCTTCAACCTATAAGCTGAAGTACGGGCACCGCAGCCATAACCAGCCGGTGCGCCGCGTAGGGACAGATAATTGCTTCGTGACTTCCCAGAACCACGGATTCGCCGTTGACACCAACTCGCTTCCGTCAGATTGGGAGCCGCTGTTTATCAACATGAATGACGGTACGAATGAAGGAATCCGCCACAGGTCAAAGCCATTCTTCTCGGCACAGTTCCATCCCGAGGCCAGCAGCGGTCCGAAGGACACCGAGTTTCTATTTGATGAATTTATCTCTATGCTCTAACAAGTTTCGACAATGACGAACGACACCTCAATAAAGAAAGTGCTGCTGCTCGGAAGCGGCGCACTCAAGATCGGAGAAGCCGGCGAATTTGACTACAGCGGTTCGCAGGCCCTCAAGGCAATGAAGGAAGAGGGGATTGCGACAGTCCTTATCAATCCGAATATCGCAACCGTGCAGACTTCGGAGGGAATTGCCGACAAGATTTATTTTCTTCCTGTCACACCGGCTTTTGTCGAACGTGTGATCCAGCGTGAACGTCCCGACGGAATTCTTCTGGCATTTGGTGGCCAGACGGCTCTCAACTGCGGAGTTGAGCTTTATCGCAGCGGAGTCCTGGAGCGTTATGGCGTCAGGGTGCTCGGCACTCCGGTGCAGGCGATCATGGATACGGAGGACCGCGAGCTGTTTGTTGAAAAACTTGATCAGATAGATGTCAGGACAATCAAGAGCACCGCTGTCGAGTCGGTAGAGGGCGCCAGAGAGGCGGCCGCCGTTCTCGGCTATCCGGTGATTGTCCGTGCCGCCTATGCGCTGGGAGGTCTCGGAAGCGGTTTCTGCGACAATGAGGAGGAACTGACCTCGTTGGTTGAAAAAGCTCTTTCATTTTCGCCGCAAGTCCTTGTCGAGAAATCGCTCAAGGGATGGAAAGAGGTTGAATATGAGGTTGTGAGAGACCGTTTCGACAATTGCATAACGGTCTGCAACATGGAGAATTTCGATCCGCTCGGAATCCACACCGGCGAGTCGATTGTCGTTGCTCCGTCGCAGACTCTATCGAACGAAGACTATCACTATCTGCGCAAACTTGCGATCAAGATCGTGCGACATATCGGAATCGTGGGCGAATGTAATGTCCAGTATGCTTTCGATCCCGACTCGATGGACTATCGTGTCATCGAGGTCAACGCGCGTCTTAGCCGGTCGTCGGCACTCGCGTCAAAAGCAACAGGCTATCCGCTTGCTTTCGTTGCGGCGAAATTAGGACTCGGCTACGGATTGTTTGATCTGAAAAACGCCGTCACGAAAGAGACGTCGGCTTTCTTCGAACCGGCACTTGACTATATTGTCTGCAAGATTCCCCGCTGGGATCTCGGTAAGTTCCACGGAGTGCGCCGCGAAATCGGCTCTTCGATGAAGTCGGTCGGAGAGGTGATGTCGGTCGGCCGCACATTCGAGGAGGCTATCCAGAAGGGTCTCAGAATGATAGGGCAGGGGATGCATGGATTCGTGGCCAACAACGAACTGAAGATCGATAACGTCGAGGAGGCTCTGGCCAATCCGACCGACAAGCGCATTTTCGTCATCGCCAAGGCAATGCTTGAGGGAATGAGTGTTGAGCGCATCCATGAACTGACCCGGATCGACCGCTGGTTTCTCCACCGTCTGCGCGGAATCGTTGACACTTATCATGATCTGGAGTCATGCGAAGGGGTCGGCGGCGTCAGCGCCGAATTGCTCCGACAGGCTAAGCAGCAGGGATTTTCCGACTATCAGATCGCGAAATCGTGTGGCGAAGGGCGCGAGGCTCTTGCCGTCCGGGCCCGTCGCAAGCAGCTCGGCATTCTCCCTGTCGTGAAGCAGATCGACACGCTTGCCGCCGAGTATCCGGCGATGACCAACTATCTCTATCTGACCTACAACGGTTCGGAAAATGACATCGTCTATGAGAATGACCGACGTTCGGTCGTGGTTCTCGGTTCGGGAGCCTACCGCATCGGCAGCTCGGTCGAGTTCGACTGGTGTTCGGTCAACGCCCTGTTGACAGTCAAGCGTCAGGGATGGCGTTCGGTCATGATCAACTATAATCCGGAAACCGTTTCGACCGACTATGACATGTGTGACCGTCTCTATTTCGATGAGCTTACCTATGAACGAGTCATGGATATCCTCGATCTGGAGCAGCCTCACGGTGTGATCCTTTCTGTCGGCGGACAGATACCCAATAATCTCGCCACCAAGCTCGACGACGCGAGGGCCAACATTCTCGGCACGTCGGCCAGAAGTATTGACAACGCCGAAGACAGGAATAAGTTCTCGGCTATGCTTGACCGCCTCGGGATCGATCAGCCGCGCTGGCGCGAGCTGACAAGTTTCGCGGATATCGATCTGTTTATCCAGGAGGTCGGTTTTCCGGTCCTGGTGCGCCCGAGCTATGTGCTTTCGGGCGCTGCGATGAATGTCTGTTCAAACTCCGACGAACTGCAGCGGTTCCTGCAGCTGGCGGCTAATGTCTCAAAAGAGCATCCGGTCGTTGTCTCCGAGTTTATTCAGGACGCTAAGGAGATCGAGATGGACGCCGTCGCTGCCAACGGAGAGATAATTGTATATGCTATTTCGGAGCATATTGAGTTTGCCGGAGTCCATTCCGGCGACGCGACAATCCAGTTTCCTCCGCAAAAGCTCTATGTCGAGACAGTGCGACGCATCAAGAAGGTCAGCTCTCTGATTGCTAAGGCCCTCAATATCTCCGGGCCGTTCAATATCCAGTTCCTTGCCAAGAACAACGACATCAAGGTGATCGAGTGTAATCTGCGGGCCTCACGATCGTTCCCGTTCGTGTCGAAGGTTCTTAAGATCAATTTTATCGATCTTGCAACCCGCATCATGCTCGGCGAAAAAGTCGAGCGGCCCTCGAAAAACCTGTTTGATCTCGACTATGTCGGCATCAAGGCATCGCAATTCAGCTTCTCCCGTCTGCAGGGGGCCGATCCGGTTCTGGGTGTCGACATGTCCTCGACTGGAGAGGTGGGCTGTATCGGCGCAGACACTTCCGAGGCTATTCTCAAGGCAATGCTTTCGGTCGGCATGCGCGTTCCGTCGAAGAATAAGGGAGTCCTTCTCTCGACAGGCACAGCGAAACAGAAAGCTTCGATGCTTGAGGCCGCGCACACTCTCAACAACTGCGGCTACAGAATCTATGCGACCGGAGGAACGCACCGTTTCCTGCGCGAGAACGGAATCCCGTCGGTCCGTGTCTACTGGCCCTCGGAGTCGGATTGCGCTCCGCAGGCGATGCAGCTGCTCCATGACAAGGAGATCGATCTTGTTGTCAATGTGCCTAAGGATCTGACTCCTACCGAGCTCGGCAATGGCCACAAGATACGTCGAGCGGCCATTGACCTCAACGTTCCTCTTCTGACCAATGCCCGTCTCGCTTCGGCTTTCATCCGGGCGTTTGCCGAGAAGGATGTCGACACAATCGACATTCAGGCCTGGGACGAATACTGATCATTGACCACGCATAAAGATGATAGAATGACTCTCCGACAGTTATGTAATGACGCAACCATTCGTCTCGCCGCCCGTTTCGGTTCCGGCGAGGCGAAATGGATGGTCAGAATAATAATGGAAAACCTCAAGGGCTATTCGCTTGCCGATCTTGCGATAAAGGCCGACGACGAGGTGACTGACTGGCTTGCCGGCAAGGTCGACGGAATTGTCGGACGACTGCTTGATGACGAGCCGATCCAGTATGTTTTCTCGGAAGCGCGGTTCTACGGACTTAAACTGAAAGTTACTCCCGCGACACTAATTCCGCGGCCCGAAACCGAGGAACTGGTCGGGATGATTGTCCGCGACCACGACCGCAAGCCGGATCTGCGTGTCCTTGACGCCTGCACCGGTTCAGGCTGCATCGCTCTGGCTCTTGCCCGCAATCTTCCGTTCAGCAAGGTCGAGGCGTTTGATTTCAGCGACGCCGCCCTTGCAGTGGCCGAAGAGAACAATAAGGCGCTCCGGACGGGAGTCTGCTTCTATCGTCAGGACGCTCTCAGTCTGCCGTCACCATCAGATCCGGTCTACGACATCGTCGTCAGCAACCCCCCTTACATTGCCGAGCATGAGCGGGAATCGATGGAGCCGAATGTTCTGCTCTATGAACCCGCGTCGGCACTGTTTGTGCCCGACGGCAACCCTCTGGTCTTCTATCATTCTATCGCCGCCTATTCCCTCCGGGCTCTCAAGCCTGGCGGCCGGATCTATTTCGAACTGAATCCCGACTATGCCGATCTCCTTGCCCAGGATATGGGGCAGGCGGGCTGGGAAGAGGTCTCGGTCGAGCTTGACATTGAACGTAGAAAACGTTTTCTTTCAGCAACCTGTCCCGTCCGATGAAGAAAAAAACGCTTTCGCCGGCCGAGGTGACGGTCCGTCTCGAGGATCTGTGTGTCCGTTCGGAGCAGTGTGTCTTCGATCTCCGTCAGAAGATGGTGAGGTGGGGTGTCGCCGATCAGGGAGAGGCCGATCGGATTCTCGACAGTCTGATTGACCGCAAATTCGTCGACGATAGTAGGTTCGCTCATGCCTATGTCCGCGATAAATACCGGTTTGACCGCTGGGGACGCATGAAAATAATCCGTGGACTGATTGCCAAAAGAGTCAACCGGGCAGTCATCGACGATGCCCTCGGCGAGATCGACAGCCGTGAGTATGCACTGAACTGCTACCGTTTGCTGTGTGCGCGGCTGCGTCAGATTCCGGCTTCTGTCGACCGCGAGGGCGCTCGTCAGCGACTGATCCGATTCGGCGCCGGACGCGGCTATGAGCTTGCTCTTATTGTCAGACTTCTTGAAAAAGAAAACCTGTGGGAAAACTCGAGACACTGAAATCGTGGCTTAATGACGCGCTTGATGTCATCTTTCCGCGTCTTTGCGAAGTGTGCGGGCGCCCGCTGATGCGGGGCGAGGAGGTGATGTGTCTGGAGTGTGACTATGCGATGCCGCGATGTAACTGCCACAACGTGGCGTTCAATCAGATCCATCAGAAACTTGCCGGACGCGTGCCCATAGAGAAAGCGGCCGCAATGTTCTATTATCATGCCGGGAACCGCTATGTGAAACTGATCCATGTGGCGAAATACTCCGGACGGCCGAATGTCGCAAGGAGTCTGGCAGGAAAATTCGCGCAGGAAATCGCGGCTGATGGTTTTTTCGATGGAATAGACCTCATTGTTCCCGTTCCGCTCCATCGCCGCAAACAGCTTTCACGAGGCTACAACCAGTCGCTCTGCATTGCACAGGGGCTGGCAGATGCGACGGGACTCCCCGTCGGAACAAATCTGCGGGCGGTGAGGCATCATCCGACACAGACCCGGCGCGGCATGTATGAGCGATGGATCAACTCGCAGGAGATCTATGTAGCCGACGATCAGGCATCCCTTGAAGGCCGACATATCCTGCTGGTCGACGATGTGATAACGACCGGGTCGACACTGCTTGCCTGCTGCGAGGCAGTCCACGCTGTTTCTTCCGGTTCGCGCATCTCGGTTCTGGCTCTGTCATCGACGGCATTTGTCTGAGGTGTCTTACTGAAGCGTTAAGCCTGACGCATAAGCTGATTTTTTCGGCGGCGATTTATTGCTATGCTCCGAAAAAATGGGTAACTTTGCCGAAAATTGACATTTTTGATTATGATGCAGACTCAACAATTTGAGATGGTGGCCAAGACATTCCAGGGACTGGAGGATGTTCTTGCCGAGGAACTACGCGCATTAGGCGCCATCAATGTCGAACCGGGACGCCGAATGGTCTCGTTCGAAGGTGATAAAACGATGCTTTACAAAGCGAATATGTGCTGCCGTACAGCGCTGCGTATTCTCAAACCCATCTACAAATTCATTGCCCGCGACCCCGATGAGCTTTATGAACTGATCAAGGCTTTCGACTGGAGCAGTGTGCTGAGTCTTGACAAGACTTTCTCGATCGACACTGTTGCCAATTCCGACGAGTTCAACCATTCGCGCTATGTCACCTACCGAGTGAAGGACGGAATTGTCGATTATTTCCGTGACAAACTTGGTCCGGACTCTCGTCCGAGGGTTCGTCTGCAGGACGCGGATGTCCGCATCAATGTCCACATTCAGGGCGAGCGTGTCACTGTTTCGCTTGACTCCTCAGGCGAGTCGCTTCATAAGCGCGGCTATCGCGTGGCGCAGACCGAAGCTCCGATCAACGAGGTGCTTGCCGCCGGAATCATCCTTAAAAGCGGATGGCGCGGCGACAGCCCGTTCATCGACCCTATGTGCGGTTCCGGAACATTCGTAATCGAGGCCGCCTTGATCGCAGCCGGAATCAATCCGGGAGTCTACCGCCGGCGCTTTGCCTTCGAGGCTTGGCCCGACTTCGATGCCGAGCTCTTCGATGCGATTTATAACGACGACAGCAATGAACGGACAGTCTCGTTTCCGATCATCGGCTGTGATATGTCGCCTAAGGCGATCGCGATTGCGACCGAAAATGCCAAAAGTGCCGGCGTCGGACGCTACGTCACTCTTGAAGTCAAGCCTCTCTCGCAGTGGACCGAAGCGCCTGCCGACGGAGTGCTTGTCACCAATCCTCCCTATGGCGAGCGAATCAGCTCCCCTGACATGGAGGGCCTTTACTCGCTCATCGGAACAAAACTCAAACAGGTCTTTGTCGGCTACCATGCATGGATCATCGGCTATCGCGAAGAGTATTTCCAGAAGATCGGACTCGCACCGTCGCTTAAGGAGCCTGTCTACAATGGCGCACTCGAATGTGAACTGAGAGAATATGTGATCTTTCAGGGCGACTACCGCTCATTCCGTCGCGAAGGCGGGCGGCTGAAGGCGGACGGCGAAGAACCTCAGACGAAAGCTCCCCGTTCGCGTACGTCTGACCGCGAATGGCGTTCGGAAGCCCGCAAGGCCGGATTCGGCGGAAAACGTATTTCAGACCGCAGACCGTTTGACCGCGAACGCCCGAAGATCTCTAAGGGAGAGGAAAAATATCGCCCGCAGAAGGGACGCTTCGCAACTCCCGGAGCGGAACAGCCCCTGTCGGAAAACCCGCTGGCAGCCCGCCGAAACGAGCACGCTCTGAAGAGCATTATAGGCCGCGAACCCTCGATCTCGAAAGAGAAGAGCGGAGTGACCTTCCGCCCGCGCCGCGGATGGAAACGCCCCGGACAGAATAGCTCTGACACTCAGAAGTCAAACGATTAAACTGATATCAGCAATCATCAATAACTAACCCCAATCCTCCAACAAATGAAAATTCTATTGCTCGGATCGGGTGGCCGCGAATCGGCCCTCGCATGGAAAATAAACCAGAGTCCTCTGACAGAGAAACTGTTCATTGCTCCAGGCAATGGCGGTACGGATGCCTATGGCACAAACGTCGCTCTCTCTCCCTTGGATTTCGAGGCCGTCAAGGACTTCGTCGTGGCCGAAAGCATCGATATGATTGTTGTTGGCAATGAGGATCCGCTTGTTGCCGGAATCTATGACTTCATGGGCAGGGAGCTTCCCAGTGTCCTGGTGGTCGGTCCCTCGAAAGAGGGTGCGCGCCTTGAGGGCAGCAAGGATTTTGCCAAACAGTTCATGGCTGAGAATTCAATCCCGACGGCACGCTACCGGTCTTTTACCGCCGCAACCGCCGATGAGGGATGCGAATTTCTTTCGACACTCAATCCCCCCTATGTGCTGAAGGCCGACGGCCTGGCTGCCGGAAAGGGCGTTCTGATCATCGACAGTCTGGAAGAGGCATGCCGCAGTCTGCGCGAAATGCTTTCCGGAATGTTCGGCGGAGCAAGCGCCACGGTTGTTGTCGAGGAGTTCCTTTCTGGAATCGAATGTTCGGTCTTTGTCCTGACCGACGGCAACGGAAGCTATCGTGTGCTTCCTGTCGCTAAAGACTACAAGCGTATCGGCGAAGGTGATACCGGCCTTAACACCGGCGGTATGGGTGCTGTGAGTCCCGTTCCGTTTGCCGACGCCGAGTTCATGGAGAAGGTCCGCACCCGCATAATCGAACCGACAATCAAAGGCCTTTCCGCCAGAAATATCGTGTACCGCGGATTCATTTTCCTCGGACTCATCAACGTCGGCGGCGAACCGATGGTGATCGAATATAACGTCCGTATGGGCGACCCGGAAACGGAAGCGGTAATGCTTCGCGTCGATTCCGACCTTGTCGGGTTGATGAAAGCTGCTGCCGCAGGAGATCTCGGCGATCTCGAGCTTCGCCACAGCCCTCAGGCGTCCGCGACCGTCATGATGGTCAGCGGAGGCTATCCTGGTTCTTATCCTAAAGGAAAAGTGATTACTGGTGTCGGCGACGTGACTGACAGCATCGTGTTCCATGCCGGAACAAGCCGTGGAGACAACGGTGATCTGCTGACATCAGGCGGACGAGTGCTTGCGGTCAGCTCTCTGGGCGACACACTTGCCGAGGCCCTCGAAAAAAGCTTCGGGTCAATTGGCCGGATCAATTTTGACGGAGCGTATTTCCGTCGCGACATCGGCCGCGATGTAATGAAATAAGCGAGGCTGAATTGAAACCGACTGAACGATCGATCACTTTACTGCTAAGAAGCCGGCTTGGAGCCTATTCGCTGGTGGCAGTGGCGGCGATTGCAATTTTGATTGCTTCGTCGGTAGCCAAGCTGCCGGCGATCGCTACTGGCCGCGGGCTTGTGACAGGTGCGGCTTCTGCAGATTTTCTTACGGGTGCGGTCTCGTTTGGAACCGCGCTCATTGCCATTGCCGTTACGATGGGTGCGATGGTTTTCATAAACAACGCCTTCAACCTGCTGCGAACCTCATCGTTGCTCTATCTCGGTGTGTTCGGTTTTATGGAGGCGGCCAGTCCGCTGATCTCGACCAGAGCCTGTTCGGGCATGATGGTGGCTCTGGTCGTCCTGTTAGCTATGGGGCTGATCTACACAGTCTATCAGCAGCCGGTCAGCGGGGCGAAGCGGGTGTTTCTTGTCTTTACCTTGCTGTCGGCTGGATCGATGTTTCAGTATGCTCTGGTGGCCTATCTGCCGGTATTCATAGCCGGATGCGCCCAAATGCGCTGTTTCACTTTCCGGACGCTTCTGGCTGCCCTGACGGGAGTAGTGGTTCCGTGGTGGATCGCATGGGGATTCGGCTGGATCGATCTTGCTCAGATAACTTTCCCTGCCGGATTCAGCGTCTTCACCCAGCTTGATCTCGCCGACACAGCCCAGCTTGTGGCCGTAATCATAGTGACTGTGATCGTCGGTTTTGTCATGACACTGACCAATATGGTCAAAGTCTACAGCTATAACGCACGCGCACGCTCTCTGTCCGGATTGCTCGTCACGGTCACCATAGCCACTCTCATGCTTGCTGTCATAGACTTCGCTAACATAACGGCCTATCTTCCACTTCTCAACTGCTGCGTCGCCTATCAGACAGCTCTGTTTTTTAGAATCAAGGCAGAAAACCGCGGTTATATCGCGGTCTGCACGATACTTTCACTTTATCTTATTCTCTACGTATGGGCTCTCCTTGCATAATTATCGAGCGCAACATCCCTTTTGCGCGCGGAATCTTTGAAAATGTGGCGTCGGTCAGCTATCTTTCGCCGGAAGAAATCACTCCGGAAGCTATGGCAGATGCCGACGCGCTGATCACTCGCACACGAACCCGCTGCGACAGGCATCTGCTCGACGGATCGAAATGCAGCATCATTGCTTCGGCAACGATCGGTCTCGATCATGTCGACGCTGAATGGTGTCGTGCCGCCGGCATAACTGTGTGCAACGCACCCGGATGTAATGCTCCGGCCGTGGCGCAATATGTTCTCGCGGCCGTCATCGCTGCCTATGGCAAGGATCTGAAAGGCTTAACAATCGGGATTGTCGGAGTCGGCAACGTCGGATCGATCGTGGCCCGCTGGGCTGAAGGCCTGGGCATGAACCTTATGCTTTGTGATCCTTCCAGGGCCGAACGGGAAGGGAAGGAGGGCTTCTGCTCTCTTGATGAAATAGCTCGCTATGCCGATATTATCACCGTCCACACTCCCTACACTAAGTCCGGACCTCATCCGACGCATCATCTGTTCGACGCGCGGTTTTTCGGATCGCTCGGGCGTCGTCCGATGGTCATAAATTCGGCGCGCGGACCGGTTGCCGACAATGATGCATGGGTTGAGGCAATCGAGGCTGGAAAAGCGGGCAACGCTGTCGTTGACTGTTGGGAAGGCGAGCCGAAGATCAGTGAGCGGCTACTCAGACTGGCCTATATCGCCACGCCGCACATTGCCGGCTATTCGCGTGAAGGCAAGATCCGTGCGACGGCAATGGCTGTCGGAGCGGTTGCTGAAAAACTCGGATTGCCGGTCCCTGTCCTGTCTGAGCCGATTCCGCCGTCGGCTCCTGATACGGTCACTGCGGGAATGGTGGTCCGGAGCTACGATCCGTTTAAAGATACCGCAGACCTGCGCGCAGACTCTTCTTCGTTCGAGCAATTGCGCAATAACTACCGTCTTCGCGCCGAGATTTTTTGAAAAAATGTTATTTGCCTGCTGCCGATAGCTTTTTTCTTCTGAAAATGCGTAACTTTGTATGCAGCTGAAGCGGCATCGTCCGCTTCGATACATGCAATCTGACCGGTTCCCCCCCTGAAACCTTTAAAATCCGAACCGACGCCGGCCGGATGCGATATTCAAGCAACTTCTAAAACTGATTTCAACATGTGCCGAAAACTGGCCGTATACATTCTGATGGCTATTGCCTGTTGTTTTGCTGTTTTTGCAAACGGAGAGACCAAGGCAACCGGGGATGCAAACATGATTCTTTTGGGCGATAGCAACACATGGATTGGCGGCGATCTCTGCGACAATCCTAAGGGTTGGAACTATTGGCTGCGCGAAACGCTTCAGCCGGCCTTCTGCCGCAGCTATGCCAGAAGTGGAGCAACCTGGACAAACACGGCCCGCACACGCCGCAACCCCGACGAAAACATTGCGGTTATCGGTCCGGACAATGTCGTCTACAATCAGGTTGTCAGGCTGAAATCCGATGCCGATTCCTGCCGGGTTCCGGTACCGGACCTGATCGTTGTCATGTGCGGGACGAATGACGCGTGGTTTTCGCGCCGCCGCCCCGGCATATGGGCGGATGACGCCTCGCAGGTCAATCTGTCGACAATCACGTCGGCTCTCCCCTCTGGAGCGACCTCGCTTGCCCGTTCGGTGATGCTTTCCTGCCGTATGTTGCAGGAGGGTTTCCCCGGAACATCACTGATCCTTGTGACTCCGATGCCGACCACGGCGACTTCGCCCGCCAACATAGCCCGCGTGGCCGATCTGATCGCGCGCTGCGGAAAGCGGCTTGGAGTTCCGGTCGTCAGACTCGATCTTGAAAGCGGAATCGATCCGGCCGAAGAGAAGGTGAAGCCGCGTTTCACTACCGACGGAACCCACACATCGGCCGAAGGGGCACGCCGCGTTGCTGAAATTATTTCTAAAACAGTTATTGAAACCCTCTCCGAGAAAAAATAATCATGGTTTTTTCCGATCTGTTCTTCCTGTTCGTATTTCTTCCCGCGTTCATATTTCTTTATACCGGGGCACGGCTGATTGACCGCCGGCTCTTCTCCGGAAGGCTTGAGTGTGAGCACCCCTTCGCCAATGCTGTGCTTGTGGTTTTCTCGCTCCTGTTCTATGCCTGGGGAGAACCGGTCTATGTTTTCCTTATGCTGGGTTGCGTTGCGGTCAACTTTTTTGCCGGCAAAGTGATCGCCTCGGCATCGAACCACCGCAAAATAGCCCTTGCCGCAGGCGTTACGGCCAATGTGGCGATTCTGGCAACGTTTAAGTACACCGGTTTCTTCGCTCGGATTCTTGCTGATCTCGGAATTCCGGTCGGCATTCCATCGATCGCACTGCCGATAGGTATCAGTTTCTATGTATTCCAGTCGGTCAGCTATCTGGTCGATGTCTATCGCCGCGAGGCGCCTGCGCAGCGCAATTTCTTCAATCTGCTGCTCTACATCTCGATGTTTCCGCAGCTCATCGCAGGCCCGATCGTGCGCTACGGCTCTGTTGCGGCAGAGATCAATTCGCGCCGGGCTTCGGCCGAAGATATTTCCGACGGAGTTTTCCGGTTTCTGATCGGTCTCGGCAAGAAAGTGATTATCGCCAACCAGTTTTCTGAGATCGCCGACCAGTTTCTCAAATCCGACATGTCGAATCTTTCGACCGGAGGTGCGTGGATCGGCATTGTCGCCTTCACATTCCAGATCTATTTCGATTTCTCGGGCTACAGCGACATGGCGATCGGAATCGGACGTTGTCTCGGTTTCCACTTCTGCGAGAATTTCAACCATCCCTATTGTTCGGGGACAATCACGGAATTCTGGCGCCGCTGGCACATGTCGCTCGGTTCGTTCTTCCGTGACTATGTCTATATCCCCTTGGGAGGCAATCGCGCCCATCAGTTTCTCAACATAATGGTTGTCTGGTTTCTGACCGGTCTGTGGCATGGCGCCGCATGGAATTTTATCCTGTGGGGACTCTATTTCGGGTTGATCGTCATGGTCGAGAAGTTTGCGATTCTCCCTTATGTTTCCCGGATTCCGCGCCCGTTGCTCCACCTCTACGCCCTGCTGCTGATTGTTGTCGGATGGGGTATATTCTACTTCGACGATCTTGGCCGGATGGGAGTGTTCTTCCATTCCTTTTTCGGTCTGTCGGCCGACCACTGGGACTTTGTAGCCGAGAGTGCGGTTTTCGACCGATTCTGGCTCTGGATCGTGGCGATACTGTTCTGCATGCCTGTGCGCCGGATTGTCTCTTCGCTGCCGTCGCGTATTTTCGGAGAGAGTTCCGCAGGTCATGTGACTGTTGCTCTTGGCACGCGTGTCGTTGTCTCGGCTTTGATTCTTATTGTCAGTGTGGCGCTGCTGATCGGTGCGACAAACAACGCTTTCCTCTATACGAGATTCTGATCTCAGCCAAACAATCCTCCAATTGTCAAAATTCAGAAAAATGAAGAAATTACTCATAATCCAAATGGTAGCTGCCGCCGGAATGTTACCGGCAGTAGCCGAAACCCCTGAGTCGGTCGATGACATGCATGCCGAATTTATTGCTCTGGCGGGCGGATCCGCTGACGACGCCGTTTCGGAAGAACAGCCGACGGGCTATGTCGAATATGATTATGTCAACACCGTGACCGGGTCGGCCCCGTACAGGCGCACCTCGCGCGGAATCTTTGTTGTCGGCAAGGGCGACAGTGTCCGTTCGTTCGACACTTTCGGCGGAACATCCTCGTCGGCCCGTAGCTATGCCGCATCAGTCAACCGTTACCATCAGGAATTTCCCGATGTCAGAATCTGGGTCATGCCGATCCCTACGGCGTCGGCCTACTATACACCCGACGCGGCGGCAAATCTGCCGAAATCCACTCACGAGTTCATCCGTGTCATGTTCGGGGAACTTGAGCCGGGGGTGGAGGGAATTGATCTTTTTCCGGTGCTTGGCGAGCATGTCGACGAACCGATCTACTCCCGTACCGACCACCACTGGGCTCCGCTCGGTGCCTATTATGCTGCAAAAGCGTTTGCTTCGGCTGCCGGGGTCCCGTTTCTCCCGCTTGAAGACTACGACACCCACGTTGTCGAAGACTATGTCGGCACGATGTACAGCTTCTCGAAAGATCCCGCGGTTAAGAATGCTCCGGAGGATTTCGTCTACTATACGCCGCGTGACATAGAGGTCTCGACGACCTATGTCACCTATTCGCTTGACAAGGCTCGACGCCGCGTAGTCTCGCAGACTGAGCCTCGCGAGGGTAAATTTTTCCTTCCGTTCAAGGGTGTGTCGACCTACTGCACCTTCATGGGCGGCGACTCGAAGCTGACAAGGGTTGTGACTCCGACTAAAAACGGACGCCGGCTGATCATTCTCAAAGACAGCTTCGGAAACGCTATACCCGGCTATCTGTTCGGATCGTTTGAGGAGATTCATGTGATTGATTGCCGTTATTTTACCGAAAATATGAGAGACTATGTTGCGGATAACGCAATAACCGACATTCTCTTCGCCAATAATGCGACCCATGCCTCTACGGCACGCACCTATGACATGTATATCACATATCTCAACCAATAGAACCTATCTTATCCGCAAGTACCAATGAACCGTCACATCGTATTTCTTGTCTTGATCGGAACGCTTTTCGGAGTGCTGACTGTCGTGTTTGTCGCTTTTCCGCGTTCGACATTTTCTGAACTGGAAAAACGCGATCTCGCCACTTTCCCGGACTATAGTCATGAGGCTCTTTTCGCCGGGAACTACTCGCGCGACATCTCAGCATGGTTCAGCGACAGTGAACCCTATCGCGACCGTTTCATGGCGCTCCACATGCAGATCAAGGATGGAATGGTTCTGCGCCGTTCGGGCGATGACGCGGTCACATTCCATGCCGAACTGCCCGGCGCTGAGACGGAGGAGGATGTGGTGGCCGACGACCAGGCAGGCGAGAGGGAAAACCGTGACATTGCCGACGTCGGTCAGATCGGAGCCAACGCCCCTGCAAAGGTGGCGTCGGGGGGAATCATTGTGGCCGGAGAGATTCCGGAGGTGCGTGCAATGATGGTCTATAAAGGTGAGGCTTCGGGAGGAAAAGCGTGGGCTGAAACCGTAAACTTCTATAAAAAGACGCTCGGGAGCGCGGTGAATGTCTATTGCATGGTCATCCCGACACCGATCGAATACTATTGTCCTGACAAGGTAAAGTCGCGCACCTACCGGCAGTTGCCCACAATACGCAATATCTATTCGCTTCTCGACGATTCGGTCAGGGCAGTCGACGTCTATACCATTCTCGGACAGCACGCTTCAGAGCCGATCTATTTCCGGACCGACCATCACTGGACTCCGCTCGGCGCATACTATGCCGCGATGAAATTCGCCGAGGTGGCACGGGTGCCGTTTTCGACCATTGACCGTTTCGACGTTCATGAGCGTCAGGGCTTTGTCGGCTCGATGTATGGCTACTCAAAGGACAACGCCGTCAGGCGCTCGCCGGAGACTTTTGTCTACTACACTCCGAAGGACACGCTCTATTCGACGACCTACCGCTCATTTACGCTCGATTCTGCATTTCATGTAAAATCCCAGTCTGCCACCTACAAGGGCGATTTCTTCATGCCGAATTCCTATAAAGGCGGTAGTAGTTATTCGATGTTCATGGGGGGCGACGCTAAGGTGACAGTCGTGCGCACATCGGGAAAGACCGGTCGCCGCCTGCTCATAATCAAAGACAGTTTCGGAAATGCGTTGCCTCCTTTCCTTTTCGGCTCGTTCGATGAGGTCCATGTTGTCGACCACCGTTATTTCATCGACAATCTGGAATCGTACATACGCACCAACGGAGTGACCGATGTCGTGTTCGTCCACAATATCTTCAATGCCTATTCGTTAGGCGTGGCAAAAAACATCCGCTCAATTCTGACCCAGAAGCCGAAACGACTCTGATTCTCTGCCTGAAAACATCTTGTGCTTCGATGTGTCGTATTTAACTAATTGATATATAGATGGTAATCTAAAATTAGATGTACTAAATATGTGCTAATTGAGAAATTTAGTACAAGAGAATAGTAAGGATTTAAGTTTAATCTGCGGGTGTTAGTTATTTTTAGTTCTATTCTTTTGCCTTGTTTTTCTTCTTTCGGTGGTCGGTATGTAGATAGAGATAGAGGCTGGTGAAAAGAAAAACTGACTGTAGCATTTCACTTTTGCCCAGCATATATTTATTGGTTTGGTTCAGTATAGATGTATATATCTAAGACCAAAACTTATTTATCCAAGCCTATTGATTTGCAATGCAAAAAGTTGTAACTTTGCAGTTGAAGGGGAGTAATCCCATCACGACATTTTGGAAAAATAAGAAGCGTTATGCTTATCTTGTAAGTGAAAACGTAGGAAATTTTCAACCGAGCAAGGATAGCATAGTGGTTCTCACGCATATCGCGTGGGCTACTATTGTTACATCTGCTCAAATGGTTTCCTACGACCTTCACTTAAGACGTGGCA
>CAJUHM010000046.1 GCA_910586475.1 uncultured Muribaculaceae bacterium | reverse complement strand
TCCTCTTTTTTCCGAACATTTTTCGCCCCTTTTCCGTTTTAATCGTTTTGGTTTTGATTTTCCGAAAACTCGCACTATATTTGTAAAAATATTTGCAGACACATTATATAAGAAACAGGCATATATATATTGTGGCTATATTTGCGAATGTCCTATTTCGTTAACCATCAAATTTCAATTTATTATGACTGACAGCAATAAAGAATTTGAGTACAATGGCCTACTCATCAACGGCTTCGCCATGATTTTCTTTACATTCATCCTCATCCCGCTACTCATTATAGGATGTGTGGTTGCCGGAGGCGAAGAGAATCTCTGGCTGTCGGCCGGAGGCTCGATCGTATTAGGCATTCTGTTTATTATGGGATGTGTCGGCTATTTCACACAGGAGCCTAATGAGGCCCGAGTGATGATTTTTTTCGGAAAATACCGCGGGACATGCCGGCGCGTAGGCTATTTCTGGACAAATCCGTTTCTGACACGGCGTAAACTTTCGCTGCGTCTGCGCAATATGGATATCGAACCGATCAAGGTCAACGACAAGATCGGCAATCCGGTTCTTATCGGAATGGTTCTCGTCTGGAGAATAAAAGACACCTACCGCGCTGTGTTCGACATCGATTCATCATCGCTCGGAGCTACGGGCACAGCAATCAGCAATGCCGCACTCGAACGTTTTGTCAGAATCCAGAGCGACGCCGCACTGCGCGAAGTGACAGGCCATTACGCCTACGATCAGACGGGTGTGGACGAATCCGAACTGACACTCCGCGACGGCGGAGAAGAGATCAACGAGCTTCTTGAACGCAAGATCAATGACCGCCTTTCGATGGCGGGGATGGAGGTTGTCGAGGCGCGTCTCAACTATCTGGCCTATGCGCCTGAGATCGCAGCCGTCATGCTCCGCCGCCAGCAGGCGTCGGCAATCATCTCGGCGCGTGAAAAAATTGTAGAGGGCGCAGTCACGATGGTCGACATGGCCCTGAAACGCCTTGAGAAAGACAATATCGTAGAACTTGACAACGAGCGCAAGGCTACCATGATCGGAAATCTGCTCGTGGTGCTCTGTTCGGACGAACCGGCACAGGCGATTGTCAACGCCGGCCAATAAGATAGCTGAATCACAACAAAAAAATCATATATTACCAAATGGAACCGAAATACAAAAGGATTCTTCTGAAACTGAGCGGCGAATCGCTCATGGGCCATCAGGGCTACGGCATCGATCCGGAACGCCTCAATGAGTATGCGAGTCAGATCGCAGAAATCGTCAAGCAGGGTGTCGAAGTCGGCATCGTCATCGGCGGCGGCAATATCTTCCGCGGGCTTCAGGGCGCATCGAAAGGCTTCAACCGCGTCAAGGGCGACCAGATGGGAATGCTTGCGACCACGATCAACTCCCTGGCCCTCAGCTCGGCGCTTGAGGCTATCGGCCAAAAGGCGAAAGTCTTCACTGCAATCAACATGCATCCGATCGGCGAACACTACAGCAGCCACCGCGCTATCGAGGCTCTTGAAAACGGCTCGGTCGCAATCATGGCCGGAGGCACAGGCAATCCATTTTTCACGACCGACACAGGGGCGGCCCTGCGCGGCATCGAGATCGCAGCCGACGCTATGTTCAAAGGCACCCGCATTGACGGCGTCTACACCGCCGATCCGGAGAAGGATCCGACCGCGACCAAGTTCGACAAGATCAGCTATGACGAAGTCCTGGCACGCGGTCTGCGCGTAATGGACCTCACCGCCACAGCCTTATGCAAGGAAAACGGTCTTCCGATCGTCGTTTTCGACATGGACACCGTCGGCAACCTGAAGAAAGTCATAGCCGGCGAACCGATCGGAACATTTGTATATTAATCACAATCAACCAACACCAAAAATATAATCATGGACGTAAATGACTATCTGGCTCCGGCGGAAGAGAAAATGGAGATGGCAGTAGAGTATCTCGATGAAGCACTCGCTCATATCCGCGCCGGCAAAGCAAATGCAAGAATCCTCGACGGAATCCGCGTCGAATACTATGGCAGCGTTGTTCCTATCTCGAATGTGGCAAACATCTCGGTTCCGGACGCCCGCACAATCGCCATCACACCCTGGGAAAAACCGATGTTCAAGGAGATCGAGAAAGCGATCATCAATTCTGAACTGGGAATCACTCCGGAAAACAACGGCGAAGTGATCCGCCTTTGCATTCCTCCTCTGACAGAAGACCGCCGCAAGCAGCTGGTGAAACAGTCGAAAGCAGAAGCCGAGACAGCAAAGGTCTCTGTCCGCAACGCACGTCGCGACGCAATCGACGGACTGAAAAAGGCTGTCAAACAGGGAATGTCGGAAGATGTTTCCAAGGACGCGGAAGGCACAGCACAGAAACTCCACGACAAGTATCTGAAAAAGATCGACGATCTTTTCGCAGCAAAAGAGAAAGAAATCCTCACGGTGTAAGAAGCTGTTTAGGCTCAAACAGTTTCCCAAGACTCTGACGGCCTCTCCGCATCGGGGTAAGAATCACGGCGTTGTGTCAAAAAACAACATTTTGACACAACGCCTTTTTCAATTAACAGCGCCCACGCGTAAGGCGGATTTTGATAAGTTGAGCAAAATAGCTAATTTTGCATCATATCCCATAGTCCTGTCAGCAACAGAAGGGCTTTAAATTCACAGAACAAGATGAAGATCGCACTCATCGGCCACGGTAAAATGGGCCGCACCATAGAACGGATCGCGCTTGAACGCGGCCACGAAATTGTTTCAATCATAGATGTCGACAATCATGACGATTTCGACTCGGATGCGTTCCGCAGCGCAGACGTCGCCATCGAATTCACTACACCCGGCACCGCTTTCGACAACTATATGAGGGCTTTTGCGCAGGGCGTCAAAGTCGTTTCCGGCACAACCGGATGGATCGACCGGATGGATGAGATCAAGGAGATGTGTTCGCGCGGCGAAGCCACATTCTTCTGGACCTCAAACTTCAGCATCGGTGTCAATCTGTTTTTTGCGCTGAACCGCTATCTGTCGCGACTGATGACCAATTTCCCTCAATATCATCCGCGAATGGAGGAAATCCACCACATCCACAAGCTTGACCATCCGAGCGGCACGGCAATCTCGCTGGCCAACGGGATCATCGGTTCAAACAGCCGAATCGGCCAATGGACCGAGGAGAAGACCGACGAGGCTTCGACACTTGTCATCGACCACCGGCGCGAGGGCGAAGTCCCGGGGACCCACATAGTCGAATGGGATTCAGAAGTTGACACCATCACTATCGAACATCGCGCCAAATCGCGCGAAGGGTTTGCCTTAGGCGCGGTTGTCGCAGCCGAATGGGTTGCCGGACAGAGCGGTTTCCTCACAATGGACAGACTGATGGAACGCATCATCGGCGACGAAAAACTCCTCGACAAAATCAATTAAATCCTCATCCTCCCCTTTTCCACACAGAACAATTCCAAAATGTCAGAACCGAACGACAAAAACGCCATAAAGACAGCCGAAACGACTACGCCGGCCAACACAGGCACTCCCGACCGCAAACAGGATTTCACCGCCCGGATAAAATCAACAAAAAACACCCGCTGGCTCCGGTTCGGCATCGTTTCGCTGATTTTCTTTCTCTGGGTCCTCTGGCTCGGAAATCCCTGGGTGCTTCTCGTCTACCCCCTGCTTTTCGACATTTACATCACAGGCTACATCCCCTTCACCTGGTGGAAGAAAAGCAAAAGCCATCTGACCCGCGCCGTCATGAGCTGGGTCGACGCAATCATCTATGCGCTGATCCTGGTCTATTTCGTGTTCACGTTCGTCGGCCAGAACTATGAGATTCCGAGTTCGTCGCTCGAAAAGTCGCTGCTCGTAGGCGACTATCTGTGGGTCAACAAGATGGCCTACGGACCGCGCGTGCCTCAGACGCCGCTCCATTTCCCTCTTGTCCAGAATACATTTCCGGTCATCAACACCAAGAGCTATCTGGAGTGGCCGCAATGGAAATACCACCGGCTGAAAGGGCTCGGCGACGTTGAGTCGGGCGACATCGTTGTCTTCAACTTCCCGGCCGGCGACACTGTTGCCGTCAAGATGCAGAATCCGGACTACTACACGCTCATCAAATATTTCGGACGCGACGTTGTCATGAACAATCCGGAACAGTTCGGAGAAATCATCTACCGCCCTGTCGACCGCAGGGAAAACTACGTCAAACGTGCTGTCGGTCTGCCGGGCGAGACATTAAAGATCGTCGACGGAACGATCTACATCGACGGCAAACCGCAGGAACAGCCGACCAACGTGCAGTTCAACTATCTGCTTCAGACAAACCGCCAGCTGACGGAACAGGACTGGGGAGACATCGCAGTCTCACGCGACGACTGGAGTCAGGCTGCGTTCACGCCCAATCCCGCCGACAGCGAGAACTGGCTTATCGCCGGATTCAAGCCTGCGGAATATGCATCGAAACCGTTCTACCGCGTCCCGCTGACTCAGTCGGCAATCGACAGGCTGAAATCTCTGGGACTCGTGACCTCCATCATACGCGAACCTGCACCGACCGGCGAATTCCTCTTCCCAGACGGAATTTCTTCGACATGGACGCGTCAGGACTACGGCCCTGTCAGCATTCCGAAGAAGGGTCAGACGATCAAGATCACACCCGAGAACTGGCCGATGTATGAGCGGGTCATCCGCAACTATGAGTATCATCCGGATTCTTATGTCAAAGACGGCACGGTCTACATCGACGGCACTCCGGCCGACAGCTACACCTTCATGATGGATTACTATTTCATGATGGGCGACAACCGCGACTGTTCGCTCGATTCGCGCTACTGGGGCTTTGTTCCAGAGGACCATATCGTCGGCAAGCCGATGAGAGTCCTGGTGTCGTTCGACAAAGACAAAGGCCTTCTCGACGGAGGAATCCGCTGGAATCGCATTTTCAAGAATGCAAACCCCGGATTTTCAGAATGAAGCAGATCGATCCCGCAGAGTCGCTCCTTGTCCTTCCGCCACGCTACATGGGTTCGGTGGCCTACTACGCTCTGGTCAATTCGTTCGGAAAAGTCGTTGTCGACACCGGCATGCGCTTCGACAAACGCCAGAAAGATACACATCGGGCCACAATAGCCGACACCCACGGGATCAGGCGCCTGACCGTTCCGATCGAGAAACCGGTTTCGATGACCGGCGCACGATGGTCTGACATCGCCATTTCAAGCCACGGCTCATGGTGGCACGCCCACTGGGAGACACTCAAGTCGGGATATGGCCGGACACCCTTTTTCGAGTATTATGCCGATGATTTCGAGCCTCTTTTCAGAGAGGATTCGGCGCGCTATCCACTCATGGAGTTCAATCGGCGTCTCGATTCGATCATACGTCGACTGATGCTTATCGAGTCAGAAGTCGTCTACGGCGGCGAGATCAGCCACAACGGCCCGATCGTCGATCTTCGCAATGGAATTCCAGACGGAATGGTGACCGAAGTCCCCTATTATCAGGTCAGGTCGCTGCGCCACGGATTCATTCCCAGACTTTCGGCAGCCGACATGCTCTTCAACATGGGCCCAGAGTCGGCGCTCATCCTTCTGCGGATGGTTTTGTAGGTAATTTTCAACCGATTCCGCAAGGAGAATTTTGCTGTCAGCATTAAAATCTGTAATTTTGCAATCTAAGAGCCAGTCTGGTTTTAACACGATTAAATAAAATCGCACTTCTTGAAATCCAGACACTCTCCAACGACCGCCCACCGCCCCCACCGCCGACCAGCGGTCAGGGAGGGTTCCGGCCAGTCAAAATATACCCGATTAAGTAACCTACTTAAAATTCACTAATAACAGACATGTCACTTGATAAGATCATAGCGCAGGCAGTAGGCCTCGCAGTCAAAGAGTTGTATGGAATCGACGCAGACCCCTCGACAATCACACCGCAAACTACCCGCAAGGAGTTTGAAGGCAACCTGACGATCGTTGTGTTTCCGTGGGTCAAAGCAGCCCGCAAATCGCCGGAGGCAGTCGGCAAAGAAATCGGCGAATGGCTCGTCGACAACGAACCGGCCGTTGCGCGTTTCAATGTCGTCAAGGGCTTCCTGAATTTAGTCATCGAGCCGACCTTCTGGTCGTCGGTGCTCCAGCATATCACAGCCACAGACAACTACGGAATGACCGCCGCGAGCGAAGAGTCGCCGCTGGTCATGATCGAATATTCGTCGCCCAACACCAACAAGCCACTTCATCTCGGCCACGTCCGCAACATCCTTCTGGGCAACTCACTTTCGCGTATTCTCGCAGCCTGCGGCAACCGCGTTGTCAAGACCAATATCGTCAACGACCGCGGCATCCACATCTGCAAATCGATGCTCGCCTGGCAGAAGTGGGGCGAAGGAATCACCCCGGAGAAAGCCGGCAAGAAGGGCGACCACCTGATCGGCGACTTCTATGTTCTTTTCGACAAGCACTTCAAGGCCGAAGTCGCCGAACTGATGGAGAAAGGAATGAGCAAAGAGGAAGCAGAAGGAGCGTCGGCTCTTATGCAGGAAGCGCGCGCGATGCTCCGTAAATGGGAAAACAATGATCCGGAAGTCCGCTCGCTTTGGGAAATGATGAACAACTGGGTCTATGCCGGTTTCGACGAAACCTACGAACGCATGGGTGTCGGATTCGACAAGATCTATTACGAAAGCTCGACCTACCTGCAGGGTAAGGAAAAGGTGCTCGAAGGTCTTGAAAAGGGCCTTATGTACCGCAAGGAGGATGGGTCTGTCTGGGCAGATCTGACCGCCGAAGGCCTGGACCACAAGCTGCTGCTCCGTTCGGACGGCACTTCGGTCTATATGACCCAGGACATCGGCACAGCCCGGATGCGTTTCGACGACTACCCCATTGACCGTATGATCTACGTTGTCGGCAACGAACAGAACTATCACTTCCAGGTGCTTTCACTGCTGCTCGACCGCCTTGGCTTCAAATGGGGCAAAGACCTCGTCCACTTCTCATACGGCATGGTTGAACTGCCCAACGGCAAGATGAAGAGCCGCGAGGGAACCGTCGTGGACGCTGACGACCTGATGGACGAAATGGTCAACACGGCCCGCACCGTCAGCTCCGAACGCGGCCAGCTCGACGGATGCACTCCCGACGAAATCAAATCGATCACCGAGATGGTCGGTCTTGGCGCGCTGAAATATTTCCTTCTGAAGGTCGACCCGCGCAAGAACATGACCTTCAATCCGGCCGAATCGATCGATTTCAACGGCAACACAGGTCCGTTCATCCAGTACACCCACGCACGAATCCGCTCCGTCCTGCGCCGCGCCACTGAAGCGGGCTTCACTATCGGCGAATTTATCATGGCTGTTCCGGGCGACCGCGAAATCGCGCTCATCCAGCGTCTGGCCGACTATCCGGCGCTCGTGGCCGAAGCCGGCCGCTCACTGAGTCCGGCCCTGATCGCCAACTATGTCTATGAGCTTGCTAAGGAATACAACCAGTTCTACCATGACTGCTCGATCCTTAAAGAGACGGACGAAGAGAAACGCTCTCTCCGTCTGGCGCTCTCCGACGCATCGGCCCGCACAATCGCATCGGCCATGAGTCTGCTCGGAATCGAGGTACCGGACCGCATGTAAAAAAACGGCACAGTTTTTGCTCTCACTCTCTTAAACAAACTTCTTAAATTCCACTCAATATGGATCTGAACAATTTCTACAACAATCTCTCCCAGCCGGTCGACTCGAGCCAGTCGGGGCGTCTTACCCTTGTAATGCGTCAGGTTTTCCTGAAAATGACCCTCGGTCTGATCGTTTCAGCTCTGGTCGCTCTCTTCGCAGCCTCATCGGGAACCGTTATGAATCTGATGTATAGCCATACGGCAGCAATCTGGATTCTGTTTCTCATTGAGATCGGTCTGGTATTCGCGATCTCCGGAGCGATCAACAAACTGAGTTCTCCGGTAGCGTCGCTGCTATTCTACCTCTTTGCAGTTGTCAACGGTCTGACACTTACCCCAATCTTCTACATCTACACAGGAAGTTCGATTTTCAAGACATTCTTCATAACTGCCGGAGTGTTCGGAGCGATGTCCATCTACGGCTATTTCACGACTAAAGACCTGACCCGATTCGGAACCTTCGTTGTCATGGCTCTCTTCGGTCTGATCATTGTCTCGGTAGTCAACCTGTTTCTCCACAGCTCCGCCCTTGAATATGGAATCTCGATTGCAGGAGTGCTCATCTTCATCGGTCTGACGGCATGGGACACACAGCGCATCAAACAGATGGCGCTCTACGCACCCGATGAATCGCTCGGCAAAGTAGCAACAATCGGAGCCCTGAATCTCTATCTGGACTTCATCAACCTGTTCATCTATCTTCTCCGTCTCATCGGAAATCGCAACTAACGAACCTTTACCGGCAACCCATCGACACCGACAGACCGCTCGGGCCGATGGGTTGCCGTCTGTAAAAATATCTGACGGAGGATAAGACGCAAATTAGAGGCCGGGCAACAGCGACTGCGAAATCCGGAGTCCATTCTATTGAGGAGGACTTCGGTAAGAGATTCGCCCAGGAGAATTGACTCCGGCATAACACTTGTTATTAAACGACCTCTTAATTTTTTTTGCGGAATCAACTTCCAAAATGCCTCCGAATGTGTTATAAAAACATGGAAACAAAGCTAAGTTATCGCAACGAAGACGACCGGTGCTACGGAGCAACCGGCATGACAGTGGCCTTTATCGTCATGGAAGGAGACGAACTGATCGCCGGGGTAAACCTTGACTCCACTCCGGATTCACTGATCGAATATGCCAGCGACTTTTTCTTTACGGGCAATCCCGGCCTATCGGCAAAAAGCGCCTGGAACACCATTCTGAAACATTTCAACCTCTCGATGGCGGCCGCTATGGCCAATATCATGTGCCGCCGCACCGTTCTGGAAAACGGATCGATTGACAAACCGACCAAACAGAACCTTCTCGACCTTATGATCGAAGAGGGCCGCTCGACCTGTCAGCTCGACGACGACGAAACCCGCCGCATTTTTGACAAAAACTATGTCTATCTGACCCGCGTCTTCACCCACCGCGGCGTGCAGGGCATCTGCCACGACTTCGCACTGACACTCAAACAGCGCCGCCACATGACACGCTTCGAGATTCTCGAAGCCCTCCGCGCTCTCAGAATGCTCTGATTTGGAAGTTAACAAAAAGGTTACTAACTTTGTAAGAAATTTCAAGACGGGTCTTGCAACCCGTCTTCATCGTTCACTTAAACCTCATTAAATTGGATATAGATCCCTTACCGGCCACAGACCCTTTATTATCCCTGCCGGCTTTCATTATCACGTCAGCCATAGATTTCGGTCTTCCGCAGACGATAGCGCTCGCATGTGCGCTCGTCGCTCTGCTCATCTCAGGCTTCGTTTCCGGAAGTGAAATAGCATTTTTTTCGCTTACTCCGCCTGAACTCGATGAGCTCGATAACGAGCCGGTCGGTCCGCGCATCAGAAAACTATTCGCGTCGCCCGAACGGCTGCTGGCCACAATCCTTATCGCCAACAATCTGGTCAACGTAACCATCGTTGTGCTCTGCAACTTCGCTCTCGGCCCGGTTTTCTCAGGAATGCCCGAAGTTGTCAGCTTCATACTTCAGACGGTCATCCTGACATTTCTCATTCTACTTTTCGGGGAAATCCTGCCTAAACTTATCGCCAATTCCAACAATTTACGCTGGGTGCGCTTCTCGTCCGGAGGGGTCGGACTGCTGTCGACTGTGCTGCGGCCGCTGGCGTCGCTGCTTGTCGGAAGCTCCGGAATCGTCAACCGCGTTGTTGTCAAGAAAAACCATGACGTGACACCGGAAGAACTTTCGCAGGCTCTCGAAATCACCGATGTCAAAGGGACGGACAACAAGGAAATGCTTGAAGGCATTCTCCGTTTCGGCGACACGAACGCATCAGAGGTGATGACTCCGCGCGTCGACATGACTGACATCGAGATCTCAGCGAAATTCAGCGAGGTGATGAAAGTAGTGCTCGGGAGCGGCTACTCCCGCATCCCCGTCTACCGCAACTCACAGGACGATATCCAGGGAATTCTTTACTCGCGCGATCTTCTCCCCTATATCGGGACAGTCGACGATTCTTTCGAATGGCAGAAACTGCTGCGCAAGCCCTACTTCGTTCCGGAGTCACGAATGATCGACGACCTTCTCGAAGATTTCCGCGGACGGCGGCTCCACATGGCTGTAGTTGTCGACGAGTTCGGCGGAACGCAGGGAATCGTCACTCTCGAGGATGTCCTTGAGGAAATTGTCGGGGACATCAATGACGAATATGACGACGAACAGAAAACCTACCGCAAACTTCCCGACGACACCTATATTTTCGAAGGAAAGACAATCCTGAGCGATTTCTTCCGGATCATCGGGCTCGACGAAGCGGACTATGCCGACGTCACACAGGATTGCGAGACTCTCGCCGGAATGCTCCTTGCAATCCGCGGCGACTTCCCGAAAGAAAAAGAACCGCTTGTCTACGGTCGCTGCCGCTTTCTGATTCTCGACATTGACAACCACCGCATCACATCGGTGCGGGTGAAGGTGATGTCCGACATTCAGCAACCGACCAACACCGGAGAACAATGAAGCGCTATCCGGCCGCAATGCCGCTGATCGCACTGGCTCTGACGGGATGTCTGAAAAAGCCGGATGCTGTGCCGCGGCCGCGGGCATTTGTCCGGATAGATCTTTATGACACGGCCACGGTGTGCACTCCGTTCCCGACGCCAGTCGTTTTGCGTGTGAATAAATCGGCAGACTGCCGGCTTGTCAGAGCTACAGCAGAGGGCTATTGGATCGACATCGCCTATCCCGCCTATCATGCCACTGTCCATCTTACCCTCTCCCGGGCAGCCGACTCACTGCGACGTGAGGAGATCATGGCAAACCGCAGCGAACGCATGGCTCTGAATTTAGGCGACAGCCCGGCTTCACGCTTCGATCTCGTCTCGCCGGGCAATTTCCAGTCGACAATCCTGTCGGCTTCCGGTCCGTCGCTGACACCGGTGCAGCTACTTTCAGCCGGACCGAAGTGGATTGTCAGCGCAACGGCCACACTCGACCACCTTCCGACATCGGCCGATTCGGTCGCACCGGTTGTCGAAGCGCTGCGCAACGATCTGTTAACCGCCGCAAAAAATCTGCGATGAAATTTCAGAATGATCTTCCCGACCGGTTTCGCGCCGCAAACGCTGATGTCTTCACAGCTTCCGTGGACTACACGGACGGACGCTCGCGTCAGGCATCCGAACGCGCTGTCATCGCCGGACTGGTCAGAACGCTCTTCGGTCCGGAATCCGCATGCGGCCACAATCCGGACGGATCGCCATTCGTAGAGGGATGGCAGGGGCGTCCGATTTCAGTCAGCCACTGCAAAGGGCGGGCGGCACTGGCCGTTTCCCGCGACGGCCGACCGGTAGGCATCGATATAGAAATCTATCGCGAACAACTGCGACGTATCGCATCACGCTTTCTTTCGCCACAGGAGACAGAACGCTATGCGTCGTCGGACTCGCTCCTTCTTAAAGCATGGACAGCAAAAGAGGCTACTTTCAAATGCGCACTTTCCCCCGGACTGGTTGTCGGCAGAATCAATGTCGATCTTGAAAACAACATCGCATCAATCCCCGACGGGCGCAGATTCCGGCTATTTTTTATGGAAGGCTACCGACAGATGGCGGCTGTCAGCAGCGAACTGTCAGATTGAGGACGGCCTCGACAATATAGAGCGAACGTATCCTGGAGCGGGAGATCACCATGTCGTCATAGGCAGGATTGGCACTGCGGAGCACAACCATTTCCGGATCGGAATGGCGTCGCAGATGTTTGAGCATCCTGTAGTCGTCGAGCACAACGACATAGATCTGCCCCCAGAAAATCGTGTCGGGATCGGAAATCTGACGGATCGCGACGAAAGATCCGTCGAGGATCTCCGGCTCCATGCTGTCACCGTTGACACGCACAATCACCGAATCTGAACTGATACGGTCGAGGTGGATCGCGCCGATCACACGCTCGTCGCAGAATTCGCGCGATAGCTCGGAGTGGCCTGCCGTCACATCAATGTCATAGATCGGTGTCATGCAGCTGCCGGACGGACATAGATGAGAGGCATTTTTTGAATACGGAAGATCGTTACCGGTCGACAGCCATTGCTTCGAAACACCCATGTCGACAGCGATCCGGTTTATCAGTCCGGCCGTTATCGGGAGATGACCGTTAAGATGTTTCGACAGGTTTGCGGGATCGATTCCGAGGCGGCGTGCAAACTGAGCCTGACTGACCCGCTGCTGCTGGATCAGAAACTTTATTCGCTCAACCACTTCACTCTGAGAGATGTTTTTCATTGCAAAAATTATATTATATAGTAATAAAGGTGTGTGCGGACGCGCACGAATGTCACTTATCGCGTCGCTGACAATGACATGGCCACAACAAACCGCTGGGCCTTACCGGCTCGCCGGCTGATCAGTTCATCGCCGAAAAAGATCGCGTATGACAAGCCCTGCCATAGTCAGGCCGAAGATGGCAGTTATGTGCATCAGCGATCCGTTTGTCCGGGCTTTGACCGCAGGAGCCGACGGGTCCGGAATCATGTCTGCGGCATAGAGCAACGGAGAGTCAGCGCCGTTGTTTTCAAGCAATTCGTCGGAAAAGACACACTGGAATTTTCTTGCCGGACGTCGACCGGACTTTCTGAAACGCTGACGCAATGCACGGGCCAGCGGACAACCTTTGACATTGTTGAACTCCGCTACCTGAACCCGCGTCGGATCAAGCTTCAGAGCCGCGCCCATTGAGGAGAAAAACCTGGCTTTGGTCCGGGTCGCCATTTCAATCAGAAGAACTTTGTCCTTGAGAGAATCGATCGCATCGATTATATAATCGTACTCTTCAAGATGGAAGTCACCTGCCGTTTCCGCAGAAAAGACCTGACAGCGGGCATCAATACATGCATCGGGCCGGACAGCAAGGAGGTGCTTCCTCAGGGCATCGACCTTCACCTGACCGACAGTTTCCGTCGTCGCCATCAGCTGACGGTTGATATTCGTCGGGCTGACACGGTCGCTGTCGACAAGCGTGATGTTTTTCAGTCCCGAACGGACAAGGCTCTCCGCACACCAGGAGCCGACACCGCCCACACCGAAGAGAATCACACGCGCCTTATCGAGGCGTTCCATCGTTTCGTCGCCCAGCAACAGCCGGGAGCGATTGAGAATTGCACTGTCAATATCCATAGGGGGTCTTTGTGAATCTAATTGAACCGGACTGCAAATTTAGCAATAAAATCACAGTATTTTTCATTAATTTTGCAATCCTACAGATCAGCGGCAACTTAACCGCCCCAAAAAGAGACAACGAGAATGAAAAGAGAATCAGATCCGGAAATCGAGATAACAGCCGACGGTTCGGCCACCCTCTACCTCAACGACCTTGACGAACACTACCATTCAACCAAGGGGGCTATCGCAGAAAGCCGCCATGTCTATGTCGAGACCGGATGGCGAGCCGCACCGGCAAAAGAACCGGTGAAGGTGTTTGAAGTCGGATTCGGCACCGGCCTCAACGCCGCTCTGACAGCCGAAGCCGCCATGAACCACAGGACTCCGACAATATATCATTCTGTCGAACTCTATCCGCTCGATCCCGCTCTCTCCGAAAATTTAGGCTACGGCCACGCGACAGAATTCTTCTCCGCCATCAACAGAGCTCAATGGAATGCAGCGGTCCGGATCAATCCGTATTTCACACTTGTGAAGAGAACAGACAATCTGCTCACTATGGAGCTTCCGCAACAGACGGACGTTGTCTATTTCGATGCGTTCGCACCGGAAAAACAGCCTGAAATGTGGAGCGGCGAAATCTTCCGCCGTCTCTTCGAGTCAATGTCGCCCGGCGGACGGCTGACGACATACTGCGCAAAGGGAGCTGTGCGCCGTCTTCTTCAGGGAATCGGCTTCACAGTCGAACGTCTGCCGGGACCGGTCAATGGAAAACGTGAAATCCTGCGGGCCACCAAACCAATCTCCGACGCCGTCACTCCGGACGATAAGGCGTCATGTGATAGCCGAGAGCGTTGAGTTCCATTGCCATTCCGGCAAGATAGAGCTGACGGAGAGCCGCGATGTAGCATCCGAGAGCCTCTTTGGTCCCAGGCTCGACTGCCTCATGCGACAGCAGACTGTAGACACGCGAAGCACACTCGGCCACCAGTTCGGTTATTTTTTCCGCTGACTCTCCGGCATAGCCGAGAAAATCCTCAACGATTGTCTCGTCAAGATTGTCGTAGCCGCGCCTGTCGCGCAGACGTACATAAAAATCCGTATCGGCCGAATATTTTTCCCAGTCGCGGTCCCAGCAACAGGCCATAGCCATCCCGATGAACATCATCCATCCGAGCGAGCTGACAGGATATGACGCAAACTCCCTGACGCCGTCAGGCAGGTAGGCACGCGCAATCTCACCCCATCTGGCCTCAACATCAGGACATTCGGGTATATGCTGATCAAGAGCTTCTTTTCGCTGAAGAAAACCGGTCAGATCGGTTCTCACCTTCTCGCCAAAGGCGTCGACTAAGGCATTTGATTCATTACTTTCCATATTTTCTTAACGGAGACACAATAAGAAATGTTGTGCGATAACCCCGTCAACAAAATAGCGATATCAAAACAAAAGTAAATAAAAATTTCTTAAAATTTGCACTTTTGTCAATTTTATCATACCTTTGGCCGACTAATTAACATTCGGATTCGGTTTTTGTCAAACATTCTGTCACGCACTTTCCCTATCCTTATCTTTTCATTTTAATTCATGCATCCATGAAACATTATCACGCTCTGCTATCCGCATGTATGATCTGCGGAATTATCCCGACATCGGCTCAGGTGAGATCCGGATCGGGAAAACTGACGCCTGACGAGATTCTCAAGGCTCCGGCCGAAAGCTGGAGGCTGACGCCGCGTCCGGCCACAAAAAATGTCGGCGCAAAAGCAGTCCGCAGCAACACACGGGCTGTGGCCGTAACTTCAGTAAGCACTCATCCGCTGATCTACGCGTCAATGATCAGCAATTCCTCATGGGGCACCAGCCAACCCTACGGTATCTACTCCTTCTCTCCTGACGCCTACGGGTTCGAGGCTGTCATACAAAACTATAATTTCAACGCCAACGGAGGTGCTTCGTATATCGGCGACAACAACTATCTGGCAATAAACTCGACCGACTTCGGCGGATGGGCCTGGATCGAGATGCATGCCTACGACACCACCACCTGGAACGAGATCTACAACACGATGGGAGAAGAATCGGTCCTCGCAACCGACATGACCTATTGTGCCGCAGACAATAATGTCTACGGCTGTTTCGACAACGGCTACGGTACAGGCTACGTTTTCGGAAGGTTCGACCAGGACTCATTCGAACGGACAGAGATCTCGCCGCTCGACGAGGCATGGATTGCCTGCGGCGCCGATGCCGGAGGAAACATTTTTGCCGTCACGACATCCGGAAAACTCGTCACAGCCGACAAACAGACCGGAGCGCTCAGTCTCATAGGCGAGACAGGTCTTTCGTCGGACCACATGACGTCCGGAACTATCGACACTTCGACAGGAATCTTCTATGTCGCGACATGCAACGACAGCGGTTCGGCTCTCTACTCAGTCAGCCTGTCGGACGGTTCGGCGCAGCATCTCTACGATATGGAAAATGCGGAAGAACTTGTCGGAATGTATATCGCAAAGGAAGCCATTAACTCCTCAGCTCCGGCTGCTGTCACTGATCTCAAAGCCGAATTCGCTGACAATTCCCTCAGCGGAACTGTCTCGTTCCGTCTTCCGGCTACAACTATCGGGGGAAGCCCCATGTCGGAAACGCTGAACTATGAAGTCTCGTCGGGCGAAAAGCAACTCGCCTCGGGCTCCGGCACTCCCGGCTCTGCCGTCAGCGTTCCGGTGACACTCGAATCGGCCGGAAGCCATGAAATAACCGTCGCAGTCTCCAACAGCGCGGCCTCCGGCCCGGAAACATCCGTCAGCGTGACTGTGACAGGCGTCGAAGAATCCGATCTTCTGACACTCCCCTACACCGAGACATTCTCTTCACAGTCGGATTTCGACAGCTTCTCTGTCATCGACGCCAACAAAGACGCATCGACATGGGTCTACTGGGCCAACAAGGGTTGCGCACTCTGTCAGTTCAGCTCGAAGAACGACTCCGACGACTATCTGGTCACCCGCCCCGTAAGACTGGAAAAAGACAAATACTATATCGTGAGCTGCGATCTGTGGCGACGCAGCACTCCTTACAGGGAAGCCTATGAACTGGTCATGGGCAAGGCTCCGGCAGCGGAATCGCTCTCGACGGTCATCCTGGAAAGAAAAGTGATCGACGACGACGATGTGCACAAGGATACAGTCACAGTCTGTCCGACAGAGACCGGCATCTATTACCTGGCTGTCCACTGTCTCAGCCCGGCCGATGCCTACGGGCTATGTGTCGACAACCTGAGCATATCCATAGGTGCTCGCTCGACAGCTCCAAGCTCGCCTTCGATAACCGTCAAGCCCGATTTCAACGGAGCGACCTCAGCTGATGTGACCGTCAAAGTCCCGACAACCGACTTCGGAGGACATCCCGTCGACAAAATCACATCCGTCTGCATAACCCGCAACGGAGAAATCATCAAGACCTTCTCCGATCCGGCTCCCGGCGCGACACTGGTCTACACGGACCAGACCGAAACTGACGGCTATGTGACCTACGGCGCCTATGCCGTCAATGCTTCAGGCCAGAGCCACAGCTCTTATGAAAGAGTTTTTGTCGGCATAAACTATCCTGCAGCTCCGACAAATGTCACAATTAAGGAATCGGAAGATCTGCCTGGCACTGTCACCATGAACTGGGACGCCCCGACAACCGACCGCGAAGGAAACCCGTTGAATCCCGAACTTGTCAGCTATATGATCGCCCACCGCATGAACGGAATGAATCTGACAATCGTCGAACGTGGCGTCAAAGGCACTGAACTCACCTTCCAGGCCCTCGATCCGGAAAAAGAGAAACAGAAATTCGTCACCTATCTGATATTCTCCGAAACCGCCGCCGGAGTCAATGACCGCGACATAACCCAGACCGTTCCGATACCGGTCGGAAAACCTTTTGAGATGCCGTATGCTGAAACATTCGGCAGCGACAGCCCGACCCCGATGGTCACGGCATCAACCAGCCAGTCGGCGAAATGGTCCGTGACCAACGAGATTTCTGACCAGGATGGCGACGGCTACTATCTGATGTATGACGGCTTTGTCGGAACAACCGGCACTGTGTCCACAGCCAAAATCGCAGTCTCGGGCGCCTCTCCGGCCTTCTCGCTGTGGTACATGTGTATGGAAGACGCCACTGATGAAATTGTGGTCAGCGTCAATGACGGCAGCGGCTTCAAGGATGTCGACAGAATCTGTGTCGGCGACGGCGACGTCTACTGCTGGACCAAAGCGATCGTCCCGCTGAACGAATATGTCGGCAAGACTGTCCAGATCCGTCTGACTTATAAAACGGTGGCCTATAAACTCGCCATCGACAATATCCGTGTCGAAGCCGCAACAAGCGTCAATCTCTCGGCAAGAGGCATCTCGGTCCCCTACAAGGCCAACCCCGGAGTCCCGTTTGAGATCAGACTCTATGTCGCCAACAACGGCATCGAAAACCCAGGAAATTATTCAGCCGACCTTTACCGCGACGGAATAAAAGTGTCGACAACGTATGCCGACGGCCTCGAGGCTTTCGGAGGCACGACGCTCAGTTTCCGCGACTCGCTTCCCGCAATGGCCAACAATCCGACAAGCTATTTCGCCGTCGTGAACTGTCCGGGCGACAGCGATTTGTACGACAATATCACTGCGGAGGCGACCGTACCAATCGAACAGCTCGACTATCCCGCCCCGACATCTCTTCAGGCCGAGAGCAACGGCAGCATGGTCAGACTCTACTGGAACGAAGTTGTCATTCCGCGCGACAATATCAAGCTGACCGACGATATTGAAAACCTCCGCGCATTCTCGACCGGCCTGCCCGGCTCGGAAGTCACCAACGACAACATCGGCGACTGGACCACGATCCATGCCGACGGCGGACAATGCTATGTGATGCAGGTCAGCGGCTCATATCTCCGATTCCCCAACGCCAATTCCCACACATCTTTCATGGTGTTCGATGCCGAACAGGCCGGAGTTCCCGCCAAAGTGCTCAACGACTGGAAAGGCCACAACGGCTCCAGCCAGTGCTTCATGACGATGGCCACTATCGGAGTCCGCAATGACAAATGGCTGATCTCGCCCCTTCTGTCGGAAAACGCGCAGACAATCTCGTTCTACGCCAAAACCCCTCTGACCGACTACGGACTCGAATCATTCGAAGTTCTCTATTCGACTACCGGCAAAGAGACCGCCGACTTCATCAAAGTCGGCGAGGTCATCAAGGCAGTGCCCTCGGAGTGGACCCGATATTCCTATGAGCTTCCTGCGGGAGCCAAATACTTCGCCATCAGAAGCACTTCCGACGACGTCTATGCGCTGCTTGTCGACGACATCGAATTCGAGAAAGCCCATCCCCACCGCTCGCTTGTCTTGCAGGGCTACCGCGTCTATCGCGACGCATCGGTGCTGACCAGCGAACCGCTCGCAGGCCTCGACCACTTCATCTCGGAATATCCCGACGGGCAGGCCCATATCTATAATGTCACCGCTCTCTACACGACCGGCGAATCAGCCCCCTCGAACGACGCGGGAATCGCGGCTTCCGCCGGCCTCGTCACAGAGACTCTTCCCATTATCGAAAGCGGCAAAGGCTACATCGGCGTGCGCTGCGCCGAGGGACTCACCGTCAGCGTAATGCGCCCCGACGGAACGCTATGCTTCAGATCCCGAGCCGACGAAGAGATGAGGATCAACCTTCTTCCGGGAGTCTACATCGTCGACATTGACGGCAGAACGACCAAAGTAATCGTCCGCTAAAAACAGTCAGGAAAAATCAGTTTCCGCATACATGCGAAGCCCGGGATATGAATTCCGGGCTTCGCTTTCTTTTATTTTCCTGATCGGTAGGACGGACACCGATTTGGTTTCTATCGTTTGGGGGACAAAATTGTCGGTCCGGAACAATGGCCTATATCGTCGGAAAAGACTCAGCGATTTGCTGATATAATAACCTCATAATCCGAAAATCATAGTCCGGTCCCCTCTCGCGCTACAGAATTTATCGTAAATTGCGATAAATTCAATTGTATATAGATGTAGAACAGCAATATAAGCGCGTAATGCATGAGCGCACGCGCAGTAGTCACACGCATCAAAAACTTCTTCTGGTATTCCACCCTAAAACTTCATTATTTCTGCCCGGCAACGCCATCAGGAATCACAGAATCCACATTTTCAGATAAACCATTTTCCAAAAGACGAGAGAGAAAACCATCAGGTTCTCCCTCTCCAGATGTTTTCACAACGGAATAATCCTTATTGTGATTTGCTTCAATTATTTTGCCCGACAAATATAGATAAAAAACTCGAGATTTTTACACCGGCAGAATAAAAGACAAGGC
>CAJUHM010000045.1 GCA_910586475.1 uncultured Muribaculaceae bacterium | reverse complement strand
AACCGAGTTCTTCAAACAAATCGCTAATTTTGCACTTGCCAGTTGAACCTGCGACTTACTGTAAAGCCGGCAATACCTCATTAAGGTTAGCAAAATTTTGCTGCTTTCCTATTTATCGCTATCTTTGCATAGCGAACCGCACGATTTTGAACCGTTGCGTCACATAAGTATTTATCCTCTATCTGAAAATACAATGCCTACCATATCAGAACGCGGCCAGATAATGCCCGCATCACCGATTAGAAAACTCGTGCCTCTGGCCCGCGAAGCTGAACAGCGCGGCGTTGAGGTCATCCGCCTGAACATCGGACAGCCCGACCTGCCGACTCCGCAGGAAGGCCTCGACGCACTAAAGAAAATCGACCGGAGTATCCTTGAGTACAGCCCCTCGGAAGGTCTTCTTTCGCTCCGCAACAAACTCGCGGACTATTACCATCGGTTCAAAATCGATGTCACGGCAGATGACATCATCGTGACAACAGGCGGTAGCGAAGCTGTGCTCTTTGCATTTATGGCTTGCCTCGATCCCGGAGACGAAATTATTGTTCCTGAGCCCGCCTACGCCAACTACATGGCCTTCGCCATATCGGCAGGAGCAAAAATCGTCACAGTGCCCTCTACGATCGACCAGGGTTTTGCACTGCCTCCTGTCGCGGATTTTGAAAAACTGATCACCCCAAGGACCAAGGGCATTCTGATATGCAACCCGAACAACCCGACCGGATATCTCTACACCCAGAAGGAGATGAACCAGATCCGCGACATTGTCAGAAAATACGATCTGTTCCTCTTCTCCGACGAGGTCTACCGCGAATTCACCTACACCGGTGCGCCATACATTTCAGCCTTCCACCTTCCCGGAATTGAAGAACAAGTTGTACTGATCGACTCGGTTTCGAAACGTTATAGTGAATGCGGCATAAGAATCGGCGCATTAATCACCAAAAACGCCGAACTGAAACGGAACGTCATGAAATTCTGTCAGGCCCGTCTCAGTCCGCCCCTGTTGGGTCAGATAGTTGCCGAAGCGTCTATTGACGCATCGTCAGAATATATGCTCATGACCTATAACGAATATGTTGAGCGCAGAAAATTCCTGATCGACGGACTCAACCGCATCCCTGGATGTTATTCTCCGATCCCGATGGGCGCCTTCTATACCGTAGTAAGCCTGCCGGTCGATGACGCTGATCGCTTCTGCGAATGGTGTCTGCGCGAATTCGAACATGAAGGCGCGACAGTCTTCATGGCCCCTGCATCCGGATTCTACATGACTCCGGGCATGGGACGCAACGAAGTTCGAATGGCATACGTGCTGAAACGCGAGGATCTTGCCCGCGCGCTGAAAGTGTTGGCTGCAGCGCTTAAAGCCTATCCGGGCCGTACAACAGAATAGCAGACGAGCCAATGAGCCTGCCAACTTTTATTGGACGGAGACTTAGTTTTAAAAACGAGACCAAAACCTCTTCAGCCGGCGTTACAATCGCTGTGGCGGGAATTGCGGTCTCGTTCATAATAATGTTGCTCTCGGTTTCTGTCGTCAGAGGTTTCAAGAATCAGATAATCGACACTCTCTCCGGATTCAATCCGCAAATATCTGTTCTGCCGCCTCTTCCCTCCGCACATGAGGACCAGATCTCCCCTCTCCGACTGACATCCGACCTCGAAGAATCGATCCGCAAGACCATTCCGGATGCGGATATAAGACTGACAATAAACCAGCCGGCTGTTTTCAAGACCGACAGTGCCTTTCAGGGCGTAGTCCTTCACGGATTGCGCAAAGCCGACTGGCAGTTTGCCACAGATCACCTGATCGCAGGCACTACTCCTGAGCACCAATCTGACACAACCAGAGCCGTTGTCATTTCCAAATCAACCGCACAGGCTCTCGGAATAGATTGCGGAGAAAGCCTGCTCACCCACTTTTTCGACGGCAACACTCTCCGTTCGCGCAGGCTGAAAGTCGGCGGCATCTATGACACCCATTTTGAAGATTTCGACAGGCTCATGGCTTTTGTCCCGATCGGAGTCCTGCAGGATGTCTTTGCCCTCGACTCAGTTTCGGGCACCGCCGTTGAGGTCCGTGGCATTGACACCGACAGGATTCCTGAACTTTCCGCATCACTCTACGAGAATCTTCTGCAGAACCGTCTCAGAAAGATGTATGCCAACGAAGGTCAATCCGATGGAATCTACCGCATCGACAACATGCTTCAGCAGTGTGCGACATATATCAACTGGCTGAATCTTCTCGACACCAACGTCATGGTCATTATTATCCTGATGGCCTGTGTCGCGGGATTCACACTTGTTTCAAGTCTGTTCATCATCGTACTGGAGCGCGTGAGAATGATCGGGCTCTTCAAAGCCCTCGGCGCTACCAACCGACAGATCCGAGCAATTTTCATCTTCATGATCCAGCGACTTGTTCTGCGGGGCCTCCTGATAGGGAATACTATAGGAATCGGCATCATACTTCTGCAGAACCGCTACCACATCCTGCCGCTGGACCCGGACGCATACTATCTGGATTTTGTTCCGATGGAGCTGACAGCCTGGCCTGTCATAATCCTCAATGTATGTGTTGTAATCATCTCGGCACTGATTCTCATTGTTCCGTCATGCCTGATTTCCTCTCTTTCGCCGGTCAAATCGCTGCGCTTTGAATAATCAGTGAAAATTAATCTTTTTGGCACGAAATTTGTTTCTTTTATAGTAAAGAACAGTTTCTTTTACTAAATTTGTTATTTGAAATCCTAATCATATAAATGAACAATTCATCAGCTATCACACCATCTGACGTGACACGCCTTGTCATTGAAGGCATTCAGGAACGCAAAGGCCGCAAGATAACACTTGTCGATCTGTCTGGCATCGAATCGTCAGGAGTTTCAAACTTCATTATCTGCGAAGGCACAAGCACAATGCAGGTCTCGGCTATTGCCGATAGCGTGCGGGACTATCTGCTTGACAACGCCCGCATAAAGCCTTACAACTATGACGGCTATCAGAATTCCCAATGGATCGTGATCGACTATGGCGACACTCTTGTCCATGTCTTTCTTCCGCAGGAACGCGAACGCTATAACCTCGAGGAGCTCTGGAGCGACGCCAAGATCACTGAGATCCCCGACCTCGACTGATGCGGTTTCGCAACTGCCCCCAATAATTAATCCGTCATTATTTTGCCCCACATAATAAAAAAATGGCATTAAACAACCTCCCCAAACCCAAAAAGCCTGCATTCCGGTTCAGCATCTTCTGGATGTATGCCATCATCTCTATAATATTGTTAGGGATTCTTTGGCTTGACGAAGATCCCTATAAGAAAACACTCGACGAATATACACAATTCGAACAGATTGCGACTGATGGCGGATTGAAAAAAATCGTCATAAGCGGAAGCAAAAAAACAGCAGAAGGTATTCTGACCGAAGCCGAAGCTGTCAAAGTATTCCCAGGCTACGAAAAAGAGAAATCACTGCCGGCGCGGGTAATTGTTTCAGTCCCTCAGGATAAGATAAGCAAAGACATCGAAACTTGGAAAGCCGCAGGGAAGTTCAAAGGAAGCGTAAGCTATGACAATTCAAGTGATTTTTCATCCTATCTCTGGTCATTCGGCCCATTCCTTCTGATTATTGGATTCTGGATCTGGATGATGCGTCGCATGTCCGGACGCGGAGACAGCGCCGGCGGCGGAGTATTCAGTGTTGGTAAATCGAAAGCCAGAATTTTCGACAAGGACAACGACGACAAAATCACCTTCAAGGATGTAGCCGGACTCTCCGAAGCAAAAACCGAAATTGAAGAAATTGTCGAGTTCCTCAAAAATCCGCAGCGCTACACTGACCTCGGCGGAAAAATTCCTAAAGGCGCGCTCCTCGTAGGCCCTCCGGGAACCGGTAAGACTCTTCTTGCGAAAGCAGTTGCCGGCGAAGCAAACGTGCCGTTTTTCTCTCTTTCAGGTAGCGACTTCGTTGAAATGTTTGTCGGCGTTGGCGCATCGCGCGTCCGCGACCTGTTCCGTCAGGCCAAGGAAAAAGCTCCGTGCATCGTCTTCATCGACGAAATCGATGCCGTTGGCCGTGCCCGCGGACGCAATCCGAACATGGGATCGAACGACGAACGCGAAAACACCCTCAACCAGCTGCTGACCGAAATGGACGGCTTCGGCTCAAATTCGGGTGTAATCATACTTGCGGCAACAAACCGCGCCGACATCCTCGACAAGGCACTTTTGCGTGCAGGCCGCTTTGACCGTCAGATCTACGTGGATCTACCCGATCTGAACGACCGCGTGGCAATCTTCAACGTGCATCTGCGCAAAATCAAGAAAGATACATCGGTCGATGTGGACCTTCTCGCGCGTCAGACACCCGGATTCTCAGGTGCTGAGATTGCCAACGTATGTAATGAAGCGGCGCTTATCGCAGCCCGCCATGACCACAAGACCGTCACGCGCCAGGACTTTATCGACGCCGTTGACCGCATTGTCGGAGGTCTTGAAAAACGTTCAAAAATCACTACTGAAGAAGAAAAGCGCTCCATTGCCATACATGAAGCCGGCCACGCCACCGTCTCATGGCATCTGCGGTTTGCCAACCCTCTCATCAAGGTGACGATTGTCCCCCGCGGAAAAGCCCTCGGCGCGGCATGGTACCTCCCCGAGGAACGCCAGATCACGCCTACTCAGGCAATACTCGACGAAATGTGCGCTACCCTCGGCGGACGAGCCGCAGAAGAACTCTTCATGGGAAGAATTTCAACAGGCGCGGCCAACGACCTTGAGAGAGTGACAAAACAGGCCTATGCCATGGTCGTCTACTATGGTATGAGCGACAAGCTGCCCAACCTATGCTACTACGATTCGAGCGGACAGGACTATGGATTCTCTAAACCCTACAGCGACGAGCGCGCCCGAATGATCGATGAAGAAGTCTCACGCATCATCAACGAACAGTATGAGCGCGCGAAAGTAATTCTCAGCAAACACGCGACTGGACATAACAAACTCGCAGAAGTCCTGATCTCAAGAGAAGTTATCTTTACTGAAGATGTCGAAGAAATCTTCGGCAAGCGCCCCTGGACATCGAGAACCGAAGAGATCCTCGCTGCCGGCGAATCGCAGCGACAGATCCCGGAATCCAGCTCTTCCGAGAACACCTCGACAGAAACCACTCCTACAGAGACTAAATCCGATGATGGCGGAGAAACACCTCCGCCGCTTCCCGACGAAATTTCAGAGCCGGAAAAGGATCCGACAGACTAAGACCCCGGTCTTAACAGCAACAGGCGCTGCGTCAAATTTTGACCAGCGCCTGCTTTTTTCTCTGTCGGATGGTGAGACTGTTGTCAGATCGGTTCAGCTGTTCGATACAATCGGCAGCAATTCGCGGAATTCATCAATGATATAGTCCGGTCTCTCGCCTGCAAGCTCCGCGGTTGTCCCATTGCCATAGGTCACCCCACATGTACGGACACCGGCATTCTTCCCCATCATCAAGTCAAATCTGGCATCTCCGATCATCAGAGTCTCATCCGGATTCCAGCTCAATCGGGAGCATATAAGCTCAATAGCATCCGGAGCCGGCTTCCCTGACTGAACATCATCACCGCCGACTGCAACCTTAAAAAACGGCCCGAACTGAGGATCATCCATAAACTCGAGAAGCGACCGACGGCTTCGGCTTGAAGCAATAGCCATATCACATCCCGCCTTCTGCAGCTCACACAGCGTCGCGATCACTCCCGGAAACGGATGTGAGAGATGGACTTCGGGCCGCGTTTTATATATCTCGCGATAGACTGCCGCGAATTCAATCGACTTCTCCGCATTTTCGGGAAAAAGGACTCCTCCAACCTCTTCAAGGCGAAGGCCTATGACCGAACGTAGCTGCTGATCCGTTTTCATCTGCAGACATAGCTGCTCGATGGTCATTCTCATCACTGTCACAATTGACTGCGCCGTATCATACAGCGTTCCGTCAAAATCAAAAATCAAATGCCTAAGACTCATTTTCTGACCGTAATTGCTACATCCCCGACAAGTTTCTCGACCTGCGGCAGAAGAGGATTTAACCCATCGTTGACAATACTGAAAGAATTAGCATGGCGGCGGTCAGATACAGACTCAGCCATTTGCGCATCAATACGCTTACAGATCTCCTCTCTGGTCAGCCCTGGATTGCGATAGCTCACACGCTGAATTCTAACCTCAGGCGGAGCAACGACTTCCCAGACAGCATCGACAACGGCATCGAATCCGCTCGTATATAGAATTGCAGTCTCAACAAAAGCAAGATCCTGGCATTCGTTCCATGACAGCAAATCTTGCTTCACAGAAGAATGAACGATTCGGTTAAGCCTCTCCAGTCTTTCGGGAGAACCGAAAACCACCTTCGACAAAGCAGCGCGGTCAATACGGCCGTCACAGACAGCCTCACAGGCGACTTCGAGTTCAATCCGATGAATTATCTCCTGACTTGAATCCATGAGCGACTTCGCCCTTGAGTCGCAATCATAGACGGGATAGCCCATTGTCCTAAGAATTGAGGCAACGACACTCTTTCCCGCGCCGATGCCACCGGTTATTGCAATCAGCATATGCCTACTCTTGTACGGTTTCAGGTTGGTTCGTAGTGTCTGTCGGAACATCCGGCTCGTTATTATGCTTCGCTTCGATAATATACTCAACACTGTCAGGCTTGAACGACAGATTCTTCAGCATAAGCGAACCAGAAGAAGCCTGCACCTTAACCTTCTGAGAAGTACGGTCAATAGTTCCGAAATCGACGAACAGCCGGATATTAGACTCTTTGCCATATTCACTCATTGGAACAAGGAAGCTGACCTCGGCAGACGACGGGAACGTGATCAGACGCACACCGTCAGGAACATTCACAACATCAATCGACACCGTACGTTTCTTGGCAATCAGAGGCTCGACAGGCACTGTCAGCCTGATCTGGTCCGGGATTATCCTCAGACCTTCGACCGGACGGATCTTGACGATAAATTCCGTGGTGTCCTTCAGACCGCTCCGGACCACCGGATATGTCTCGACCGAGACAAGATCCCTCGGCAGATCCGTGGCTGAATAAACCATAACGGAATCAACGTCCGACGCGATAGGGCCAGAGATGACATACTGCATATTCGGCTGAACATCGCAGTTAATGACAACTGGAAGTTTCCTGCCCACATTGGACGTGAATGCCGACCGAATCGATTCCGGACGAATGCTGACGATCTTGACCCCCTGTCCGAAATAATCTCTGAACAGACCGTCAAGTTTCTGGCGCGGGATCGAGAAATAGCCCGATGTTGAGCTAAAATTCTCGAACTTCACCTTGAGCGCCGGCAAATCATGCCAGAGGAAACGCAGAAACTGCACACCTTTACCCTGGACAACAACGTTGACAGTCGGAGGAACCTGATCGACAATAACTATGCTGTCAGGCAGATTCTCGATCTCAAACGGAACGTCATAGTCCTTTTCGACCTCATCATAAAGCGACAGAAACAACCAGAAAACAGTTGCAATTCCCAGGCAGATCAGAAATACAAGGACATCACTTCCGCGGGTCGATTTTTTAAAATCGAACCAAACGCGCGATTTTCCGTTCGATTTAGGAGTGTTGGAATTGGGATCGCTCATCACTTTCGTTGAAATGGCAAAGCCGCGACTATGAAAATGCCGCGGCCTGTAAGAAAATTAATCTAAGAATTAGCCTTTGTTATTTTCCGCATTGGGATCTGACTGCACATCGGCAGGAGATTCGTAGACCGAACCTTTGTCAATAGTGATGCAGACACCCGGAGCGATTTCAAGAACAAACGTCGTTTCCTTGATTTTCTTTACTTTTCCGTAGATACCTCCGGCAGTCACAACCTTCTGACCTTCCTGGATTCCTTCGCGGAAATTGCGCAGTGCCTTGGCCTTCTTTTGCTGTGGACGGATCATGAAGAAATAGAAAATGGCAACGAGCGCAATGATCATCACAATGTTCATGAGACCGGCATTGCCAGCATCAGCCTGGAGTAAAACGAAAGATAGCATATTTGTTTCTGTTATAGTAATTAGCAATTAGAAATGTTTCTACAAAGATAGGATTAAATATGAGGTAATCCAAACGTTATTATGATTATTTTTTCTGAATAGCACCTTCCTCACGCAAATGGTTGATTACGGAGAAGAGAATTCCGTTGATAAACTGTCCGCTTCGGGGTGTGCTGTAATAATTCGCAATCTCGATATACTCGTTCAGTGTAACCGGAACCGGAATGGCCGGGAAATTGATCAGCTCGGAGATGGCAGCCGACATTATGATCACATCCATGAATGCCAGACGTTCCGGATCCCAGCTGTTTGCATTAATGAATTTATCGATATACGCACGATAGGATTCAAAATTATCGACCGTGTCTGTAAACAAATGCTCTCCGAACCGTTCGTCCTCTTTATCTTTGAACTGAGGCAGCAGACATGATTCAGCCTGATCCTCCTCTGTACACTGACCGATCTTACGGAAAGTCTTGAGAACGAATGTTCCGATTATATCGACATCATCATTCCAGAAAACAGATTTATCCTCAAGCAAATCTGCAAGTCTGTCGGAAGGAAGAATCACACGCTTCATGATCTGACGCCAGAAATCGCAATCAGCCTCAAGAGAAGATGATTCCGAAGCCATGTATTCCTGATAGATTTCAGACTTCAGAATGTCATCGAGAACACCCTGGAGGAAATCGATATCATCCATCCAGTTGATATGGTTCTCTTCACAATATTCGCTGAGTTTCTCATCACCGGCGAGAATCTTGACCATCCGGTTGTCGACAAACTTCATGTTCGGATTCAGATCTTCGGCAGTCACAAGATATTTGTGGCGACCGGCATCCAGACGGCGATCCTGAAGTTCAACAAGCGCTCCGGGTAGTGCCAGCAGACGATTGTAAAGTTCATAGCCTTTGTCAAGCGAACGGCGAAGCGAGTTTTTAGACTCGACAAGAAGTTTGCGGGCATCGCCGCAGCTTCTGATCGTCGCATCCATCATCTGAAGCGCGGCTTCATATCCGACATTAGTAAAGTTCTCATCCGTGCGTGCGGCTGTCAGAAGATCCTGACACTTCATGAAAATCGAATTGATCAGCACACTCCAGAAGTCAATATCATCCTGAATCGATTTCTCCTTGCGATGGGTATAACTGCGATATATGGCAGACTTCGTTATCTGGTCATAAATGGCTTCAAGAGCCGAATCAAAACGCGGGGCGTCTGCCGAACGCTTAAAGATTGTGGCTTTAACCGCAGGATCGGCTTTCAGAGCTCGACCGATTCGATTGTCGCTGATGTATTTGTTGGAGAAAACGAGGGTTGACTGACCGACCTTGTAGCCTGAAAGGCGGAGAGCCATCAGTAATAAATCGAGATAAAAGTTATAGGCGTAGATTTTGTCACGTGATGCCGACTCCGGAGCCGGATAGAGATGAAACTCATTTCTGTTAAGGAAGTAGCAAAAAAGCATTTGCACGACCTTCATGCGGATCAATACTCGATTTATCATTATTTGAATGTTCTATTGATTAGACTTTGTTTCTATTTCGACTGCAAAATTAACAAATTTTGCATTAACATATTCAATCCTGACGCACTTTTTTTCATACGCCTCATAATTCTCAATCGACTTAAGTCTGGATTTCTCCGAAATTTTCCGAGCCTCTGGCATGAGAATCCTGCCATTGTCGATCATCTTGCGCTTTAATGAATTCGCGCGGGCCGACATCTGACTGCTGCCGAGAACTGGATCGTATCTTAGCTCTGCTGCAACACTATCGACCGTTGCCGGAATGACATACGACGCCGGCGGATACCCAAGCATACACCACATAACCGGACCTTCCTCACGTAGCTCAACCACGACCGACGATGCCGAGGTCGGGCGCGGAATAAAACCACTGTCCTTTATTTTCAAGGGTTTTGTCGAATAATAGACCGAATCCGTAGCACTGTTGTAGTACTCGCGCGAAAGGAAGTCGGTAAGAAGCTGTGGAGTGATGCCTTCGTCATCGGCTGACGGACGAAGGATGGAATATGCATTCGCATATCGGTCATATCCATAACCTCCCTTTGTCGAACCGGAAAAGGCGTAATTGCTGCGGACTAAAAAACCTTCGCCCGTATCTTGCAGGCTGAAGACTTTATAGCCATTGTCGCCCGTCTCAAAATAAGCGCCTCCCCCCTCTTTGTCAATTACACCGAAATTTGCCTGCACTCCGAGAGGACGCGGAAGTGTATCGAGCAGATTTCTGAAATCTGCAACCGTCACACAACATTGCAAAGCCCGGCTCATAAGAAATCCCTCGCGGTCCTTCCACCGCCGTGAATTGCGTGGCAGATTTCCGGCCACCGTATTCATTATTGCAAAACCGGAACGGTTTACGCCCGCCCACGCCTCTTGTTTGAGCGTGTCTTCCGAATTAAAGAGCGCGACATAATCAAATCTCGGATCCGCCGAGCGGACTGTGTCCACATAATTTTCAGAATGCGATGTGTCACGGTGTTTCCACAGCATAGAGCATCCCGAATTTGAAGCACTCCGCCCGATAATAGCTGACGTACATGGATTGACCGTGAACGGAGACAGCAACGAAGCGACTATAAAAATAGCAATCGGCTTGGTCTTCATTCCTGATAGGAACTTATGGCAGCTGTATCTGCCGGAACATTTTTATTATGCTTGTCGAAAATATTGCGGGCCTGCTTGACGAAGCGGTCACGCGCAGCGCGCCACTGCGAAGGGATCGGCCCTTCAGCGGGAAGAAGACGGAAAGAACGATCCGAGCCGGACGGCTGTGTCACAAAGACGAGCCTGTAGGTCGCCGTATCGACAACTGCCTTCCCTGAAGAATCACGCATCAAACGTACTCTGGCCATTGCTCCTCCCTGTGTGCCATCCTTCTTCATGGCAGAAACGAAATTGCCAAGAGAATAGACGAGAAACACCTTCTTGCCAAGCTTTTCATTATAGCGCATTTCCATCGGCTGAATAACATGAGGGTGACCGCCTATTATCAGATCGACACCCTGATCTTCAAGAAAATCGGCAAGCGACTTCTGCTCCTGATTCGGCAGAAGAACATATTCTACGCCCCAATGCATACAGGCCGCTATGATCTCTGCCCCCGAATCTTTTGCTTTCTGGATATCTTTTTTAATCTGATTCCGGTCAATATAGTCAACGACTACATCTCCCTGAACCGAAATGCCGTTCGTCCCGTAAGTGTAATTTAGGAATGCCACCTTAAATCCGTTGACATCGCATATTGCAGGACACACGCTATCGCGTTCGGCACGATTCCGATAAATTCCGGCATAGGGCAACCCCTCGGCATTCAGTCTGTCGATAGTGTTTCTCAGTCCCCGGTCACGCCTGTCGAGAGTGTGATTGTTAGCAGCAAGGATGAAGTCAAAACCGGATGTCTTCAGCTGAGCAAGATAACTGTCCGGAGCATTGAAACAAGGATAACCCGAGTAGGGAGAGCCCGCAATCGGAGTCTCAAGATTGACAACCGCAAAATCCGCTGATTTCACATACGGCTCTATCGCAGTATAATAATCTGAAAAGTCATAGACTCCACCCGGTCGCCGGGCAGCGTCAAGTTGCCGGGAATGCTGCATGGCGTCTCCGACAAACACAATATCGGCTGTCTGGGGAGAAACGAGACCGAGCGTAAAACCGAAGAGTAGTCCAAAAAGCGTCATCTTGCAAAGTTTAGAGAATGTTTGGGTTTAACTTTTAACCTATTTAATGCTTGTTTGTCAGTGTTAAATCCAAACACGCTCTTAGTCCGCCATGTGATTGAATCCCTGAGCCTTCAGCGTCATCTCCACACCATCGCGAGTGATCAGCGCACACCCTAACTCCGGCTTTGTCATGTGGCCGATGACCTTTATGCCACGCATTTTCGAAATGTCATCGTGGAAATGAAGAGGAACAGTAAAGACCAGTTCATAGTCCTCACCACCGTTCAGTGCTGCCGTAGCAACATTCATGTTCAGCTCCTCGGCCATTACCGCCGTCTGATAGTCGATCGGCAGACGGTCTTCATAGACACGACATCCTGTGTCCGAGGCCCTGCATAAATGGAGTAGCTCAGATGAGAGGCCGTCACTTATATCCATCATTGAGGTCGGAACAATTCCCTTTTCGCCCAGTTCACGGACAATATCCTTTCGCGCCTCTGGCTTGAGCTGACGCTCGATGAGATATTCCTTCCCTTCAAACTTAGGAATGAAGTCTTTGTCACCATTAGAAACTCTTTTTTCCCGCTCAAGAAGCTGCAGCCCCATATACGCTGATCCAAGATCACCGCTGACGCAAATCAGATCCGTGTCTTTTGCTCCGGAACGGTAAACGACACTCTCTTTCGGCGCATCTCCGACACATGTGACACTTATGACGAGCCCCGAACGTGATGCGGTTGTATCGCCTCCGACCAGATCGACTCCATAGATCTCGCATGCGAGTCTGATTCCGGCATAGAGTTCTTCGATATGCTCTACCGTGAACCGCGATGAAATGGCCAGTGCTACTGTTATCTGACGCGGAGTTCCATTCATCGCATAGATATCTGAGAAATTGACTACCGCTGCCTTATATCCCAGATGCTTCAACGGAACATACGTAAGGTCGAAATGAATTCCTTCTACCAGCAGGTCGGTGCTTACGAGCACCTCAGTGTCCGGATAGTCAAGCACGGCGCAGTCGTCCCCTACACCCCTTACGGTCGATTTATTTTTATTTTCAAGCCCGGAGGTAATCCGGTCAATAAGACCGAATTCTCCGAGCTGTGAAATTTCTGTCTGTTTTTCCATCAGTTGGAAATTATTGTTTTATTTCAAGCTTTTGCAACAAGTTCCTTCATGATTTCCATCATTTTCGGCTGGGCAGCTTCTGCCGCCTTCTGGACTTCTTCATGAGTCGGAACGTCTGTCACATCCTTACCGCCGAGGTCCGTGATAACAGAAACCCCGAACACTTTCATGCCGCCATGATTGGCAACAATAACCTCAGGGACAGTCGACATGCCGACAGCATCGCCGCCGATGATACGGAAGTACTCATACTCTGCCGGAGTTTCGAAGGTCGGACCGGAAGTGCCGACGTAAACGCCGTGCATCACACGAATTCCCTTTTCCGCCGCTATTTCATCTGCAAGCGCAATGAGTCGGTGATCATAAGCCTCTGTCATTGCCGGGAAACGCGGTCCGAGGCGATTGTCATTTTTCCCGCGGAGAGGATTTTCAGGGAAAAGATTGATATGGTCTGTAATGATCATAATGTCTCCGACACGGAATTCCTTGTTCATGCCTCCGGCTGCGTTGCTGACATAGAGAGTCTCGACACCGAGCTCACGCATTACGCGGACCGGAAACGTCACTTCCTTCATGTCGTATCCTTCATAATAGTGGAAACGGCCCTGCATGGCCATGACAGGCTTGTCACCAAGTGTACCGAAAATCAGATTTCCGCTGTGTCCCTCCACGGTTGAAACCGGAAAATTGGGTATTTCCGTATAGGGAATGAACTGTTTGTTTTCAATATGATCCACCAGAGCTCCGAGTCCGGTTCCAAGAATAATAGCAGTAGAAGGTATCTGGCTAACTTTTCCGCGGATAAATGCGGCTGTTTCTTGAATTTTGTCAATCATGTTTCAGTAAATAGGGTTAATAATATATCGTAGTGTATTAAACAAGTTATCTTATGAGAGAGTTGTTGCGAAGCAACTGATCAAGCACGTTTTCCAGCGGCTGCTCATTGTCGTCCTCGAAAGAGACCCTAATCGGAAGATAATATATGTACTTACGCAGATGATGCGGGAAATAGGGATTCGTCATCAGTCGCATCGCATCTTTCTCCGTGGTCAGAATATATTTGCGTTTGCCGACCATATTCGTAAACTTCTCATTGATGCTCTCCATGTCGGAGTGGGTGAAGTTATGATGGTCACTGAATCGTTTGATCTTGACCTTAGCTTTATAGCAACGCAACTGGCGAACAAATGGACGAGGGTTGGCGACTCCGGTGACCGACAGCAAAGTATCGGAAGACGTCAGACTGTCAAGATCAAGACGAGGCAGACGGGAATAACCTTCACGGAAAACTGCCACCGGAGGCAGATACTTGTAACGGGAGAACAGTAGCTTCTGATATGGAAACAAGTTAAGATCGCTCGCAATCACCCTTTTCTGGAGCGGAGTCATTGCCTCGGGACACTTGGTTATCACAACGACATCTGCCCTGTTCAACGCACTGATAGGCTCACGCAGCCGGCCGAAAGGCAGCATCGAGTCCTTATGCGGAAGACGAGTGAATTCCATCAGCACAACCGCAAGACGCGGCTTTACATATCGGTGCTGAAACGCATCGTCAAGAACGATCATTTCCAGATCTGGATCAATTTCCCGCATACGTTCGATGCCGTCGACTCGCTTTTCGCAGACTGCGACCATCACGCCTCGGTCACGGAATTTCTTATAGACCTGATACGGTTCGTCACCGATATCCTCCACATGGGTGTTCTCTGTGCCGAGAACAAAGCCCTTGGTACGCCGCTTATATCCACGGCTGAGCATACCGATACGGTACTGCTCGCTCAGCTTGTCCAGTATATATTCCGTGTGAGGTGTCTTTCCTGAGCCGCCGACGCTTATATTGCCGATCGTTATGACCGGAATGTCAAACTCCGTCTGCTTGAGCATTCCGCGCTCAAACATCGCATTACGGATAGCCACAACCCACCCATAAACGATTGAAATGGGTTTCAGAATAAGGTATGACAGAATTCCGCGTTTGGCCATACTAAACTGTCCGGTTGATTTTCAGCCGGCAAAAATTAACGTACTCTTATATAGTTGGTGCGACACTGCAGAGGCGACATATTCCGTATTGTGCGTAAAGCGCGGGCTGTCTGCTGAATTGTGGCAGCATCTGTTTCTGAAATGGCAGCCGACAGGTCGCTGTCCATATCCAGAAGCATTTCCCACCATTTCACCTTAACTTCAGGATAGTTAACCGTATAGTATTCGTCGGCTCCGAGCTCTCCGGCCATATCCGCGACTGCCATTTCGAGACCTCCGAGTTTATCGACAAGACCGTGCTGGAGCGCGCTCTGGCCATCCCAGACACGACCCTCTGCAACCGCCTTGATCTGTTCTACGGTCCGGTGGCGGCCGTTGGCGCAGCGCGACACAAAGAGTTCATATCCATTATTGACATACGACTGCATCGCCGCTTTCTGTCCGTCAGTCATCGGCTGAAGCAGTGTGGGGAATGATCCGGTGTTTGTCTGTACCGTTTCGACATTAACACCCAGCTTCTCTCTCATCAGCGGCTGAATGTTTGGTATTATACCGAAAATGCCGATTGAACCTGTGAGAGTGACCGGCTCAGCATAGATCTTATTGGCGCCACATGAGATATAATAGCCGCCGGAAGCCGCCATGTCACCCATAGAGACGTAAAATGGCTTCTCCGGACAGAGTTTCTTGAACTGTTCGAAAGCTTCCCATATCTGCTCTGAAGCAAAAGCACTGCCGCCGCCTGAGTTGACACGCAGAATCAGACCTGCAACCGATTCATCCTTTGCGATCTTCAATATTTCGGGGACCATTGACGTTGCGCTGATTCCCTCATTGCCTGAATCTACAATATCACCGATAGCGTAGAGCACTGCAATCTTTTTGCCCTTTCCGGCATTTTTCCCCAGAGGAGAATTCGAAAGGCCCACATAGTCGCTGAACGAAATCATATTCGGTTCATCAGCCTTGCCGGTTTCCGATGCAAGAAGATCGGTGATCTGATGCTGGTATTTCAGACCGTCGACCAGACCCTTGCTAAGATAAAAATCAGCCTGTCGGGTGAATGTAAATGAATCGGCGAGAGCATTGATGGAATCTGCAGAAATTTTTCTGTTTGCAGCAATCTGACCTTTCACATAGCCCCAGATATTGCCAAGAAAATGTTCCTGCTGTTCACGGCTGGCATCACTCATCCCTGACAGGAGGAATGGCTCTACAGCACTTTTGTAGGTTCCGACTTTCACAACCTGGGCTTCAACCCCGAGTTTATCCATCAGGCCTTTGAAAAACATTGTTGTTGCCGATAGACCATGAATGTCAAGCATTCCGATAGGATTGATGAAGACACTGTCTGCCACCGAAGCGACATAATAGTCAGACTGAGTATAGGAATCGGCGTAGCTGTAGACCCACTTTCCGGACTGACGGAATTCTTTGAGAGCCGCGATCAGAGCCTCAGCCTGCGCAAGTCCCATATTGGCACCGGCACATTCAAGATAGATACCTTTGATTTGGCTGTCATCCTTCGCAGCGGAAATAGCGTCGACCATATCCGTCAGCGCAACCGCTTTCTCGGCATTGCTATAGATCTGCTCCATCAGATTGGCCGGTGTCTCACGATCGACGATATTGCCGCTCAGCGAAATTTTCAGGACCGAGTCATCTTTCAGCTTGACTGTTGTCATGTTGCTGCCGCTTGACGACACAATCAGACCGATTGCAAAAAACATCAGAATAAATCCGATGAAGACCGAAATCCAGATTCCGGCAACAGTGCCAAGAAAACTATATAGAAATTTTTTCATTCGATACTATTCTTTAAATCACATAGCAGACCTCTGCCACGTTACAAAAGTAATGATTTTTTTTAACTTCTGACAAAATTAGGCCGTTATTTCTGAAAAACTGCATCCTACCTATAATACAGGCTGCAGCCTCAGGTCTTTGAATGAAACAGCCGGCAACTCGTTATTGTTTTTCAGGCAGAGTCCTGATCAGCTTCCCTCTCTGAGTTCTTTTCAGCTGACCGACATTGATCACAGCTTTAGGTCGTTCGGCTTTCAGCAGGAATTTTGCGGCATAATCCTCAAGTCCATCAACCGGGTTCTCTCCCTCTACTACAAGCACGACCTCATCGCCCCACTTCTCACTTGGCCGGGACGTGACATAATATTCCCTGCCCTTCATTAAGTCGGAAAGTTTTCGCTCGATATTTTCGGGGAGCACCTTGATTCCACCGGAGTTTATGACATTATCATAACGACCTTCCCATTCAAATGAGTCAGGACCATGAAGTTTCACTATATCGTTCGTCACCAGTTCCCCGAAGCTCAGGACTTCAGAATTGATCACAAGACATCCGCGCTCGTCCGTCGAAAAACGAACCGTCGGCAGAGCGTGGTAAACCTTTTCTCCAAGACGGCGAATTGCGACATGACTGCATGTTTCAGTCATGCCATACGTTGCATAGGCCCGCAGACCGGAATCTATAAGTTTCTTTTCATCGGCTTCCGACAAAGGCGCGCCGCCGACAATCAGATTCTGCACCAGTCCTACCCACTTTGACGCAAGAAGCCCGTCGACCTGCGACGGAACGACAGCCGCCAGCTGGATAGGCGCCGAAGGACAGGTTTTAAGGGGCTGGTTTGACGGCGGTTCAACCATAATGTCCGCACCGCACACCTCAGCCCTGACTACCATCATCTTACCGGCAATATAATCGACAGCAAGAGGAAGAAAGACAAGCGAATTGCCGTCAACTCCGAAAAAGTCACACGTAGCCTGCGCTGAGACCTTCATGTCGGTCTTACTCAGCTTAATCATTTTCGGGACTCCGGTCGAGCCTGAGGTGTATGCCTCAATATAATCACTTTCGTCGTTCCATAGCTCGACGAACCTTTCTACCAGACAAATCGTCTGGCTGTCTCCTATTATTGCCATGAAAGTTCAGGGATAATCCAACTTTTGTTTACATCATACTTCAACACCTCTCCGGTCTGACATATCGGAGAGGGTATATTATTAGTGTAGAGCTGGCCTGTGCCCAACCCTTGCGGCAGCGCAGGCGAATATGTGGCAACCCACTGGGCAATCGCATTCAGGCCGACATTCGATTCGAGAGCCGAAGTGGCCCACCAGCCGATGTCAAGCAACTGACCGATCGAAATCCATTCGGCCGCTCCGGAAAAGCCGCCACACAACGCAGGCTTTAGAATTATGTAGGCTGGCTTTAGCGTTGAAAGCAATTTGAATTTTGCTTCCGGATCGTTGACGCCTATCAGCTCCTCGTCAAGCGCTACCGGAATCGGCGAGAGGCGGCAAATTTCGCCCATCAGATCAATCTGCCCCTGACGGACAGGCTGCTCGATCGAATGAACCGAGAGTTTCGACAGCCGCTCTATTTTCGTCAGAGCCTCGTCGGGCGAGAATGCGCCGTTGACATCAACTCTGATTTCAAGAATGTCCGGCGAATATAATGCTCTTACTTGCTCAAGCAATGCGATCTCTCTCTCAAAGTCCTCGCCTCCTACCTTAAACTTTACACACCGGAAACCCGCAGAAATCTTCTCGTCAAGCCGGTCTTTCATCTGCTCAACCGATCCCATCCAGACAAGCCCGTTGATCGGAATTTCCATCCGGCCATCCGGCCATTCGCCCGGAAAGATCAATCTGCGTCCTCCATTTTTCAAGTCAAGCAATGCAGTTTCCAGACCGAAAACAATTGAGGGGAAATCTTTCAGGTCCTCTTTCCCATATGAGCCGGGCGACTGACACACCTCGCTGAGTTTTGCCTCAAAATCTGGCCTGTCATCACTGCTTAACCCACGAAAAAGCGCACATTCTCCAAGCCCGAAAACCTCCGGACACTCGTCGTCCCAAACCTTGATAAAAAAAGTCTCTTTCTGCGACATAACTTCGCGGGAAGTCCTCGCCAGAGCCTTGAAGTCAAGTATGTAGCGCGCGTATTGTGCCTTTAACATCAGCCGGGAAATTTGGGAAACTTATCGAAATCGGGTGTACGTTTCTCAAGAAATGCATTCTTACCCTCCTGCGCTTCCTCCATCAGATAATACATCAATGTGGCATCTCCGGCAAACTCCATCATACCACGCTGTCCGTCGAGTTCAGCATTAAGCGCGCGCTTGATCATGCGAATGGCCATCGGGCTGCGCGTCAGAATGGTTTCACACCACTCCATTGTCTCATCCTCGAGGCGTTCGAATGGGACAACCTTATTCACCATACCCATCTGTTCGGCCTCGTGTGCCGTATACTGACGGCAGAGAAACCAGATTTCACGCGCTTTTTTCTGTCCTACGCATCTCGCAAGATACGATGACCCGAATCCGGCATCAAAGCTTCCGACTTTGGGCCCGGTCTGTCCAAAGCGGGCATTCTCGGAAGCTATTGTAAGATCGCAGACAACGTGCAGCACATGGCCGCCACCAATAGCATAGCCATTGACCATTGCAATGACGGGTTTAGGAATCGAGCGGATCGCCTTATGGAGATCAAGCACATTAAGACGCGGAACGCCGTTCTCATCAATGTAGCCTCCGACGCCCTTGACTTTCTGGTCACCTCCGGAACAAAACGCCTTGTCGCCGATTCCGGTCAGGATGATGACTCCGACATCATTGGCCTCGCGGCAATATGCCATCGCGTCAAGCATCTCTTTATTTGTCTGAGGGCGAAATGCATTGTAGACCTCAGGACGGTTAATGGTTATTTTGGCCACCTTTCCACACTGCTGGAAAAGAATGTCGCTATATTCTTTAATTGTTGTCCAGATTCTCATAATAATCAAATTGACAGTCTGATTGAATTAATAACAGGCAAAATTACTCAAATAGTTCCGATTGTGCAAGTAAGACCGGAAGAGCCGCCAGGGCTGACGCATCTTAATTTTTTACAACATCAAAACTTTTTAAGGCATAAA
>CAJUHM010000044.1 GCA_910586475.1 uncultured Muribaculaceae bacterium | reverse complement strand
TTATGCCTTAAAAAGTTTTGATGTTGTAAAAAATTAAGATGCGTCAGCCCTGGAATTATCTGTCAGATCTTTGTGCAGATAGAAACTTCCATGGAATCCGTCGGGGTTGTCCATCACTTCCTGCAATATGAAGAAGCGGGCCATACTTTCAACATCAATATATTTCTCCCACCCGGTCGAAGTCTTGTCAGACGAATAGATTGCCGCGTTTATAGCCTTAAACTCGTTGGTAAGCCACTCCAGTTGAGCCTCAGACAAGTCTTCCGGTGAATGATAGCGTATTGTAAGGTTCCATCTGTTGTTTTCAGGAATTGTAATCTGACATTCGTCAAGATAGTTGTCAACCTCTACAAGCCAGCCTCCTTTAATCAGAGCCGGATCTGTTTCCAGATCCTGTTGTTCATAGATATTTACCCTGTTTTCGTCAATGCGTATCGTTTCGGTAAGAAAATATAGTCCGATATAGTCACCGTTCAATACAACTTCAACCGGTCGGAAACTCGGAGTCCATGCCATTCCCATGATTTTACCCAATTTCAATCCGGCGACAGTGTTTTCGGTCGGTTTCAGCAACGCCCAGTGTTTGTTCTTTTCCAGCCCAAGTATCGCAGTCTTTTTTTCAAGCTTTATCTTATACGGCTTCTTGTTTCCCCTCCAGGACGAATGGCCTCTACCGCGTATTTGCATCTGCAACGGCTCACTCTCCGTTCCAATGGACGAAACGTCCTCAATGCCCATCGCATCAAGCCGATAGGTGGCATTAAGATACTTTTCTTTCGACACAATGGGCTCATGGTTTTCAGTCTCGATATATAAAACAGGCAGCGTTCCTGATATTTCTGCTCTCCCTGGCTCGGATGGCTCACGGGGTTCGGCGTTGTCGACACATGCGGAAACACTCAGTAGAAGCAAGAACACGAAGAAAAATTTGACTGATTTTTGCATAAAGGTAATTTGTTATGGATTCATATTATATAGAATGATTGTTATCTCAAAGACTGCATGTCGTTGTTTAGAACTACCACGTATATCTCAGACCGATTGGAATCGAAAGTTCAAGCGGTTTTTCCTGATGTATAGTCTTTATGTCGGATTCCTGATTGACGTAGTAATGAAGCGATGGCTCAGCATAAATACTGAATGACGGTGTGAGATGGTATTGGAAACCGACACCACATTCCACAGACCACTGAATCGGAGCGTCTATGTGGCATATGACGGGTTCTGATTCGGGCAACTCACGGATAGACTGATCACCAGCTATGGGAATATCCAATGCAATGCCGCCTTGTCCGTATACAGAAATGCGCTTATGTGTAATCATCCGGTAGTTGAACTTAAGAGGCACTCCGATATAGTGAATGCGTTGTATTGTCTCCTTATTCATATTTTTGCCCTGCGAAAGAATGTCTGTCCGCAGGAACGTATATCTTATGCCTGACTCAATGCTCCATCTGGATGATAACTTCTTACTTACTGATAAGCTGATGGTCAGTGGTATGTGGTGATGTCTTTTCTCTGCAATCTCCTCCGGTCCTTCCGTTTCTGATGTGCCGGAATTGTGTTTTATATAGAAACTGGTGCGATTCTGACCAGGGTTGCCTGCATATGTTAATGACAGCGACCAGTCGTCAGTCTCAGCAGCTGCAAGATTAGGGGAGGGTACATAAGCTGCAAGTTCCCCATAGTCTATTATATCTCTGGAGATCTGAGCAGTATCAATCCCGGCACTATCATTCACAACTACAGGTTCACAATCGTTTGGCTCGGGCACATCTCCAAGGCTCTCCATATTCATTGTCTTATGCACCATTTTGGGGGTCTCTTCAATGGGAGCAGCTGGTCTTTCTGTGTTATTATTCGGCTCACGAACGTCCAATCTCTTTTCATCGGAATTCTGGGTTATGATTGGCCTAACAACCTCGTCTTTACTATTACTATTACGGATAAATAATTCCTTCCAGACGAATAATGTGACAGCGACGATCGAGAGGATGCCAATCTCATTACGGTAATCTGTGAGCAGTCGTCGCAACATCGCTTTAGCACGTGCAAGTTGCGACGATGAAGTATGAGGTGCGATACCCAGTCGATCTCCTATCTCTTTGTGAGACATTCCATCCAATACCGACAGGCGAAACACATTGCGATATCCTTCTGGTAATTGGTTGACTACTTCAATCAGATTTTCCCATGTCAGATCGCATTCTGTAGAGGTTATGTCATTGTCACACTCCGACATGTAATTGTCTGACATATCTAAAGGTACCACATCTGATCCGTCTTTAAGATATTGCAATGAAAGATTTTTCATTATGGTGATAAGCCATGCATCTACTTTAGCGGCATTGCGAAGTGTGCTGATCGATTCAAATGCTATTAAGAATCCATCGTGGAGTATGTCTCTTACTGCACATTCATTTTGTACGTAACAAGCAACAACAGTCCGCAATTTTTGGAAATAGGTCTTATATAGGACAGCAAAGGCCTCCATATCGCCGGCTTGACATTGTTTTACCAGTTTAACTTTGTCCATGAATGAAAAATGATTTCCAATATAAGATGGATAAAGACTGAAAAGACTGCATTCAGAACCTCATTTATTAGAGATAATTTGCAAATTTAAGTAAATATAATTACAAATTCATTATTCTGGGTGCGCCCGGCGGGGGAGATCCGTTTCGGGAATTTCAGAGAGGTCGTTGTCCCCCCCCATACGTTATTTAACATAATATCGGTTATGGGCAAAAGGGGTTGCTTAAATAAGAGGAGGATTTTTTCTATCTATGCCATATCGAGATAAATTTATGGTTCCCGATGTCTTTTTAGCATGAAGCGTTGCAGAATGGCACTATCAAAACGCAAACTGGTCTTTAGTCTTTAAATCGAAGATAAAATGTATTTATGCAGAAAGTAATTTGTTCTCGCATAAATACATTTATGATGTTGTTGACTGATTTTCGTCCGGATTTAATTACTGGGAACTTAGCAAGGCTACCGTCTTAGTCACGACGTTCTATGTGGGCTCCAAGTGCCCGGAGTCGGATGTCAATATTTTCGTAGCCGCGATCAATCTGGTTGATATTACCGATCTCACTTACTCCGGTGGCCGACATGGCGGCGATCAGCATTGCGATGCCAGCTCTGATGTCCGGAGACAACATTTTGTTTGCGCGCAAAGGCAGACGGTTGTCCAGGCCGATAACAACAGCTCGATGTGGATCACACAGCATGATCTGAGCACCCATATCAATCAGCCGGTCAACAAAGAAGAGCCGGCTTTCAAACATCTTCTGATGAATCAGAACGCTTCCCTGACACTGTGTCGCAACAACAAGCATAACGCTCAGTAAATCAGGCGTCAAGCCGGGCCATGGCGCATCGGCGATATTGAGAATCGATCCGTCGAGAGCCGTTTCAATGATAAATTTATCCTGTTCGGGCAAATAGATGTCGTCTCCCCTCCTCTCCAATTTGATACCCAGTCGCTTAAAGCTGTCTGGTATGATTCCGAGATTGTCATAGCTGACGTTCTTGATCGTAATCGAACTGCGATTAAGTGCAGCCATTCCAATAAAACTGCCGACTTCAATCATGTCGGGTAGAATACGGTGCGTAGCTCCGCCAAGTTTTTCTGCGCCGTGGATACGAAGAAGATTCGAGCCAAGTCCCTCGATCGTCACTCCCATGGCCATCAGCAGCTTGCAAAGCTGTTGGATGTAGGGCTCACACGCAGCATTGTAGATTGTCGTTGTTCCTTCTGCGAGCGATGCAGCCATAACAATGTTTGCTGTGCCTGTTACGGAGGCTTCATCCAGAAGCATATAACAGCCTTTGAGAGTTGTGCCTTCAGGCACAACAAGGTGATAAGCTTTCATATCACGCTCGTAGGTGAACGTTGCGCCTAAATTTTCGAATCCGATTATGTGGGTGTCAACCTTTCTTCTGCCAATTTTATCTCCGCCAGGTTTTGCAAAAAAAGCGGTACGGAAGCGTGCCAGCAACGGTCCCGCGATGAGTACGGATCCACGCAGCGAAGCACATTTGTCAACAAAAGTCTTGCTTTTGATATAGTCGGTGTTTACATCGTCGGCCTGAAATGTGTAGTCCCCTTTAGAATGACGCGTCACTTTAACGCCCATTCCCTCAAGCAATGCGATGAGATTCTTTACATCAAGTATTTCAGGAATGTTTGTGATATGTACGGGCTCGGATGTAAGCAGCGTCGCCGCGATTATCTGTAGCGCTTCGTTTTTTGCACCCTGGGGTTCAATTGTGCCACTTAATCGGTGGCCACCTTCGATTATAAATGTACTCATGATTGAAAGGTCGGATAAATGTGTTCGACTTCAGGCGACAGGGTAATTCCGAAAAGATCCTGCACTTTTCGGATGATGATCGTTTCTAATTCAAGAATGTCGGACGGAGATGCTTTTCCGGACTTGTTTATGATGACAAGCGGTTGTGTGTGCCACGTCGCAGCACCTTTATGAGATAGGCCTTTGAGTCCGGTCTGATCGATCAGCCAAGCTGCCGACAACTTATATCTATCGTTGACTTTATAAGCCGGCGGCACAATTTCTTGCCCAAAGATATCAGCGATGCGATTTACAAACGAGTCGTAGTCCGTCTGTGAGACAACGGGATTCTTGAAGAAACTTCCGGCACTGCCAAATAACTCCACAGACGGAAGTTTTTCGTCGCGGATTGATCTGATAGTGTTTCGGATCATTTCCGGAGTCAGCGTCTCCCCTATTGCAAACCGGGATTTGAGATTGCCGTATGTTAAGACTGGGCAAGGGAAACGGCTCAGCCGGTACGTGACATGGGTGATAACGTATCGGTTTTTTAAATCGGGGCGTTTGAATACCGAGGTGCGGTAGCCATAGTGACACTCGGAAACCGGCATTACGACAAATCGCTTTTCAAGTGTGTCATAACACTCTACTTCCTTGATGACATCCTTAACTTCTACGCCATAGGCTCCGACATTCTGCACGGCTGAGGCTCCGACTTCTCCCGGAATTCCTGAAAGATTCTCAAGTCCCCAAAGGCCACCTTGACATGTCTGTTCGATAAGCTTGTCCATCTCAATTCCTGATCCGGCACGTACAAGAACTGTTGAATCGCTTTCATTCACCATTTCAATATCCAGAATTCCTGAATGCAGCAAAACTCCCGGGTAATCGCCTAAGAACAAAAGATTACTTCCTGCACCGATTGACAGATACGGAGCGTCACCGACTTCCAAAAAAACAGCCGGAAGATCTGTGGCCGATGTATATTCAATCAGCTTTCCGACTGATACATTCATCCGGAAAGTGTTGAGATGCCGAATATTAAAATCTGAAAGGGTTGTTATCATCTGAAGTATGTCACTTTGTAAAGACAAAAGTAACAATTTTTAATGAGTTTCTCTTAACATCGCCGCTATTTTTTAATATTTGGTCGCATGATTCATAAGAGAAATCAGAACGTAAAATGAAGAGCCAACCGAAGGCCTCCTTTATCAATGGCAGGACCTTTGCGATAAGTCAGTCGCCAAACGTAGTCGAGGCGAAGCATCCGAAAAATATTATCAATGCCGACGCCTGCCTCCATATATGGTGTGGATGATAGGGCTTGAGTGTTGCTGACTGCGGGAAACTGAAAAAGATCCGTGTTTTCCGAAGGGTTGTTTTTGCTGCTTAAATGTCCCCAGACTCCACGGAAAGAGAACACTTCACGTAGCTTAAGTTTGTTAAAATAAGGGATATAGTTGAAAATCGCACCGTTTGCCCAGTAGGTAATGTCCCATGAGGCATAGGAGTCGGTCACGAATTCCATGGGATTGAGAAGGGCAAAACTCTCGGGCTGAATCGTGTAGGACAGATTTGCATTAGGGAACATAAGATAAGGGTAAGGCACACTGCTCCATATATGTCCGGTCTTGACAATTCCGTCTATATAACCGAAGGCGGAGAGCCAGAAGCGTTTTGAAACACTGAGTTCGGTTTTGTTGATTTCGAAAAGGCTACCCATCAGGCCTTTCGGAGCATAAGTCTGCGTGAGCATGATGACTGGCACATCCTGATTGATGGATACGCGTGAGGCTCCTCGCTGATAGATTTTCTCACCAGGTGCATAGCGCAACTGCAGATTGAATTTCGTTTCGTCAAAACGGCTGTAGATGCGTCCGTAGGGAGTCACGAATCTCATCAATCCAGCGGCATACTGGCGTTCATGAGCTATTTCCGCTGTTACTGAAAAGTTGTTTGCAAGCTCAAGAGCGTATATGAATTTTGTTGATCTAAGATAGTTGATCTGGTGGTCTTCATGACGCTTGATGGAGAGGAACAAATTGTCAGGATTAGTAAAAAGGTACTGCTGCCCGATCATGTTGACATCATACGTGTGGATCAAGCGGATAGAGTGGACCGGAAACTCTCGCGGCTGATAGCGTTTGTCATGAAAGGAATATTCAAGTTCGCCGCTGTACTTGATTTTATGGTCGCGTGTTCCATAGGCGGCGTAGCCTCGCATGAAAAAACGTTTGCTGAGGTTGGATGTTGTCATTCCGCCGACACGGAAACGATAGCCTTCAAGCGTGTTGTGGCTGATCAGAGTGTTGACTGGGCCAAGGTCAAACTTGCTGTCATGGGCTGTTTTAACATAGCCATTAACCATTATTTTGACAAAACCCTCAGCAAAACGATAGAATCTGTTGGATCTTACGCCAGCGGTCAGGGCGGAGACTGAGGATTCGCTGCGCCCCAATTCTATAAACCTGTTTCGTTCCCAGAAAAGAGAATCACGTTGGTAAACCTCGGGATGATAGATTGTTCGGCCGATATTGTCATAGATATTGGTCTCTTCCCTCGGGCGGAAATCATGATTTCTCAGAGAGGTCAGCCGGCGGAAATAAAGAGACTGTGACCCTGGAAGAACTGAGACTTCCGCGATCAGATCGTCGCGTGTCAGAAGCCTTGACCCGTCGGGAGCTTTTTCAAACTGCTGATTGATGAAGATCCCGTCAATGAAATTGAGATTGATGTCCCTCGGTACGTTCATCGTGACTTTCCGGATGAACATTGTTGAATCTCCTTCGTCCACGTATATTTTGCCCGTAAATCCAAATGATTCCGAATTTCGCGGCACAAAAGAGAGTTCGATACATCTGACAGAGTCAATTTCTACAGTGTCGGTGAGATAGAACTTATAGAAATCCGGTGCGATTTTTGAAAGCGGACTTACAAGACGGTTGTGAAGAAGATCTATGTCGTTCTGATATAGATCTATGTTTTTAAAGAAATCCTCATATAGAGTCTGCATGTTTGACTGATCCAAAAAATCATCCAGGCCCTCCTGTCTCAGTCCCTTAACATATTCTTTTTCAGATTCGGGAGCTTTTCTGTAGTTGTAGCTGTAGGATTTTTCCCTCGTCGATAATGCCAGAGTCGGGCGTCCTGAGACTTCCGACGTGTCAATATGTGTCCTGAGGAATTCAAAGTTTTTTAGAATTAGATTCTTGTCACTTTCGGGCGAAATATTATTAAGGCCTATCGTTATTCGTTCGTAACCATCATAGCTATAGTACGGATTCCGCTTTGGATCACTGAGTCCCGAAGAGTTGCGGATGCGCCTCATAAACTCGACAGCGGGATTGTTCTTGGTGTACTTTTCTTTCTTCGGGCGTACATATATGTTGCCAAGGGCCACGCCGGTCGACGCAAGATAGATGCGATTGTTGTTCCGCCTAAAATCTTTGTAGGAAACTTTTTCAGTAGAAAAACCGAGAGCGGACACACCCAGACTGTCGGGCGGTGTCTGCAACTCAATCCTGAAGTTCCCTTTTTCATCTGCCTGTACAGCCCAGTTGCGTCCGATTGGCTGAACCGATGCGAATGGCACAGGCTTATCGGTTATAGAGTCGACTACCCTACCCCTGACCGTTACCGAAGCTGAGACACTTACAGAGATAAGCAGTAATAGAACAACTGCCAACAACCTTAGAAATATGTATAGTCTGGCGTTATTCCGCATTCTGGTCCGAGGAGACTTCCGGTTTCGCGGAGGCGATTTCCTCCTTATGCTCGTTATCAAACTTTTCGTAGGCTTCGACAATACGCTGTACGAGCGCATGTCGGACAATGTCTTTTTTCCCGAATTCCACCTTGCCTATGCCCTTCACGTTTTTCAGAACCTTAAGCGAATGAATCAGCCCAGAGCCAGTTGAGCGAGGAAGGTCGATCTGGGTTGCATCGCCGGTAATGATCATTTTCGCGTTCATTCCGAGTCGGGTCAGGAACATTTTGATCTGATGGGTCGTCGTGTTCTGAGCTTCGTCGAGAACAATCACGGCATCGTTCAGGGTACGCCCGCGCATAAATGCAAGCGGCGCGATCTGAATGACATTTGTGTCCATATATTCCTTCAGCTTCAACGGGGGAATCATGTCTTCAAGAGCGTCATAGAGAGGCTGTAGATATGGGTCTATCTTGTCTTTCATATCCCCGGGCAGAAAGCCGAGGCGCTCCCCTGCTTCCACTGCCGGGCGCGAAAGGATGATTTTACGCACCTCCTTGTTTTTAAGCGCTCTGACAGCAAGTGCAATTGCGACATATGTTTTTCCAGTTCCGGCGGGCCCGAGAGCGAATGTCAGGTCATTATTGAGGAATTCGTTGACAAGACGCTGCTGGTTGGGCGTACGCGCAGAAATCGGCTTGCCGTTCAGCCCGAAAATAATCACACCGTCGCTCTTCTTATCAGACGGCTTCTCGCCATGAATAATGTCAATGATCGCATCCTCTGACAAGGAATTATATTTCACGCAATAATCTTCAAGTTCATGGATGCGCTTTTCAAAAATTGCGGTTTCAGATTCATCGCCGATCACTTTTATAACCGAACCGCGAGCAGCCATTCTCAATTTAGGGAACAGATTGCGGATTAATTGCATATTGGAATTATTAACCCCATAGAAGCTCTGGGGATCTGCTTTGTCTATCAGTATAATTCGTTCGATCATTCTTAGCTAACAAGTTCAATTAGACGTGCGTCACACCGCACGCTCCGGAAAATTTAATTCTACAAAGTTACATTTTGTTGGGGAAATTGCGAAATATATTGTCACATATAGAAGGAAATTAGCTTTTTTTGTGGTACTTTTGCAGTAAACAGAATTATTTATGGCTAAAGAAATTGAACGAAAATTCCTTGTCAGGAACACCTCTTATCGCGATAATGCCGATTCAAAAGCGGCAATCCGACAGGCATATCTCTCGACAGATCCGGATTCAACGATAAGGATCAGAACTATAGATTCGAGAGCTTTTCTGACTGTAAAAAGCCGCAATAAAGGGCTTGTCAGAAATGAATGGGAATATGAAGTGCCCTACAATGATGCAATAGAGATGATGAACAGTTGTGCCGTTGCTCCTGTCATTGAGAAAACCCGCTACCGTGTGGGGCGTTGGGAAATCGACGAATTCCATGCCGCCCTCGAAGGCCTTGTGATAGCTGAAATCGAGTTGAGTTCGCCGGATGAGCCTGTTGAGATTCCGGATTACATCGGGGAAGAGGTCTCGGGCGACAAGCGTTACTACAACTCCGTGTTGTCCACATTTTCATCGCCCCCATCGTCTGACGTAGGCTGAGTCTTTGCTACCGTCCAGCCTCCGCCAAGACTCTTGTAGAGATTGACCAGAGCCAGATACTCGTTCTTGACGGCGTTGCTCAATGCAATCTGAGCGTCAAAATAGCGGCGTTGCGCGTCAAGTACATCAATATAAAGCGATGTTCCGCCAATATATTGCAGACGGGCGAGCTCGACATACTTCATCGCGGCATCTCTAAGTTCGGTTTTCAATTGAGCAGTCGCGCGTGCGGCGCGATAGGCGATGATCGCATCGTTGACCTCCTTGAATGCAGCCATGACGGCTTTTTCATAAGTGAGTTTTGCCTGATTATATTTCGAGACGGCCGCCTCATAGTTCTTCTTTCGCTTGCCAAAGTCAAAAACCGGAGCAGTAAGAGATCCGACAACGAAACTGAATGGAGTCTGAAGAAATTTCTCTAATTTATTGTTCTCGAGACCTCCAGTCAGTCCGATCGTAAAGGATGGGAATCGCTCGGCATACTTAATGCCGACATCTGCCATTGCCGATTTCAGCCGCATCTCGGCCGCACGGAGATCGGGACGGCGCTCAATAAGCTTCGACGGAATTCCGACTCGAGGCTCCTTGACAACCACTTCCGACAACACGATTTCCGGACGCGGTATCGGCTCGCCAGGATACTCTCCGAGCAAAAGATGAAGCGCATTTTCGGTCAGCACGATATCTTCCTCCAGTGCGGGGATAAGCGAGGCAGTAGTTGTTCTTTCCACCTCTGCCTGACGATAGACCATCTCGGAAGTGAGCCCTCCCTCGAAGCGGAGTTTAGCCTGTTTCAGGCCCTCTTCGCGGGTCGCAAGAGTCCGTCTGACGATATCGAGCTCGCTATCCAGAGCCAGAAGTGTAAAGTATGCTTCGGCAACTCGCGAAATAACCAGGATGTCCATTGCCCGCTTATCTTCGACACTTGCCAGATATTGGGCCTCCCCTTTTTTCTTGCCCCAGGAAAGTTTTTTCCAGAGGTCAGCTTCCCATGTCAGTGATAGCTTGGCTCCGTATTCAGGGTCAATGACTGCGGCTTTGTCAGAATAGTCATAAGTCTCGCGGTTTCCATAGATTCGTGCGCTCAGCTCAGGGAGCAGAGCGGTTTTGGCAGCTCCGAAGAGTTTATCCATCTCAACTATGCGTTCGGCTGCAATTCTGACTTCATGGTTGTTTTTCAGTGCCTTATCAATCAGCTGACATAACTGAGGATCGCCATAATACTGCATCCATGTCATGTCCCCGACCGATTCAGAATCTGCGGCTGCGATCGAGAATGAATCCGGAATCCTGAGCTCCGGAGCCAGACACTGCTTCGTCCCGTTGCATGCGGAAAACAGAAACAGAGCCGAGAGTGCGAGTGGGGTCAGTTGGATTGTTTTCATGAGTTTTTCTTTTTAAACGTCCGTGAAACTTTTTTGTTGATTTTTCCGATCAGGACGAAAAAGAACGGAACAAAGACAATGCCGACGGTTATAGCAACCAACATTCCGAAGAACACACCAGTGCCGATACTGCGGCGGCTCTCACAGCCCGGGCCCGAGGCAAAGACAAGCGGAAGGAGTCCGAGCATAAAAGCCAGAGAGGTCATGACCAGAGGTCGGAATCGTTTGTGGGCGGCTTCAACTGCTGACTCAACAAGTCCCATGCCGCTTTCATATGACTCTTTTGCAAATTCTACGATCAGAATAGCGTTTTTAGCAACAAGTCCGACAAGCATTACGAGGCCGATCTGGAAATAGATATTGTTCTCGAGTCCCGTCAGCCAGATTCCGAGATATGCTCCGATTCCGGCGACAGGCAGAGAGAGGATTACTGCCAGAGGCACTGTCCAACTCTCATACAGAGCGGCAAGAAAGAGAAAGACGAATACAAATGCAAGCAGAAGGACCAAGCCGGTGTTGCCGTCTTCGTTTTTCTCCTGATAAGACAGACCGCTCCACTCCACTTCCACTTTGTCGCCAAGAGTCTCTTTGACGAGTTGCTCCATCTTCGACATTGCCTGACCGGAACTGTAACCGTGGGCAGCTTCTCCGGTGATCATTGCGCTGTTGAACATATTGAATCGCTTGATGTTTCCCGCGCCGGTGGTGTAAGAGGTTTTTCCGAGCGAGGTGACGGGAAGCATTGTTCCGTCACGCCCTTTTACAAAGTAGAGATTGAGATTCTCTCTGTGGGCTCGATACGGAGCTTCTGCCTGGATATAGACACGATAGATGCGGTTGAACATATTAAAGTCATTGACGTAGACCGAACCGGTAAATGCCTTCACGGTCGAAAAGATGTCAGACATATTGACTCCCTGAAGCTGAGCTTTATCACGGTCAACGTCAAAATAGAGCTGGGGTATATCCCGCTGCATTGACGACGATACGCCCGAAAGTTCTTTCGATTTTGATGCGGCAGTGAGTAGCGTGTCGACGGCCGCCTGCAATTCGGCATAAGTCGTATTCCCTCTTGCCTCCAGAGCCATTTCAAAACCGCCGGAGGAACCGAGTCCCGGAATGACGGCAGGGCGTGAAAGATAGACTTTGCTTTCAGGATATGTCGACAGTTCGGCCATCACATCTGCCATAAGCGCGCTAAGATCGCGCCCCTTGTGTTCGTCCGACGGTTTGAGAATGACCGTCAGCTGGCTGCGGGACTGGTTGGTTCCGACACGCGGACTCGAACCGGTAACATTAAGAACGTGCTCTACTTCAGGCTGTTCAAGCAGATATGCCATAGCGCGATCGGTCACAACTCGTGTTCGCTCTATCGTGGCGCCGTCCGGGAGCTCAAGTTCGACAGTGAAGTAGCCTTGGTCTTCCTGGGGCATGAAGCTTCGCGGCATCAACTCGTTCATTGCCCATATGGCTATGAGAACAAGGCCGAATGCCGCAATCATTCTTTTCGGCACTCTGATCGCCTTCGCTACAATTCTGCCGTAGAAACGGTTGCCATTGTTCAGCCACTTGTTGATCAGTCGGAAGAATCCGTTTTTCGATTCATCCTCTTTTCTCAGGATATAGCCACACATGACCGGCGTCAGACTAAGCGCGACAATTGTCGATATGATCACAGAGACTGCAATTGTGATTGTGAACTGACGGTAAAGCTGTCCGGAAATTCCAGGAAGGAAGCTTACAGGAACAAATACAGCACACAAGACCAATGACATTGCCACAAGGGCGCCGCTGATACTTCCCATAGCTTTCCTGGTCGCTTCCATTGGGCTCAGATTCTCCTGCCGCATTATACGGTCGACATTCTCGACCACGACAATCGCATCGTCGACGACAATACCGATCGCAAGAATGAGTCCGAGCAGCGTAAGCATATTGAGGGAGAATCCAAATATGAGCATGACCCCGAATGTTCCGATAAGAGAGATCGGCACCGCAACAATCGGAATAATGGTAGCCCGCCAGTTTTGAAGCGACAGGAAGACAACAAAGATTACGAGAATCAGGGCCTCAAACAATGTCTGATAGACATGATGAATCGAATCACTGATGTAGGTCGTCATATCGAAGGGTATCTGATAGGTGATGCCCTCGGGAAATGACTTGCTGATATCATCCATCACGTTTTTAACCGCGTCTGCCACTTCAATCGCGTTGGCTCCTGGAAGCATACTTATGTTAAGGACCGCGGCGTTTCCTCCGTTAATGCCGCTTTCCGTCGCATACGAGGAGGCTTCGAGCGAAACACGTGCCACATCTTTCAGCCTGATCACAGAGCCGTTGCTGTGGGCCTTTATCACAATCTGTTCAAAGTCCAGAACTGAAGAAAGGCGTCCACGTGCAGTGATTGGCACAGTGAGATCTATGTCGCCGTTCGGGGCCTGCCCGAGTACTCCAGCTGCCGACTCGCGGTTCTGGTCTTTCAGGGCTTTCTGGAGATCCTGAACCGTCAGGCCGAGATTGGCAAGCTTATCTGGCTCTACCCAGATCTGCATTGCATAATAACGACTTCCAACGTTGCTGACACTTCCGATTCCCGGAATTCGACGAAGAACGTCAAGCACATTCAAGGTCGCAAAGTTGCTTAGATAGATTTCATCATATTTCGGATCATTCGAAAGAAGAGTAATTGTCATGAGTTTGTTCTCTGTCTCTTTTTCGACTGTGATTCCGTTTTGAACAACTTCGGCAGGCAGACTCGATTCTGCTTTTTTAATACGGTTCTGGATGTCGACGGCCGCCAGTTCCGGGTCGGTAGAGATGTCGAAAGTCACACTGACACTGAACCCTCCCGAGTTAGACGCTGAAGATTGCATATAGAGCATTCCCGGTGTTCCGTTGATCTGCTGCTCAATAGGAGTGGCGACAGCCTGTGTAACTGTGAGAGCGTCAGCTCCGGGATAGCTTGCCGACACCTTGACTATCGGCGGAACGATTGCCGGATACTGGTCGACAGGCAGCATGGTCAGACCGATGCCACCAAGTATGACAATGACAATCGATATTACGATTGACAGTACCGGATGTTCGAGAAAAAAATTCCGTTTCATTGTTTGGTATCTGTTTTCGTTTCGCTGACTGCCTGTCTGGAAGCCACTTTCATGCCATGTTTAAGTTTATGAATACCTTCTACAACGATCTTTTCGCCCGCAGCCAGACCTCGTTCGATCACAATATTATTGTCCACCTCGGGACCGGTCTCGACAAAACGGCGTTCGACCGTGTTGTCTTTTCCTACCACAAACACATAGGCGCCTCCTTTTTCCACAATCAGTGCTTTCTGCGGAATCTGGATCGCATTCTCGCGTACATCCATCAGCAATTTGACTTTTGTGATCTCACCGGGAAGCAGCGTGTGATCCGGATTGGGCATCTCTGCACGTACGCCGAACGTACCCGTAGTAGGATCAACCTGCGGATCAGCGAAGTCGACAACCCCTTTATACGGGTATATGGAGCCATCGGCGAGGGTTACAGTCACATATGGATCCCAATCGCGGTCTGCCGAGGACTGTCCGAGAGTGACGTTGCGGTTTTTGCTGTTGAGGTAGTCAAGAGCAGTCATTGAGAATTCGACATGGACAGTCTCACTATTGACTATGGTTGCGAGCAACGATGTGCCGGAGGGTCCGACATACGTGCCGACGTCAACACCGCGCTGCGAGATGTAGCCTGAGATAGGAGCTTTCACTTCCGTATAACCCAGAGTGATTTCGGCCTGTGTAAGATCGGCTTCGCAGACTGCGACATCGGCCATTGCTCCCTCGTAGGCCGCTTCCGCATTGTCGAGATCGAGCTGACTCGCCGCATTTTGTGCATGAAGCGGACGAATGCGTGCCAGATCCCTACTTGCCTTCTGAGCCTGTGCTTTAGCTTTATTGAGGAGCGCTCTGGCTTTATTCGCACGGGCCTTATAGATTGTTGGGTCAATGATGAACAGCGTCTGGCCCTGTTTTACATAGGTGCCTTCGGAAAAGAGCATTTTCTGAAGATAGCCCTCGACACGGGCCCGCACCTCAACGAACTGCTGCCCCTTTATGCGTCCGACAAAGTCTCCATAGATATACACATCTGTTGGTTTGACCAATGCCGTGACCACTGTCTCAGCATCTGGAGTCGCTTTTGCCAGATCCTTTTTCTTAAACAGAAAACACGACAAGGCGACAATTGCACCTATAATAAGCAAGCTACATGACAGGATAATGATTCTACGAAGCAGGGATTTTCTATTGGCAAGCATATCGTTTCGAAGTCTGAGTGTGTGAAATGTCTATCTTAATAATAATTTTGTTGTCCGAGCCGACTGTTGCCGGCTGGTTTATAGCAAAAAAGCCCGTCTACAGACATGAACTGAGCGTTGGAGCGTTCAACAGTTCCAGTCCAGGTCGTGGGGCAACTTACAAGCTTGTGGGATATCAGTCTTACACGTTGCGTTTTCGTTCAGGATATCTAAATAAACTTTACTTGCATCAAGAACGATTGAGCGTGATAAAAGTTTTAACCCCGGCCAATATTTGACATTTCTTAATGTTTGACCGGGGTTAATGTTATCAAAGATTATTTTTTGGTCAGTCGGACTACGTTTTCCACATGATGCGTATGCGGGAACATGTCTACAGGTCTGACAGCATCAACACGATATTTCTGATCAAGTAGCGCGAGATCCCGGGCCTGAGTGGCCGGATTGCAGCTGACGTAGACAATCCGTTCGGGTTCTGCATTGAGGATGACATTAACGACATCCTGATGCATGCCGGCACGTGGCGGATCGACTATCATGACCTCCGGACGGCCATGCTCTGCGATGAAGTCGTCGGTCAGCACATCTTTCATGTCCCCTGCAAAGAAAAGGGTATTATCGATGTCGTTTGCTTCGGAATTGATCCGTGCGTCTGCTATTGCATCTTCCACATACTCGATTCCGATCACCTTACGACACTGGCGGGCAATGAAGTTGGCTATCGTACCGGTTCCGGTGTAGAGGTCATAGACCAGCTCGCTGCCTTCAAGTGCAGCAAACTCACGAGCGACTTTGTAGAGTTCGTAAGCCTGTCTGGAATTGGTCTGATAGAACGATTTTGGTCCGATTCTGAAGCGTAGGCCCTCCATCTCCTCTTCGATGTAATCACGTCCGTGGAAGGTAATGACATCCTGGTCGGCTATCGTGTCATTGACTTTCAGATTGACAACATACAGCAGGGATGTGATTTCCGGGAATTGTTCCTTTATGGCATTCATGACCTCCCCGATCGCCTTAGGATTATCCTCTCCAAAGACCATCACAGCCATTATTTCGTCGGTCGAAGCGATCCGGATCATGAGTGTTCGCAAAAAACCGCAATTGGCTTTCAGGTCGTAAAACGGAAGATTATACTCTTTGCCGTAGTTCTTGATGAATAGTCGAAGCCGGTTGCCGAAATCATCCTGAAGGTGACAGCAGTTGATGTCGAGAACCTTATCGAATGCTCCTTGAATATGAAAACCGGCGGCATCACGGTCCGGAAACTCCTCACCACTTTTCAGCTGTTCGAAAGTGAGCCATTTTTTATTTGAAAATGTATATTCCATTTTATTGCGGTAGGCCCATATCGTGTCTGATCCGAGAATCGGGCTGATATCCGGCAACGGAATCTTTGCTATACGTGTGAGCGCGTCGGTCACCTGCTGCTGTTTGAATCTGAGCTGCTCCTCATACGGAAGATGCTGCCAGCGGCAGCCACCGCAAGTCGTGAAATGCTCACATCGTGGTTCAACCCTTATGGACGACGGAATGACGAGGCGCTCAATATGTCCCTCTGCATAACTGTGTTTTTTCTTGTCAAGCTTAATGTCAGCAATGTCGCCAGGGGCGCCAAAGGGCACAAACACAACAAGATCATCAACACGTGCGATGCTTTTTCCTTCTGCTGCGACACCGCATATTTCAACACCGCTCAAAAGCGGCAATTCTTTACGTTTTCTACCCACAGGTTATAGTCAATATTTGTTAAGTTCCTTAAATCGTCTGCAAAGCTACTTAAATTAGCCCGAACAACATCTGTTTCCCACAAAAAATTATTGAAATAATTTCGGTTTATGATATTAAAATGTTAATTTTGCAACATGACTCCATGAGAGATACCACAGAAATCGTAACAAATTTTGCAGAAAAAATTTATTTCTCATAAACTATTCAATAATTTTTTTACCAGATGAAAAGAGTTTATACTTTTGGAGACGGCAAGGCAGAAGGAAATGCCTCGATGCGCAATCTCCTTGGCGGTAAAGGTGCCAACCTCGCCGAAATGAACCTTCTGGGCATGCCCGTGCCTCCCGGATTCACAATCACAACGGATGTCTGCACGGAATACACACAGGAAGGCCGCGACGAAGTTGTTAAAAAGTTGACTAAAGAAGTTGAAGACGCAATCGCTCACGTTGAATCGCTGACCGGATGCAAATTCAACGATCCTCAGAATCCCCTCCTCGTTTCTGTTCGTTCGGGTGCACGTGCATCAATGCCTGGTATGATGGACACCGTCCTCAACCTTGGTATGAACGACGCAACTGTCGCTTCACTCGCTGAAAAGAGCGGAAACCCCCGTTTCGCATGGGATAGCTACCGTCGTTTTGTGCAGATGTACGGCGACGTAGTGCTCGGCATGAAGCCCAAAAGCAAAGAAGATATCGATCCCTTTGAAGAGATCATGGAAAAAGTCAAGGAAGAAAAAGGTGTGAAACTCGACACAGAGCTCGATGTTGAAGACCTCAAGAACCTTGTGAAACTCTTCAAGGCCGCCGTTAAAGAATATACCGGCAAGGATTTCCCCGACAGCGCATGGGAACAGCTCTGGGGCGGAATCTGCGCTGTGTTCGACAGCTGGATGAACGAACGCGCGATCATCTACCGTCGTATGAACCAGATCCCCGAAGAATGGGGAACCGCAGTCAACGTTCAGGCTATGGTCTATGGCAACATGGGCGAAAACTCAGCAACCGGTGTTGCTTTCAGCCGCGACGCTGCGACTGGTGAAAACATCTTCAATGGTGAATATCTGATCAACGCACAGGGCGAAGACGTCGTAGCCGGTATCCGCACACCGCAGCAGATCACCGTAGAAGGATCTCGCCGTTGGGCTGCTCTTCAGGGTATTTCAGAAGAAGAGCGTGCTGAAAAATATCCCTCGCTCGAAGAATCGATGCCGACCTGCGCCGCTGAACTCATCGCAATCGCTAATCGTCTTGAAGACTACTACAAAGACATGCAGGACATGGAGTTCACAATCCAGGACGGCAAGCTCTGGATGCTCCAGACCCGTAACGGAAAGCGTACCGGCGCGGCTATGGTCAAGATCGCCATGGACCTCCTCCGCGCAGGCGAAATCGACGAAAAGACCGCCCTGCTCCGCATGGAACCCCAGAAGCTCGACGAACTTCTCCACCCGGTATTCGATAAATCAGCGCTCAAGCGCGTACTTGTGATCGCAAAAGGTCTGCCCGCTTCTCCCGGAGCAGCAACCGGTCAGGTTGTCTTCTCGGCAGAAGAAGCTGAAGCCTGGGCTGAAAAGAAAAAGAAAGTCGTTCTTGTCCGCATAGAAACTTCTCCCGAAGACCTTCGCGGTATGGCAGTCGCTCAGGGTATCCTCACAATGCGTGGCGGTATGACCTCTCACGCAGCCGTAGTCGCACGCGGAATGGGTAAATGCTGCGTGTCAGGCGCCGGCGAAATCCGCATCGACTACAAAGAAAAGACTCTTACAACCAACGGCAAGACCTACAAAGAAGGAGACTGGATCTCACTCAACGGCTCGACCGGCGATGTATACGAAGGACAGGTTCCCACAACAGAACCGGAACTCGACGGTGACTTCGGCGCAATCATGAATCTTGCTGCCAAATACACCAAGACTCTTGTCCGCACAAATGCAGATTCACCCCGCGATGCAAAACAGGCCCGCCACTTCGGCGCCCAGGGTATCGGTCTGTGCCGCACAGAGCACATGTTCTTCGAAGGCGATCGTATCAAAGCCGTACGTGAAATGATCCTCGCATCAGACGTTGAAGGACGTCGCGTGGCTCTCGCCAAACTTCTCCCGATGCAGAGAGGTGACTTCGAAGGGATCTTCGAGGCTATGGACGGCTATGGAGTTACTATCCGCCTCCTCGATCCCCCGTTGCATGAATTCGTACCCCACCAGACTGCAACTCAGAAAGAACTTGCAACTGAAATGGGCCTCTCGCTTGAAGAAGTAAAAGCTAAAGTTGACAGCCTCGAAGAATTCAACCCCATGCTCGGTCACCGCGGTTGCCGTCTCGGAATCACATATCCCGAAATCACCGAAATGCAGACCCGCGCGATCATCGAAGCCGCACTTGCTGTCAAGGCCCGCGGTATCGACGTTCACCCTGAAATCATGATTCCCCTCGTTGGCTCACTCAAGGAAATCCAGAATCAGGCAAACGTGATCCATACTACTGCTGCCAAAGTCTTCGAAGAAAAAGGCGAAACAGTCATCTATAAAGTCGGAACCATGATTGAAGTTCCGCGTGCTGCCCTCGTTGCCAACCAGATTGCAGAAGTTGCTGAATTCTTCTCTTTCGGAACAAACGACCTCACTCAGATGACCTTCGGATTCTCTCGCGACGACGCCCCCAAATTCCTCAAATTCTACAAGGAAAACGGCATCATCAAAACAGATCCCTTCGAAGTTCTCGATCAGGAAGGCGTTGGCCAGCTCGTTAAGATGGGCGTAGAAAAAGGCCGTGCCACAAACCCCGACCTCAAAGTCGGCATCTGTGGTGAGCATGGCGGCGAACCCTCGTCAGTTAAGTTCTGCGCTAAGCTTGGCATGAACTACGTCAGCTGCTCACCCTTCCGCGTGCCCATCGCCCGCGTAGCCGC
>CAJUHM010000043.1:18617-20213 GCA_910586475.1 uncultured Muribaculaceae bacterium | reverse complement strand
ATGGAACGTAAAGTAAGAGTGAGATTCGCCCCGTCTCCGACGGGCCCGCTCCATATCGGCGGTGTGCGCACCGCTTTGTATAATTATCTGTTCGCCCGTCAGCATGGCGGCGATATGATTCTCCGAATCGAGGACACCGACTCCAACCGGTTTGTGCCTGGCGCGGAAGATTATATCAACGAAGCTCTCGCATGGCTCGGTATCGGAATCGACGAGGGTATTCGCGAAGGAGGCAACTACGGCCCGTACAAGCAGAGCGAACGCCGCGATATCTATCGCAGCCACGTCGACATGCTTCTCGATGCAGGCAAGGCATATATCGCTTTCGATACGCCTGAGGAGCTGGAAAACGCCCGTAAGAACGTTGCTAATTTCCAATATGACGCTTCGACGCGCGGCTCGATGCGCAACTCACTCTCGATGCCTGCCGACGAAGTGGCACGGCTTATCGAGGCAGGAGAGAAATATGTTGTCCGCTTCAAGATCGAACCGGGACGCGATGTCGTTGTCAACGACCTGATCCGCGGAAAAGTGACGATCAATTCCTCGATTCTCGACGACAAGGTTCTCTACAAGAGTGCCGACGACCTGCCCACCTATCACCTCGCAAACATTGTCGACGACCATCTGATGGAGGTCAGTCATGTTATCCGCGGAGAAGAGTGGCTCCCTTCCGCACCGCTTCACGTGTTGCTCTACGAAGCGTTCGGATGGGCCGACACGATGCCTGAATTCGTTCATCTGCCGCTGTTGCTTAAGCCTGACGGCAAGGGAAAACTTTCGAAACGCGACGGCGACCGTCTCGGATTTCCCGTGTTCCCGCTCGAGTGGCACGATCCCAAGAGCGGAGAGGTTTCGTCGGGCTATCGCGAACGCGGCTATCTGCCTGAAGCTGTGGTCAACTTCCTCGCTCTGCTCGGCTGGAATCCGGGCGACGATACCGAGATCATGTCGATGGACGAACTGATTTCCAAATTCTCACTCGACCATTGCTCGCGCGCTGGCGCTCGTTTCGATTTCGAAAAAGGGAAATGGTTCAATCACAAATATCTCCAGATGGTCCCTGCCGAGCAGCTCACTCTTATGTTCAATCCTGTCATGGAAGCCAACGGCTGCGATCCGTCGGCATTTTCCGACGACTACATCACGCGTGCGATAGCTATGGTCAAGGACCGTGCAAACTTCGTCAGCGATCTATGGGATCAGGCCCGTTTCTTCTTCGTCGAACCGACCGACTATGAAGCAAAGGCTGTCAAGAAGCGCTGGAGCGCGGAGATGCCTCGTATCATGCAAGAGCTTGTCGAGGTGCTGAAAAATCTGCCTGACTTCTCGTCGGCAGCCGCAGAGCCTGTTGTTCTTGATTGGATCAAGTCGAAGGGCTATCATCTCGGAAATGTCATGAATGCATTCCGTCTGACTGTTGTCGGCGAATGTAAAGGTCCCCACATGTTTGACATCACCGAACTCATGGGACTTGATGAGACAGTGCGTCGCATTCTGGCCGGTGTCGAGCGTATCCCGACGCCGGAAGCGTAACTCTGGAACAGGTAGGAATAAAAATCATAAAGCGGGGTGTCTGAATCGACGAATTCAGAC
>CAJUHM010000043.1:0-18607 GCA_910586475.1 uncultured Muribaculaceae bacterium | reverse complement strand
TTTCACAGTGACTGGAGTTCAGACGTGTGCTCTTCCGATCTTCGACGAATTCAGACACCCCGCTTTATGATTTATGTGATTGTTATTTTTTTCGGACCCAGGAGGGGAGGCGGAAGACTCCGATAGCGAGGTAGACGTAGTAGGTCAGGAGTCGCCATAGGATTGCGATCACCAGGATCATGGAGGCATCGGCGATCAGGTCGCCATAGTAGCTCGTGAAGAGCCATTCGCTCAGTCCGCTGCCTCCGGGAGTCGGGCTTATTGTCAGGAGAGTCCAGACAACAAACTGCCTGGCGAAGACTATTGCCTGCGGGGCTGTGGCCGCGAATCCCCAGAAGAGGGCATTGACAACGAGATAGCGGCATGTCCAGGAGAAGGCGGTTGCCATCATCCCTTCGATCCACCACGCGGCGCTGCGCCGGCGCAGATCGCGACCGGCGTTAATCATTGTCGAGCCGGTTTCGTTTGCCTGCGTTTCCCATCGGCGGAGCGGTCTGAACCGGAATATGCGGGAGATCAGACGTGCGATCCGGCGCGGGTAGACGAGCGCGCCGAGAAACAGGATGAGTGTGACGGCGCATATGCCGCCATAGACGATCCAGAAGGCGAGCCGGACTCCGGTGGAGAAATTTCCGGGGTCGAATCCGAAGATGTTGTTTATGGGTAGTAGCAGGAATATGATCGGGCAGGCGATGACGATGAACAGTTCGTCGAACATCAGCAGGATCATGGTGATAATTGTGGCGTGGCCGAGTGGGATGCCCTGTCGGCTGAGGAAGATCATGCTGAGAGTCGAGCCTCCGGCTGTTGTCGGGGTTATGGCGGAGGTGAATTCACACTGCATGGTGACTTTCAGCGATTTCCGCCATGAGAGCTTGCGGTCGGTCAGAACGCGGAAGCGCCACATCATGCCCCATTCGCGTCCGACAACGCATGCTATGGCGAGTGCGATCGAGATGAAGGTCGTCGTGGTCCAGGGGATCGCGCGCCATTGCTCGATGCTGAACTCTCGCGAGAGCAGCCATACGACGACAGCCACGCCGATGGAAACCGGAATCAGTGTTTTCAGGACGAGGCTGTTGACGTTGTTCATTGAAAAAACTTGTTGCAGGGCGGAGGATTATTCGGTTGTGGCCGGTTCGTTTTTAGCGGGTTCCTGTTTTTCAGGAGTGGCTTTTTCGGGTTCGCTGACTGCCGGGCTGTCAGCCGGTTCAGAGGGCGTCAGCAGTTTCGGCTTGACTTTTTCCGCGTCGGGTTTTGAGGCTGTTGAGTCGGCGTTCTGTCTTGTGTCCTTGTCTTTGTTTGTTTTGTCGGACTTGGTAGAGCCGTCTGCGGAGTAGTTCCCTTTGCCTATGTCGATCTGGGGGATCGAGTAGCCTTCGTCTTCATTGACTTTGCGGTCGCGGTCGGACGGGTTGACGATGATAGGGGTGCCGGGCGAAACGAATTTGACGAGTTCGAGGATCTGTTCGTTCTGGATTCGGATGCATCCGTGGCTGCAGCGTTTTCCGGGGGAGTGGCGTGCGGAGGTTCCGTGGATTCCGACCTGCGAGGTCACAGGCGTTTTCAGACGGATGAAGCGCGGTCCGAACTGTCCGCGTGCTGGAGAGGTGTAGCCGTCGTCGTTGGTGTAGAGCCAGTCGGTCGAGTTGTAGACTCCTTCGGCGGAGAAAAATCCTTCGGGGGTGCGGTTGTCGCGGCGTTTGTGTTTTGTTCCGAAGTAGCGCGAGCAGGCCATGAGGTAGCATTTTTTTTCGCGGCCGTATTTGTCGTAGAGGATGACGTTCATCGACTGTTTGTCGACGATTATGAAGTAGTCTTTCCGGTTGCGGAGGAGGCGACGCGCGTAGTCGAGATTCTGTTCGAGAATGGATGGTATGATGCCGGCCTGATAGGCGTCCCAGTGGTCGGATTCCTTCATGTAGTTAATAGCCGTTTCTGCAGAAGCGAGTGAGTCGAGGCGGTTGTCTTCGACTTGCGGGGGGTTAGTTGTGATTGTGTCAACCAATGCGTGTGCGGTGTCCATTGCGGTGATCACGGAGTCGGCATCGACGGTTATCGAGCCGGAATCAGATGCTGATTTCCCGCATGACATCATTAGCATTGGAATGGTCAGCAGATATAAAATAGTGTGTTGCATAAGAAATAATGAGTGCAGCGTTGGAATAATTGAATGACTAATTTGTTATGTGTGCGTGGTTTTTGTTATGTGTGATTAATCATGGCTGGCTGTATGCTTTTTTAACATACCGATCCAAAATTTTTGCAAAGATAATGATTTTTTATGATTGGGTGGCTTTCGGGAACTGGAAATTATTCAGAAAGGAGTCTGAAGTCGAGCGCGTCTGTGTCGAAGTGGATGGCACGGCCTTCGAAGAGGCGGTCCATTGCTCCGTCGGCAATCAGCCGGTCGGGAGATCCTTCGATGGCCTGATGATCGGGCATGACGAGCCAAAGGTGTGATGCGATGGCCATTGCATCGGCAATGTCGTGGGTCGAGACGAGGATCGCTTTGTTGTTTTCAATGGCGAGGCGTCGGAGCAGGTCGAATGTTTCAAGCCGGGAGGCAACGTCGAGAAAGGATGTCGGTTCGTCGAGGAGCATGATCGGGGTCTCCTGTGCGACGGCTCTTGCAATCATTGCTTTCTGCCGTTCGCCATCGGATAGGGTGGCGAGATAGCGGTCGGCCATTCCGTTGATCCCTGTTGCGGTCATTGCGCGGTCGACGATTTCGTTGTCGGCGGCCGAGAGCCGACCGAAAAAACCGGTGTAGGGCTGTCGGCCGAGTGCAATGGTTTCTCTAACGGTCAGAGCGCCGGCGAGGGTTCGTTCGGTATAGACGGCGCTGATCGTTTTTGCAAGTTCCCTGCGCGGAATCCGGCTAAGTGAGCGGCCGCTGACGAATACGTCGCCGGCAATCGGCGGCTGCAGGCCGGCGATTGTTCTCAAAAGGGTGCTCTTGCCGGCGCCGTTCGCTCCAAGCAGACATGTGACTTCTCCGGAGCAAAGTGTCAGTCGGGCGTCGGAAATGACGGGATGTTTCCTGTTGCCGTTACGGTAGCCTGCGGTAAGGCCGACGGTTTGGAGCAGCGGCTGTTTTGTCATGAGAAGTAGTGGAGTCGTTTGCGGAAGAGGATGACGTAGATTATCACGGGAACGCCTATTATTGGCGTTATAGCGTTGATCGGGATCAGTCCGCCTGATTTAGGAATGGCTGATATGAATGCACACAGTAGGCCTATCGCTGTGCCGGTCAGAGCGGTGGCCGGAAGGAGAATGGCATGGTTTGATGTCCGCAGGGCGATGCGTGCGATATGTGGCACGATCAGTCCGATGAAGCCGATCGGGCCGCAAAAGGCGGTTATGAAAGCTGTCAGAGTGCCGGAAATGATCAGAAGCCGGCGCCGGAGCGAGGCGATGTCGATTCCGAGGCTTTCGGCGTAGCGAGCTCCGAGCAGGAGGGCATTGAGGGGCTTGACGAACAGCATCGAGAGGGCGATGAGGGGAAGTGTGAGTAGTGCGAATACGGATGTGCGTCCGAGCGACGATCCGCTGAAGTTGCCAAGCCCCCAGATGACGTAGGAATGGACCCCTTCCTGTGTTGCGAAAAAGTTCAGAAGGGAGATGGCCGATGACGCGAAATAGCCGACGAGCACACCTATAATAAGAATCATGACACTCGAGCTGATCACACGGGCAAATGCCAACAGGATGAGCATGACTATGGCGCTTCCTGTCAGTGCGCCTGCGATAGAACCGGCATACTGGCTCCATCCTGCTCCGAGAAACGAACCTCCGGCGAGCATGACGACGGCGACTCCGAGAGATGCGCCTGTGGAAATGCCGAGAATCGACGGTCCGGCAAGCGGGTTGTCGAAGCAAGTCTGCAGCAGCAGGCCGGCAATCGAGAGGGCCGCTCCGGCAACTGCGGCAGTGATCATCATCGGCAATCGGGTCTCGATAATGATGACTCTCCACGTTTCGCGCCTGATTTCGCCTCCGGTCAGCACCGCCCAGATCTGGTCGGCCGGGATGTCGACCGATCCTATGATCAGGCATCCGGTGGCCAGAAGCAGCGAAACGGCAGCAAGAATCCAGATGATTGCTGCCTGCTGTCTGCGGCGGGATGTGTTAGAGTCCATTTTTAGGTTTGTGTCTGATGAGGTTTGACTTTATTCGGCCTGCAAATGTAGAGTAAAAAAAGTGAAAAAACAAAAAACTCTGGTGATTGCAGCGGGCTTGGCAACCGGTTTCCGGCCTCGGTCAGTTTCTGCGTTTTCTGCGTCGCCAGTCGTTGCGTATCTTGATTATGGTCACGATTATGGCGCAGACGGAGGTGATCACGTTTGTCAGTACGAGCGGCAGGTTGCCTATCAGGAGTCCCTGCACGACGAAAAAGATGCTTCCCAGTCCCATGAGAAGGAATGTCGGAAGCGCGATGCCGTCGGTTTCGCGTGTGCGGATTGTGTAGATTGCCTGAGGAAGATAGCCGCAGACCATACAGATGGCGGCTGCATATCCGACAATATCGATTAAAAGCGTTGAGGTCATGGGCGTTGTCTGTCGTTTTTTTGACGTTTATGAAATAGTTGTTGTCTGTATTTTTTTTAATAAACCGGCACCGTCGCGGTTGGGGACGGGCTTATCGCAACTGCAAATATAAGTTTAAAAATTTGTATCGGCAAGTCTGTCGCGTTGATGTCGCTCGCGTGACTACCCCCCGCCGAAACTTTAGAAAAGAGTCCGCGAACAAGGCAGAATCGGAGCTAATCTGTCGTGGGAAAATGGGCTTTTGTCGATTTTTTGAAGAAATTATGACTTTTTAATAATATGGATTGGAAAAGAGTTTGGAATTTACTAATTTTGCAGATGATATTTCGATGGGGTATTCTCGTCGGGACTTATTGTCATTCCGTGAGGTTCCCTTGTTGAACTTTTGCGCGGATCAGAATCCGGGTTCGTGAACTCTTCTCTTACTCTGTCAAACCTATGGAGTCAGTCAGATGCCTGAAACTATAGTGCTGCAGATAACAAAAGTATGACCCAATTACCGTCTATGCATGGCAGATATGAACACACAAACCGACATAACGACGCAGACTGAAGCAATCTTGACGGGTTGTTGTCGGTGGTTTGTCATGCGTGATCTTAAGCGGTCTAATGCCAAAGAACCGGCATATAAAATGCTTAAGGAAATGGGCTACACGGTTTTTACGCCTATGCGTTGGCGACTGAATAAAAAACGAGGCAGAAATGAGAAGACTCTGGAGCCGGTGATCCGGGATCTGCTGTTTGTCAACAGTTCCCGGGAAGAACTTGATCCGGTCGTCGAGAACGTTCGGACTCTTCAGTACCGATTTCGCAAGGGTGCGCCCCAGGGATCAGTCATGGAGGTGCCTGTTCCTGAGATGGAACGCTTTATGGCTGCTGTTGGTTCGCTTGATGAGCCAGTCTACTATAGTCCGGAAGAGATTCTGCCGTCGATGATTGGAAAAAAGGTTGAAGTCGTAGGCGGTGCTCTTCATGGATATGTCGGTCATCTTCTTGCTATCAAAGGTTCGAGAAAGAAACGCATCCTGCTGCAGCTTCCGGGAATTCTGTCGGTAGCGGTCGAGGTCAATCCCGAATATATAAAAATTGTCAAATAACAACCATTGTAAATATATTAATGAATCTGAAACATAAAATGATAACACTCCGAAAGTTACTTGTCGCCAGTGCAGTGGCATGTCTGTTTGCTACCTCATGTACGACACCGAAGGATATAACCTACATGCAGGGATTTGAAACAGGCGACATGCAGACTGTCAAGGAAGACTCCAGGCTGACGTTTCAGCCCGATGACCGACTTTCGATCTGTGTTTCCTCGAAAGATATGGAGCTTGCGAATGTTTTCCAGCTCGTTGTGTCGCAGCGTCAGATCGGGCAGACCGGATCGTCATCAAGCAATACAATGACCGCCTCGTATGTTGTCAGCCCGACAGGAGAAATCAATTTCCCCCAGCTCGGACGTCTCAGGATCGAGGGCCTTACGCGCAATCAGGTCGCATCTATGATCGAAGGCGAGATAATCGGCAAGGGATTGCTGAAAGATGCGATTGTCTCAGTCGAGTTCATGAACGCCTCGATTGCAGTGCTCGGCGATGTCTCCGCTCCGGGTGAATATGCCATAGACCGTGATAATCTCACGATTCTGCAGGCTCTGAGCAAGGCCGGAGACCTGAATATCACGGGCGACCGCAAGAATGTGCTTGTTGTCCGGGAAGAAAGCGGTAAGGAAGTGGCCTATCGTGTCGACCTGACAAATACTGCCGAGCTGATGCAGTCGCCAGCATATTATCTTCGGCAGAACGACGTTGTCTATGTCGAACCTAACGATTACAAGAAACGCACGGCCACGAACAATGCCAACACCGTGCTGACCCCATCGTTCTGGCTTTCCGTAGCCTCATTCTTAACAACTATTTCCGTACTAATCTTTAAGTAATTCTCAGGTTGCCATGTCAGAAGAAAGAATCGATAAAAAAAACGAAACCATAAATCAGATAAAGATTTCGGATATAATATTCACCACGTTCAAGCGCTGGCCGTGGATTCTCCTGTCGCTGACAGTCTGCATGGGGCTGGCGGTCCTGTATCTGATGAGGACAGCTCCGATTTATACGCGTACAGCCTCCATTGTAATCAAAAGTGAAGCTAAGGGAAGCTCAGTTTCTTCGGAACTCGACGGTTTTTCCAACATGGGACTTTTCAAGTCGCAGTCGAATATTGCCGACGAAATCAATAAACTCCAGTCGCCCGACGTGATGGAAGAGGCTGTCAAACGTCTTAGTCTTAATAAGTTTTACACTGTTGACGGTCAGTTCAGAAAAGATATAATTTACGGCACGACGCTTCCGATCGTTGTCAACTTCCCAACGCTGACTGAATCCGGAAGCGCTTCGGTCAAAGTCACTGTAGACAAGAACGGAACCTACACACTTTCTGACGTTAATTTCAATGGCGCCCCTGAGAAAACGACGGCTACGTCTCCTGTCAGACTCGGCCAGTCAACTCCGACTTCCGGCGGCGCGATTGAGGTTCAGACAACTCCTTACTATGTGCCGGGTACGGCCTACACAATCAATGTCACATGCAGTCCGATAAAGGCTGCTGTCGGAGAGTTTTCCGGGAAACTCTCTGCCGGACTTAAAAGCGACAAAGGAAACACGATAAATATTACGGTCAATGACCAGTCGGCACAGCGTGCGGAAGACCTGATCAACGCGATCATCACGGTCTACAATGAGAAGTGGATCGAAGACCGCAACCAGGTTGCCGTCGGAACTTCTAACTTCATCAATGAGCGTCTCGGTGTGATCGAGGCTGAACTGGGCACTGTCGACAAAGACATATCGTCATATCAGAGCGAGCATCTGATTCCTAATGTTCAGCAGGCTGCCACAATGTATATGACCGAAAATCAGGAAACTGCCGGCGCAATCCTTAATCTCGGAAGTCAGTTGCAGATGACCCGCTACATGCGTTCCTATCTCGGCAACGAGTCAAACAAAAACCATATGCTTCCGGTCAATTCCGGTGTCGGAAATCCTACGATTGAGTCGCAGATCGCACAGTATAACGAGCTTATTCTCAAACGCAACCAGTTTGTCAACAATTCGTCGGAGTCCCACCCTATGGTGATGGATCTCGACAGCGAGCTTGCCGGTCTGCGCAGCGCGATCATCTCGACCACCGACCACCAGATCGCAGCTCTTGAAAACCAGATCCGCAATCTGCAGGGAAGCAAGAACCGCGCGACAGAAAAGATTGCGGCCAACCCGAACCAAGCCAAGGACCTTCTCTCAATGGAACGTCAGCAGAAGGTGAAGGAATCGCTCTATCTCTTCCTTCTCCAGAAACGTGAGGAGAACGAACTGTCACAAGCATTTACTGCTTATAACACGCAGATCATCAATCGCCCGGGCGGCTCGAGCGCGCCCTCTTCGCCCGTGCGTAACAAAATTCTGATGATGGCATTTGTCATCGGACTGATCATTCCGTTCGGCATCACATATCTTCGCGAGACAATGAATACGAAAGTCCGCGGACGCAGCGATGTCGACAATCTCACTCTTCCGTTCCTCGGGGAAATTCCCTCTCAGAAAGTCAAGAAAGGCGATAGCGGCGACAGCCGTATCGTTGTGAAGACCGGCCGTCGCGATGTGATCAACGAGGCTTTCCGTGTGCTCCGTACGAACCTGAGCTTCATGTCGGCCAAAGACGCAGGCTGCAAGGTGATTATGGTCACTTCGTTCAATCCCGGATCGGGTAAGACTTTTATAGCGATGAATCTCGGCGTCAGCTTTGCGATCAACGGCAAGCGCGTGCTAGTCATCGACAGCGACATGCGCCGCGCATCAAGTTCGGCATTCATTTCGTCGCCGACGCAAGGCATGAGCAACTATCTTGTCGGCGAGGTTGAAAATGTCAATGATGTGATCATCAATGACTCGATTGTCAAGGGGCTGTCGGTGCTTCCTGTCGGAACGCTCCCCCCGAACCCCACAGAACTTCTCGAGTCCCGCCGGTTTGCCGAGATGATCAGCGCTCTGAGATCGGATTTCGACTATATCTTCATCGACTGTCCGCCGGTTGAGATGATGGCCGACGCCCAGATCATTGAGACAGTTGTTGACCGCACGATTTTCGTTATACGTGCAGGACTTCTCGAACGCTCTATGCTTCCGGAGCTCGAGCGTCTCTATGAAGAGAAGAAATACCGCAACATGGGTCTTGTGCTCAACGCGACTATTGCCGAAGGTTCACGCTACGGTTATAAGTATGGCTACGGTTACGGTTATGGTTACGGCAATTACAGTCACTATACGTCGCAAAGCTAAACCTGATATGAAAAAGACATGGTGTCGGGATTACAGGCTGATACTGTGAAGCCAGATTTCCCGCCACCTTGTTAAGATGTCTATTAATAGAAATTTAAAAAACGGAATCCGATTTGAATAAATGGGACTGATCTCGTCAATAAAAAACATATTCGCCTCAGGGGATAAATCTTATATCCTCGATGGGGTGGTTGACTGGCACTCCCATCTTTTGCCCGGAGTGGATGACGGGGTGACCTCTCTTGAGGGGTCGCTTGAGATCCTTTCTTTAATGGGGAAACGTGGTGTCCGCGAAATATGGCTCACACCTCACATCATGGAGGATATGCCGAACACAACCGATTCCCTTAAATCTGTTTTCGAAGAACTGACGGCCACCTATGACGGACCGGTCAGATTGCATCTTGCTTCAGAGAATATGCTTGACGCTCTTTTTGCCGAGCGTCTGAAGAATTCCGATTTCCTGCCTATCGGTCGTAATTCGGATATGTTACTTGTCGAAACTTCATTCTACAATCCTCCCTCAGGGCTTTCAGAACTGCTCTTTTCGGTCCGTTCGGTCGGTCTGACGCCTCTGCTGGCTCATCCGGAGCGTTATCGATATATGACTGAAGAAGACTATCGCGAGCTGCATTCCCAGGGAGTACGTTTTCAGCTTAATCTCATGTCGCTGAAAGGTCACTACGGGCCTGAGGCCAAAGCACGGACCGCTCATCTGCTTAAAGAGGGAATGTACTTTTGCTGCGGCTCGGACATTCACCACGTCGCGCACATCCCGATTCTCGACAAAGTCAATGTCAGAGATGGAAAAGGTCTCGACATGCTTCGGATGCGTGAATGACATATGCTTATTCTAAACACACCCACGCACTTCCTTCTTATCTATCAAACTTATTTCTTGTCATTAAACATCTCTTAGTTATAAAAAATGAAATCACTTCAACAAGCCGCCTCCCGCTATTTCTCACGACAGTCTGTGCCATATTGGACGATTCTGCTGCTTGACTGCTTTTTTATTCTGTTTTCAGAGATCGCTGTCTACTCCATTCAGCACGGGGTTCATCATGCTGTTTCGGTGTTCTGGGAGCTGCTTGCTAAATGTGCCGTCTATCTGGTGCCTTACCTGATCGGATTCCGCGTGTTTCATACATATTCCGGAATCATTCGGTATTCATCATTTGTCGATCTGCGCAGAGTTGGTTTCGCGATAGTTTTCGGCATGTGCGGCTGCATAATCTGTCAGCAGCTGTTTGATCTCAATGAGTGGCTCGTCCCGTTCAGAATTTCTGATTTCATTGTGACAGCGCTTCTTGCCACGGCCCTTATGTGGACGCTAAGAATATGGGTCAAGACGATCTACGATGCGACGACGCGCAGAAGCCGCCATACACGAGTCTTCATCTATGGTGTGCGCGAAGGCGGTGCGGCACTTGCGAAAAGTATCAATACACAGGTTAATTCTCCCTACGTCATCTCAGGTTTTGTTTCCGATGCGACAGATATGGTCGGTAAGCGTCTGGCTGAAGTGACTGTCTACCATAATGACGAGACCCTTATCAACGTAATGAAGCGCAATCATGCAACAGTGCTGCTTGTCAGCCCGCTGAAGACTGCCGCTCTGCGTAACAACAATGCGATGATCACCCGTCTGATCGAGGCCGGAATCAAGATTCTGTTGCTTCCGGACACTCAGGAATGGGATGGAAAGAGCGAATTGAGCTACACTCAGCTCAAGGAAGTGAACGTCGAGGATCTTCTTCCCCGTGAGAAGATCGAGATCGACATGACGGCCGTTGCCGATCTGTTGACAGGAAAACGTATTCTTATCACCGGAGCCGCCGGTTCGATCGGTTCGGAGATGGTGCGCCAGATCGCGCTCTTTAATCCCGGAGAGCTTATCCTCGTCGATCAGGCAGAGACTCCACTCCACGACATTCGTCTGATGATGGCCCGCGAGTGGCCCGCTATTAAGGCGCATACGGTTGTCGCCGACATCGCAAATCTCGAGCGCATGGAGGAGCTGTTCCGTGACTATCGTCCGGAGTATGTGTTCCACGCGGCTGCCTACAAGCATGTGCCGATGATGGAGGACAACCCCTATGAATCGATCGAGAATAATGTCAACGGCACAAGAATCATCGCAGACCTCGCGGTCAAGTACGGAACGCGAAAATTTGTCATGGTCTCGACTGACAAGGCTGTCAACCCGACCAACGTCATGGGGTGTTCGAAGCGTATCTGTGAGATCTATGTGCAGGCTCTTGACAAGGCAATCAAGGATGGCAAGATCAAGGGCGAGACATGCTTCGTCACTACGCGTTTCGGAAATGTGCTCGGATCTAACGGATCGGTCATTCCTCTCTTTGAACGTCAGATCAAGGCCGGTGGTCCAGTCACGGTCACTCACCCCGACATAATCCGTTTCTTTATGCTTATTCCCGAGGCGTGCAAACTTGTGCTTGAGGCCGGTACGATGGGCAATGGCGGTGAGATCTTTGTTTTCGACATGGGTAAGCCGGTCAGAATCGCCGATCTCGCAAAGCGAATGATCAAGATGAGCGGCGCGAAGGACATTACAATCAAGTATACCGGACTCCGCGACGGCGAAAAACTCTACGAAGAGGTGCTCAACGACAAGGAGATCACCCTGCCTACATTCCACAACAAGATCAAGATCGCCAAAGTTCGTGAGTATGACTACGAAGATGTCAATGTGAGAATCATTAAGCTGATCGAAACGGCATCCGTTTCAGATGACATGACAATCGTTGCCGGCATGAAGGCGCTTGTTCCGGAGTTCAAGAGCCAGCATTCGAAATATGAAGAGCTTGACAAGAAGTAAGATTCTGTTTTCCCAATATTTGATAACACCATAGCGGTCAGGCGTCGAGCCGATCCGTCCGTTTTGCTTAGGCGCTGGTCAAAATTTAAAATTTTGATACAGCGCCATGTTTATGTAAAAGACTTGTCCGGAATGCTTCAGGGATTGAGCAGGTCGGGATTGAAGAAATCGGCGATGTCGCGGGCCTGTTCGAGGGCGAAAGCCGCTGGACTGTCGGGATCGAGAGCAACGGCACGTGAATAGCAGGACATTGCTTCTGAGCGATTGCCTGTCCGCCAGTGGATTTTCCCGCGCAGATACCAGATCCGGCTGTCGTCGGGTTTTTCTTTAAGCGACATTTCGGCTTCAGCGATGGCTTCGGCAATGCGGTTTTGGCTGATGAGTCGGCTGATATGTTCGTAGGTGTCCATAGAAAATGATTTTCAAATAGGGTGTAATGGGCGGGAAATTAGGGCTAAAGAGAGTTTTTTAGCCGGTGACGGGAAATTTTTGAGTCTTTTAAGCGTTATTAATAAAAGAGTCCGTCAAGTCTCTTTCTATAACAACAAAATTAAGTAAAAATCAGATAGCACCAATGACAGCGCGCAAATTATTTTCAATAGTTCTTGTGTTGGCTTCCGCTCTCGGAAGCACTGCTGCTGATCCAACAGCCACAAACTACTCCTGGTCTGACTGTCAGGGAACAGCTTTGCCCTATCCTGTCCCTGAGCATCCGGTTGTATATCCTGATACGCTCGAGCCGGTGATGATCAATCACGTGGGTCGTCATGGAGCCAGGTTCCCATCTTCTCCCCGCAATTGCAATGCACTGCTTGGCGCGCTTGACAAGGCTGAGTCTGACGGAACGATCACTCCTCAGGGTCGCCGGCTGAAGAAACTGACTCAGCGAATCGTTGCGACGGTCAATGGCCGGTGGGGTGGACTTGATTCGCTCGGAATGGTAGAACAGCGCGGAATAGCCGCAAGAATGATCGCTGCCTATCCGGAGCTTTTCAGAAACTCGCTTGTCAACGCCATATCGTCTTATTCGCCGCGTTGCGTCATGAGTATGGATGAGTTCACCCACCAGCTTACACGAATGGACAACACGGTCGAGCTTGAGCTCGCTTCCGGTCGCCGTTTTTCACCTCTGATGCGCTTTTTCGACAATAATCCGGCCTACACTGAGTTTCGGACTTCTGACGAGCTGAAGTCGACGATGCGCAGTTTCATCGCATCCAATTGTCCGACCGAGCAGCTCAAAAGAGTTCTGGGCAGTGGATTTGATTTCGACGGCTATTCAGTCGGAGCGACTGATCTCGCGCTGGCCGAATTCTCTGTCCTTGCGGGTATGCAGGCGATGGGGATGAGCGCTAATGTCGCTGAGTATCTCAGTCCGCAGGAGCAGAACAGTCTGTGGGCGGTTGTCAATCTGCGTCACTATCTCCAGCATTCCGCCTCGACTCTCTCGACAGTCCCGTCAGAAATTGCCGCTCCGCTGCTTGAGGACCTGATTGCCACTACCGAAGCCTTCATCGCCGGCAACCGCGATGTGGCCAAAGTCAATCTGCGTTTCGGTCATGCCGAGACACTGATGCCTCTTCTGGCTCTGATGCGCCTTCCCGGGTGTTACTATCTGACTAATTATTTCGATACGGTGGCTCTCCACTGGCTTGATTTCAACGTGGTCCCGATGGCGGCCAATATCCAGATGATACTGTTTAAAAGCGAGTCAGGACGCTATTATCTGCGAATAGACCACAATGAGCATCCTGTGGCGTTCATCCCAAACAGTCGGACCGTTTATGTCGAGTGGACTGCGGCAAGGGATTATTTCCGGCGCTGTCTGCCGCTAATCTGAATGAATTAAGAGAATGTTTGGTTTTAGCCCGGATGAACAAAAAGAATATGTGATAAAGACCCTTTCATTCTTTCAAAGGCTCTTTTCGGAGCGTTCTGAAGATATTCTCAGTCACGATGTCGGCATCGCTTCCTTCGTAAATCTTCAGAAATCCATCGAAAATTCCTCTTTGAGCGAATAAAAGTTAAATTCAAACACTCTCTAAAAGAAAACACTTTCGTGGATCATGAAAAAGTTTAGTTTTGCTTTGTTGTTTGCGTCCGTTCTGGGGGTCGCTTTGTCTTTTTCGTCGTGTGACACCGGAGGCGATTACCGCAAGTGCGAGGGTGCCGTATGGGCCACCACTTACCATATAACCTACCGGAGTCCGCGCATGCTTGACGATTCGATAATCTCGGTGATGCAGCAGGTCGAAAATTCGCTGTCGCCTTTCGCGGCCAATTCGCTCGTCAGTCGGATAAATATGAATCAGACAGATCAGACGGACTCGCTGTTCCGTCGGATTTTCCTTGCGGCCGGAGAGGTAAACCGTCTCAGTGGAGGCGCTTTCGACCCGACTGTGGCTCCGCTGGTCAATCTCTGGGGGTTCGGCTACCGGGATTCCGGTCTTGAACCGACCCAGGAGTCGATCGACAGCGCTCTGACACTGACTGGTATTGGCCGGTGTCGTCTTGACGGCGACAGGATTGTCAAGCCGTCGCCGATGACAGAGTTTGATTTTTCAGCAATAACGAAGGGCTACGGATGTGATCTGATCGGCGATATGCTCCGGCGCAACGGATGTGAGGATTTCATTGTCGAGATCGGGGGTGAAGTGACTGTCAGCGGGGTGAATCATCATGGAGAGCCGTGGCGTATCATGATCGATGCTCCGGTAGAGAACGACACTGCTATTGTCCATAAACGAATGGCCGTTATCAGCGTGACAGACTGCGGTGTGGCAACATCCGGCAACTACCGTAACTACCGGTCGACCTCACAAGGGAAGGCATGGCACACGATCTCGACCGTCACCGGTAGGCCGGCCGAAACCGGAACGCTCAGTGCTACGGTCATTGCTCCTGACGCGATGATGGCCGACGCGCTTGCCACGTCGTGCATGGCGATGTCAACTGAGTCCGCGCTTGAGATGATCGGGGGGATCAGCGGTGTCGAAGCTCTTCTTGTGACGATAGGTCCTGACGGTTACCTCATGCACCGCACTGCCGGTTTTCCCTCCCTCGACGGGCAGAAATGAAACGAATGTTGAAAACAGACCGGTGAGGGGGCAAACGGAGGTGTAACTTTGCCTCCGTTATGAGAAAAATAAACAGAATCATCATTCACTGCACCGCCACAAAGGCAGGTCGCAGGACAACGGTCGAAGAAATCGACCGCTGGCATCGTGCGCGCGGTTTCCGCTGCATCGGTTATCACTATGTTATCTATCTTGACGGCTCAGTAGTCAGAGGTCGCGACGAATCCGAAGCAGGCGCCCACTGCAAAGGCTTCAATGCGAATTCGATCGGAGTCTGTTATGTCGGAGGCCTCGACGCGTCAGGAAAACCGGCCGACACCCGTACGGCCGCCCAAAAAAAGGCGCTTGTCGATCTTGTCGGTCGTCTGAAGAAGCGTTTCCCCTCGGCTACGGTTCATGGCCACAACGAATTCGCTGCCAAAGCCTGTCCCTGTTTTGACGTGCGCAGTCTCGGTTTCTGACCGGCAGCTCATGAAAATTCGCGGTTGAGGTCGTCGAACCGGTCGAGGCTTGACTGACCGAAACGGGCCATTTCGCGGCGCACCCGTTCGAGGTCTTTCCTCTCCATGCGGCCGCTTTTTGAATAGAATTTGTCGGCGTAGCAGATGAGTCTTTCGAGAAGGGTCTGCGGCATGTAGTCGCCGGGGGGGAGAGGAAGTGCCGATGCGGCAATCTCGTCAGCCGTAAGCCCGGAACCGGTATGGCGTTCAGCGACTCTCGCCCACTCTTCGGGTGCTCCTTCTTTACGCAGGATTCCGGCCCCTGCGATTCCGTGGCAGATGTAAGGCAGTTCACCGTGGCATTCTATTCCGGATGCATCCGTCCGGCAGATTCCGATGTCGTGGGTCATCGCGGCGCCGATGATGTCTGACTCGTTGAGCGGAAGTTTTTTCCGTCTTGCAACTGCAAGCGCCTCGTCGGCGACAGACCTGCAGTGGCGCAAATAAATATCCCGCAGTTTCGAGGCTGCGGGATAATATTTGTCTATGATTGACTGATAGTCGGTCATTGTGGGTCGGGATAGCGTTAGATGTTTTCAATAACAGTGTTCCAGCCGTGGGTGTCTTCTTCCTCGCCGAGCTGGATGCCGCGCAGAAGGTTGTAGAGACGAGTGCTGACAGCTCCCGGATTTCCGTCGGCTGATATGATGTATTTTTCCCCGGTGTCAATGTCGTCGATCTCGCCGACAGGAGAAATGACGGCGGCAGTTCCGCAAGCTCCGGCTTCTTCGACTTCGGCGAGCTCTTCAACGGTGATGTGGCGTTGCTCGACCTTGATTCCGAGGTCTTCGCAGAGGGCCATGAGGCTCTTGTTTGTGACAGACGGGAGAATCGATTCAGATGCGGGAGTGATGTAGACTCCGTTTTTGATTGCAAAGAAATTGGCCGGACCGCATTCGTCAAGATATTTCTTGTCGCGGGGATCGAGATAGAGCACAGCCGAGTAGCCCAGCTCATGGGCATGGTTGCCCGATTTGAGGCTTGCGGCATAGTTGCCACCTGTCTTGAACCGTCCTGTTCCCTTGGGAGCGACGCGGTCATATTCGCGCATTATGCATATATTTGTCGGCTTGAACCCGGTTTTGAAGTAGGGGCCGACTGGGCTTACGAGGATCATGAACAGATATTCTGTCGCAGACTTGACGCCTACGCTCGGAGTCATTCCGATTTCGAGAGGGCGGATGTAGAGCGATGCGCCGCTGCCGTAAGGAGGAATGAAACGGGCGTTCAGTTCTACGGCTTTTCTGACCATCTCACAGAATATTTCGGTGGGCACGGGTTCCATGCAAAGGCCTTCGGCCGAACGGCGGATGCGCTGTGCATTTTCTTCCATACGGAAAACCCGGACCTTTCCGTCGCGTCCGCGAAACGCTTTCAGTCCTTCAAAAATTTCCTGACCGTAGTGGAGCGCAGTAGCGGCCATGTGGATGTTTATGGTGTCTGAGGTCGATACTTCAATTTCGCCCCATTTCCCGTCGCGGTAATAGCAACGAACGTTATAATCAGTGGGTACATAGCCGAATGGGAGATTAGCCCAGTCGAGGTTTAGTTCTTCTTTCATAATCATGTTGGGTTCTATGTTCTGCATTGAGATCTCGGCAAAACTCAGTTGCAAAGTTAAGAATTTTATTAGGAATATTTCCCCGACGACACAAAAAACTCTCTTTTGTGCCGCTGGGGAGGGGAGTTGCGAGGAGGGGGATGCTTCTCCGGCCGTCAGGCGCGATTAATCGTGCCCGACGGCCGGAGCTGAAACGCCACAGAGTGAGTGGTTGTTCGGTGTATGGCTATATTGACAGAATGAACGTCTCGGCCCAGATTGTGGCGATACCCGCCAGATAGCCCGCGAAGGCGAGCAGAGTGATCCGTCGGGCATACCACATGAACGGGATCTTCTCGATCCCCATAGCGACAACTCCGGCAGCCGATCCGATGATCAGCAGGCTGCCGCCGACTCCGGCACAGAAGGTCAGAAGATGCCAGAACAGACCGTCGCCGACAAAGAGGGCTGTGTAGGCCGGATCGGCCGAAGCGGCGATGGCGGCTTCGGTTGCCACAGGATACATGTCCATACAGGCTGCGACGAGCGGCACATTGTCGACGATCGACGAGAGGACTCCGATGATGCCGCTGATGAGATAGACGTCATGGAAGTTGTCGTTGAGCCACATGGCGAGTTGCGAAAGGATGCCGGCCTGTCCGAGTGCGGCGACTGACATGAGGATTCCGAGAAAGAAGAGAATGGTCGACATGTCGATGTTGCGGACAACCTGCGAGATGCGTCCTTCGATCTTTCCGTCGAGATCATAGTGGTGGACGATCAGCTCGGTGAGGAGCCAGAGGATACCGAGCGAAAGCAGTATGCCCATGTATGGCGGCAGATGGGTGGTGGCCTTGAAGACTGGAACGAAAAGCAGTCCGGCCACACCGCATATCAGAATAAGGATCGAGAGTTTACGGTGGTGTTCGGCCAGCGAATAGCCCTTGCGCTCGTCCTGGGTGTTGAGTGATTCCATTGGAGCTGGTGCGATCATGAACGATGCGATGAATGTCGGGACGATGACCGAAACGATCGACGGGATGATCAGGTTGACGATCAGATCGACAGACGAGACATAGTTTTTCATCCAGAGCATTATTGTTGTGATGTCGCCGATCGGCGACCATGCGCCTCCGGCGTTTGCCGCCAGCACGATTACACAGGCGAAAATCCAGCGTTCTTTCTGGTCGCTCAGCATCCGGCGCAGCATCATGACCATGATGATCGTCGTTGTCATGTTGTCAAGAATACTCGAAAGGAAGAAGGCGACGAATGCCAGAATCCACAGCAGACTCCGCTTGTTGCCGGCCCTCAGGTTTCTGACAATGATGTTGAAGCCGCCATAACGGTCGATCAGTTCGACGATCGTCATCGCTCCGATTAGGAACACGACAATTTCGCAGGTGTCGCCGAGCGCGAGCACGAGGTCCTCCGAGAGGTTGGGGTCATGGGCGGCAACGGCGTAGACTGCCCATAGGGCGCCGCACATGATCAGCGCGAATGTGGCTTTGTTGATGCCCAGAACATGTTCGGAGGCAATCAGCAGGTAGCCGATAATGAAGATAATCAGCAGAGTGGTAATCATTTTTTCCTGTTCAGATAAGGTGGTTTGACTGGATATATAGATGAATGGTAAATAAACTTTTCTGCGATTAAAACATGGAGTCCCGTCCATGAGGATGCCATTAGGAATCAGACGATCCGTCAGACCACAAATATAGATAAAAAACTCGAGATTTTTACACCGGCAGAATAAAAGACAAGGC
>CAJUHM010000042.1 GCA_910586475.1 uncultured Muribaculaceae bacterium | reverse complement strand
AGACCTGCGGCTTAACATGTCAATACATTAATTTATTTATACGAGATACTTACATTTACACAATTAAATTATTCAATCAATATCATTGGTAATATTTATGGAATTGTCGCAAATAAGATATTTCGTAAAACTTGCTGAATTATTGAATTTCACGGAAGCGTCAAAAGAGCTGTTTATCACTCAAAGCACCCTTTCGATAAGCATAAAGCAGCTTGAGGAAGAACTTGGAGTAAGGCTGTTTGACCGTATCGGAAAGAAAGTGTTCATTACCGAATCGGGAAAGGAATTTAAGGAATACACCTCGGCAGCTCTGAGCAAACTGAATGAGGGAATACAGGAAATAAAAGCTCTTAACCATATATATAAAGGGCAGTTAAATATTGGTGTCACTTATAGCACACGGGAAATATTAAACTCCCACATAGTGGATTATACTCGAAAGTACCCTGGCATAAAGCTCACTGTGCGAATGTTCAACACGGTTGAGGAAGTGATGAACAGTCTTATTTCAAACCAACTTGACATAGCAATAACATACACACCTGACAGGTTGCCACCCAATGTGGTGATGCACCCCCTCACCGTATCACCCTTATCCGTCATCATAAGTGACAGCCATGCGCTCTCAGGTGTATCACGAGTGTCTCTTCTGGAAATGAAGGATTATCAGTTTGCTACATTTCTTCGGGGTATGCATACCCGTACTATGGTGGAACGTCTCCTGCAGCACAACAATGTTTCCATCGAGCCTCATATCGAGGTAAATGACACTAATCTAATCATTGAAATGGTGGCAACGGGCAATTGGTTTTCCATACTTGCCCCGCTTAGCATCCGTAACCAAAACGGATGTGTTGCCATACCGATAAGCGGGCAGGAGGAATTGCTGTCCGTCAGCATTCTATGGCTCAAGGGCAAGAGCAAGCAAACGATGTACAATACCTTCATAGATTCCATTATCAAATAAGGCCATGACACATCATACGAATATGAACATAGATTGATATAATCAATATCAACGATTGGGATTATTTATAGTATGGCGGAATCTGACACAACGTTTAGAAGAAACATAAAACATTACTAACACTAATTAAAGCACTCATGAAAAAAATTGGTTTCCTACTTTTTTTATCTTTCTTGTTTTGTGGCAATATTCAAGCCAAGAAATTATTTGTTGAGATGGAATTTCATAAGAATTCCATCAAACTGGATGATGGCTCTAATAAAAAGCGACAAGCAATCAAAGGCGAAGATGGTAAAGACTTAAAGTTTACTTCGCTCATTGGAGCGTTAAACTATATGTCATTGCAAGGGTGGGAATTGGTCGATACTAAATCGGTGACGTCAGGGAGTGGCTATGTAGGTGCTTACGGAGGAGCGAGTTCGACAAGCACAAATGTATATTATATTTTCTCCAAAGAGGTAACGGATGAAGAACTGGAAGACGTAGTGAACAATAGTTACAAAAACGACTGACAGCGTCTTTTCGCTGACACGATAAAGTCCATAACTTCACTGGAAAATCAGTAAGTTATGGACTTTCTAAATTTCAACTCCGTCGGAACGCTGCCGGGGCAAGTTGTACTACATCAGGGAGTTCACCGGCATAGAAATTATTATGTGGATTAGGTTGACCGATCATTTCAGCAGATCCGGACGCAGGCGGCGCGTACGTTCAAGAGCCTGTTCGTGGCGCCACTCGGCAATTTTCGCCTCATGGCCTGAAAGAAGAATCGGGGGGACATCCCATCCGTTGTAAGAAGCCGGACGGGAATAGACCGGAGGCGCAAGCAGATTGTCCTGATAGGAATCGGAAAGGGCGCTCTGTTCGTCGCCCAGCACTCCCGGGATGAGCCGGACGATCGCATCAGTAATGACAACCGCCGGAATCTCCCCGCCTGTCAGCACATAATCACCGATCGAGATCTCACGCGTGATCAGATGCTCGCGGATACGGTAGTCAATCCCTTTGTAGTGGCCGCAGAGGATTATGATATTCTCAAGCATCGACATGCTGTTGGCCATCGGCTGAGTGAACTGCTCACCGTCAGGCGACGTAAAAATAACCTCGTCGTAGTCACGCTCAGCTTTCAGGGCCGCGATGGCGCGGTCGATCGGCTCGATCTGCATAACCATCCCCGCCTCACCTCCGAAGGGATAGTCGTCGACCTTGCGGTGGCGGTTGGTTGAATAGTCCCGAAGATTGTGCACGTGATATTCGGCCAGACCCTTGTCGGCCGCACGTTTAAGGATCGAACACCCGAGAGGCGACTCAAGCATCTCGGGAAGCACTGTCAATATATCAATTCTCATAGTTCTTTAATGATTGCTGGAGATTATTTACGATCATGGCGCGGAGTTCGGCCGGAGCAAGCACGGTCACATTCGGACCGTAGCTCATGAGTTCCTGCACGAAATCAGGCGTCAGTCGGAGGTTATAGTTGAAAATCGAATAGGAATCATGGATCATCTCCGACTGGGAATGATGGAGCGGAAGCGCCCGGAAATATTTTGCCTGACGGCTGGTGACACGGAGAGTGACCTTATGGGTCTTCCCTTGCGAAAAGACAATTCCGAAACTGTCGCGGAAATAGGCCTCCGGATCGAAGTCGGGCGGGATCTCGAATGTTTCGCTGAGCAGCGTCAGGCCGCTGATGCGGTCGAGCGCATAGGTCTTGATGACCTTCTCCCTGACATTAAGCCCGGTCACATACCACCGCAGACGGAAAATCTTAAGGAAATATGGCTCGAGATCAACCGGCTTCGGCGCACCTGTACGGGAATAGGGGCTATAGCCGAAGCGAACTGTCTTCTTCTCACGCATAGCCGTAAGCATCGGAGAAAGGAACTGGCGCGACGACGGAACATCCTCAAGAAATATCCTGTCGGCCACATCGCGGGCATCGGAAAGGACGTTGGAGAGCGACGCGGTGTTGAGCATCCAGTCGGTGACAGAGGCAACATGCGCGTCGGCGCCGTCGATATAATACTCGAACGTCGAGGGATTACACTCGATATTGATGCGGAAAAGCTCCTCGATCGCGTTCCGGTAGTTATAGAACGTGCGACGCGGCAACGGACGCCCGTCGCCGACAGTTGATTTCTCCCAGAGGCGACTGAGCTCCTCACGCGTAATGGAGCCGTGACGACGGATCGTGTCGACAATCCAGATATAGCGGTTAAACAGATTCTTCGACATAGACCGTGGATTTCCGGATTGGAAGCAGATGGAGACCGCAGACGGTCACAAAGGCATTGATCAGAAGCAGTTCGAATCCAGTCTGATAACCGAATAAGCGCTCAAGCCCCCACTGAACCGCCCATGAAATGAAAGGCGCCGCAAGGCAGACCAGCGGAACAAAACGGTCGGCGATAGAAAATCTGGTGAACAGTCCGTAGAGAAACAGTCCGAGAATCGGCCCGTAGGTATATGAAGCGACGGTATAGACCGCCGAGATCGCGTCGTCGGTCGAAAGATGATAAAAAACGATGATGACCGCAGCCATCAGCAGCGACATAAGTCCATGCACTTTAAGACGCGTGCGCGCAAGCCTACGCGGATCATCGCCTGACTGATTTCCGGCATCAAGAATATCGATGGTAAATGAGGTTGTAAGCGATGTCAAAGCCGAACCGGCTGCCGAATAGGCCGCCGAAACGAGCCCGACGACAAAGAGGATTCCGATGACAGGGGGCATTGAAGAGTGAGTGGCGACAAGGCCGAAGAGTTCGTCGGACTTTTCAGGGAGCTCAAGACCGGACTTCTCGACAAAAACAAGCAGCAGCGTTCCGAGAACGAGAAAAAGTGCGATGACAAAAAACTGCATCACGCCGCTGAAAATCATATTCTTGCGCGACGCCACAGAATCACGGCAGGCAAGATTGCGCTGCATCATGTCCTGATCGAGTCCGTTTGTGGCTATCGCCATAAAGACTCCTGCGATAAACTGTTTCCAGAAATAAGATCCGGCCATCGGATCGTCGAAATGCCACATTCTGGAAGTCGGATGAGAAGTGACGACTGCCGGAATATCAGCGATGGTGATTCCGCAGTTGAGCGCGATGTAGGCGATGCAGAGAATGACCGAAAGGATCAGACAGAGACTTTTGATCAGATCGGTCCATATCAGGGCCTTGACCCCCGCACTCGCCGTGTAGAGCCAGATCAGCGCTATCGTAAGAAACACATTGATCTCGAAAGGGATTCCGAGCGGCGAAAAGACAAGAAACTGCAAAACCGCACAGACTACAAAAAATCTGACAGAAGCTCCCGTCAGTTTTGACACAAAAAAGAGCCACGCGCCTGACCGATAGGCTCCCGGGCCAAAACGCTGGCTCAGGTAGCCGTAGATGCTGACAAGATTGCGCTTGTAGAAGACCGGGACGAGGAATGTCGCTATGACCACATAGCCCACGATAAAGCCAAGAACCATCTGAAGATAGGAATAGCCCTTAGCGGCCACCATGCCGGGGACAGAAATAAATGTGACTCCGGAGATCGACGCTCCGATCATTGCAACCCCGACAAGAAACCAGGGCATGCGCCGGCCACCTGTAAAAAATGTGGCATTGTCGGCATTGCGCGACGCAAGCCGCCCTACGATCAGAAGAAGGGCGAAATAGACACCTATTGTCAGAACGACTGTGAACGGACTCATTTTTCAGGATATAACAGATATTTGGCGCGACGCTCGCGGAATCGGGCGAGGCCGTCGGCCCACGTTGCACGGATTTCATCGGCCGAACGCCCCTCGACAATCATCTGACGAACCCTGCGGTCGCCGGTCAGGAGATCGAAAAAGGAAGTGAAAAACTTCTTTTCCGCAGGCAGGCGGGTGTTACGGTAGGCATCGATGATATATGAGAAGTCGACACCTCCTCTGATAATCTCTTCGTCGGGAACTCCGCTCAGATCCACTCCCCGACACTTCAGTCCCTTCAGCGGCGGATTTGCCGCACCCGGCACAGACTTCGGTGTGAAATAGAAATCTCCGGACCTCATCGATGGATGACCATAGATTTCAAAGGGTGTCGCGGTTCCGCGCCCAAGACTCATGACCGTACCCTCGAAATAGCACACCGAAGGATAAAGATAGATCGCCTTCATCGACTTAAGATTGGGCGACGGATTGACAGGCAGATCGTAGCGAGTGGCGTGAGTGTAGCTGTCGCATGGGATAACCGTCAGCCTTACCTTGCGTCCGTTGTCGAGCCAGCCTTCGCCGTTGATCATTTGCGCAAGCTCGCCGAGTGTCATCCCGTGGGCAACCGGAATCGGCAGCGCGCCGACCCCGGATTTGAGAGTCATGTCAAGGACAGGTCCGTCGACGATCATGCCGATCGGGTTCGGACGGTCAAAGACAATAAATTCCTTGCCGGAACGCTCGGCGACCTTCATGAGCCGCAGCATTGTGATGTAGTAGGTATAGAACCGGGTGCCGACATCCTGGATGTCGCAGATAATGAGATCAAACTTATCAAGAGTCGCTTTCGTCGGTTCGGAAGAACCTTTGCCACCGTAAAGCGAGACAATCGGGATTCCGGTCTTCGTGTCGACAGAACTCTTGACGTGAGCCCCCGCGTCGGCATCGCCCCTGAATCCATGTTCGGGAGAGAAAATGACAGTGACATCAACGCCATTACGGAGCAGCATGTCGAGAGTATGCTCGCCGGTGTCGCCTACAAGACCTGTATGATTGCTAAAGAGCGCGACCTTCTTCCCTTCCAGAATCGGGAGAAAGAGGTCGGAACGCTCGGCTCCGACTTTAACCTTGGCACTGGCCGGAAGAACGGACAGCAGAACCGCCAAAAATATGAATGCTATATTCTTCATTAAGTTTTCAGTTTACGCAAAGGTAACTCCGAGCGGAGGCAAAAGCCCCTTTTGACACATTAAAAAATGTTAATCCTCTCCGACATAAATCGCACACAACGCCTCGTAGTAAGCTGTTGCTGAAAATCTGACCAAAGAGTCAGCGGCAATGGACGCATGATCGAAAGCAGTGGTCCATGCCCTACGGATTGCCGAGCGGAGCGCCTCGACGTCGCCGGAAGGATACGTGATTCCGGTTTTTCCGACAATCAGTTCGGGAATACCTCCGATCTGCGCACCGACAACCGGAGTGCCGCAGCAAAGCGACTCGATCACCCCCAGAGGATTGTTTTCATAACACTCCGACGGAAGGACAGAAAGGCGAGCGGAGGCAAGTAGTTTTTCGACACCCTCTCCATCAAGACGCCCGAGAAAACGGATGTGGTCACAATGGGAATACTTCGCCCGGAGTTCCCGGGCAAGCGGTCCGTCGCCGGCCACACGCAGTTCATAAGGGAGTCCGGACGCAGCCTGCAATAGAGTCTCCACACCCTTCTCAGCCGACAACCGCCCTACGTAACAATAATATGGCTCGCGCTCGCGTGAATAGCTCCCGACGGCATGGCGCTGCATGCGGGAGGCCATTTCGGGCGCAAGGAAATTACAGAGCACCGTCAGTTTTTCCTGCGGGAAACCACCCTGCGCCATTTTATCCATCATGAAACGGCTCGGACAGATGAAGCGCGAGGTCATGCGCGTCAGAGCTGCCTGATTCCAGCGCAGCGCCTCGAGATAGGCCACCGCACTTGCCGCAAGGGAGCCCTTCATGCAGCGTGTGGCCAGCACCCGGCTCTTGCGGTCGAAGCACAGCTCGCAGGGGGTGCCGTCGCGCAGACAGGCATAGGAGGGACAAAGGAGTTTATAGTCGTGGAGAGTCCAGACCACTTTGATTCCGGCCTTACGGGCAATCTTAGCGACCACCGGAGAAAGATAGGAATGGATATTATGGATGTGGACCACATCGGGACGGAAATCGCGTATGATCCGACGGAAGCGGCTGCATACCGATCCGAAGCCCATCGTTCGCGCCATCGCATTGAGTTTCGAACCGACGCCGCCTCCGAACTCCACTTCAGAAGCCCAGTAACGCTCCCACGGAGAGGGAAGGTTTTCGGGATGATGCATGGCAAAGACAGCCACCTCATGCCCGCGGGCACGGAGCAGTTCTTCAAGATTCAGAACGCAGACGCAATCACCTCCACGGCGATAATAAAACTTATTGACGAGTAATACACGGGGCTTCATGGACGCAAATTTACCATTTTTTTATTTAAAATCCATAGGAAGCACCTGACTGAATCTTAGAGAGTGTTTACTTTTACCATGAATAGACAAAACAAATTCACTTTCTGCAATTCCTTAGGCCATCTTAATCACTCAAATCCATGCAGCGAACCACAGCCGGAGATCAGGGAGCGACACCGCGCGCACGGAAGCAGGCCATTGTCCGATCATAGCCCGCTTTGAAGACCTCCTGAATTCCCCGGAGATCAAAGACTTTATATGAGGCGATGTCGTCGGTCGTCACCACAATGTCGCACTGCGACAGATCGGCGGCCGAATTATTCTTCATCATCAGTTCATAGGAACGGAGTGCGATCGAGGCGATATTTGTCTTCGGGAAACCGTCGCCGCTGACCGGCGAACAGTTCACTCCCATCACAAAGCGACAACGGGAACGTATGGCCCACGCAGGCATATTGTCGAGCACACCCCCGTCGACATAACGGACACCGTCGATCACAACAGGCTTGAACACGACCGGTATCGAGCATGAGGCACAGACCCTCTCTACCAGCGGACCCGACTCGAAAGCGACCTTTTTGCCATGATCAAAATCGGTAGCGCAGACCACCACCGGCATCGGCAGATCCTCGATGTTCTTAAACGGAATATAGCGCTCGAGCATCCTGCGGAATCCGACCATACGGAAAAGCCCGTCTTTCGGCACGGCGAGTTCACAGAAATCAGAGAATTTGGCTGCGGCAAAAATCTCGACCATCTCATCGGGCTTCAGCCCTGCCGCATACATGACCGCCACAATCGAACCGGCACTGACGCCGGCGACAATGTCCGGAATCAGACCGACTTCAAGCATTGCCTTTATCGCACCGGCATGAGCGACACCGCGCGCACCGCCGCCACTGAGAGCGAGTCCGACTTTATATGGACGATTCCGGAGAGGATCTTTCGTGATTCGATAGCCAAACATAAATTATTCGATAAAATCTGATGAACAGTAATAAAACGGGAAACTTAATAGGCATGAAAAGTCATCCATTGCCTGTCTACGGAAAATAAACGTACAAAATGGCAAAAAAGATACATAAAAGTAGCAAAAATACCTAAATAATACCGGCTATATAGCGGGAAATCCCCAATAATTTGCTAACTTTGTGCGCTTTTACGTTAAGCAAAATCAAGCAAACAAGATATACGTATATGTTAAATCCCATCAAAAAAACCATCGAGCTGCCTGATGGCCGCCAAATCACCCTGGAGACAGGCAAACTGGCCAAGCAAGCCGATGGAGCGGTAGAACTGCGCATGGGCAACACCATGCTGCTCGCAACAGTTGTTTCGGCCAAGGAGGCCGGCGAAGGGGTCGACTTCATGCCCCTCCAGGTTGAGTATAAAGAAAAATACTCGTCATTCGGACGCTTCCCCGGAGGCTTCCTCAAACGCGAAGGACGCGCATCGGACTATGAGATTCTGACCTCACGTCTGGTTGACCGTGTGCTCCGCCCCCTGTTCCCCGACAATTATCACGCCGACACATTTGTCAACGTGACCCTTTATTCGACCGACGGCGTCGACATGCCCGATGCGCTTGCAGGTCTTGCCGCCTCGGCAGCCCTCGCAGTCAGCGACATTCCCTTCAACGGTCCCATCTCCGAAGTGCGAGTGGCCCGTGTTGACGGCGAATTTGTCATCGACCCCACATTCGAACAGCTCGAACGCGCCGACATGGAACTCATGGTCGGAGCGACTATGGACAATATCATGATGGTCGAAGGCGAAATGAAAGAGGTTTCGGAAACCGACCTTCTCAACGCCCTCAAAGCCGCACACGCAGCGATCAAAGAGCAGTGCAAGATCCAGCTCGAACTCGCTGAAGCAGCCGGCAAGACCGTCAAGCGTGAATACTGCCACGAAACCAACGACGAAGATCTCCGCAAGGATGTCCGCGAGAAATGCTACGACAAAGCATATGCCATCGCGAAGACCGGTTCAGCCGACAAGCACTGGCGCGCCGAATCGTTCAAGGCAATCTGCGACGAATATATCGAATCGCTCCCCGAAGAGGAACGCGAAGAGAAAGCTCCGCTCGTCAAGCGCTACTACCACGACGTTGAGAAAGAAGCGATGCGCCGCTGCGTTCTCGACGAAGGCATCCGTCTCGACGGCCGCAAGACAACTGAAATCCGTCCGATCTGGGCAGAAGTGGACTACATCCCCGGCCCTCACGGATCAGCAGTCTTCACCCGCGGCGAAACCCAGTCGCTCGCAACTGTCACCCTCGGAACAAAACTCGACGAAAAGATCGTTGACGACGTGCTCAACCAGGGCCGCGAACGATTCCTTCTCCACTATAACTTCCCCCCCTTCTCGACCGGCGAAGCCCGTCCGACCAGAGGTGTCGGCCGTCGCGAAATCGGCCACGGCAACCTGGCCCACCGCGCTCTCAAGCCGATGTTCCCAGATGAATTCCCCTATGTCTGCCGCATCGTCAGCGACATCCTCGAAAGCAACGGCTCGTCATCGATGGCCACCGTATGCGCCGGCACACTCGCACTTCTCGACGCAGGCGTGCAGATGAAGAAACCGGTCAGCGGTATCGCCATGGGCCTCATCTCCGACGGAACCAACTATGCGATCCTCTCCGACATCCTCGGCGACGAAGACCACCTCGGCGACATGGACTTCAAAGTTACTGGTACGGTCGACGGCATCACCGCCACCCAGATGGACATCAAGTGCGACGGCCTCTCTTATGAAATCCTTGAGCGCGCCCTCAACCAGGCACGCGAAGGCCGCCTCCACATCCTCAACATCATCAACCAGACAATTCCCGCACCTCGCGAGGACTACAAACCCAACGTGCCCCGCATCGTCACCATGATCATCCCGAAAGAGCTCATCGGCGCAGTCATCGGCCCGGGCGGAAAAGTCATCCAGGGAATCCAGGAAGAGAGCGGCGCAACAGTTTCAATCGACGAAATCGATGCCGGCGGCTACATTGAAGTAGCAGCTTCAAACAAGGCTTCGATCGACCGCGCGTTTGAAATGATCAACGCCATTGTCGCGCTTCCCGAAGAGGGCAAGACCTACAAAGGACGCGTCCGTTCGATCCTCGACTTCGGCGCATTCGTTGAATTCATGCCCGGCAAGGATGGCCTTCTCCACATCTCGGAAATCTCATGGGAACGTCTCCCCGACATGGCCGCTTCCGGCCTCAAAGAGGGCGACGAAGTAGAAGTGAAGCTCATCGAAATCGACAAGAAAACCGGCAAGTACCGTCTGTCGATGCGTGCTCTTCAGCCGAAACCGGAAGGCTACGTGGAACGCGAACGCGCTCCGCGCGGCGAGCGCCCCAACCGCGAACGCGGACCCCGTCGCGATGGCGACCGTCCCCGCCGCGAGCACCGCGCTCCGCGTGAGAACAAAGACTAAGCCATAGCAATCAGACAGAATTGCTATTTGTAAGCCGCCGAGGATCTTCCCGGCGGCTTTTTTTATTTTGGAAATAAGACAAATAGTCTATAATTTTGCAACAAGATTCCGGCAACCCTCCGAAGTCACACGCCCAAAACGGACTCATGGATAAGAATAAACTTCATTTCGAGACACTCCAGCTTCACGTTGGACAAGAACAGCCCGACGCCACAACCGGCGCCCGCGCCGTGCCTCTTTACCAGACCACTTCATATGTATTTCCCGACTCACAGCATGCCGCTGACCGATTCGCACTGACCGAACCGGGCCATATCTACGGACGTCTGTCGAATCCGACCCAGGATGTATTCGAGCAGCGTATGGCAGCGCTTGAAGGGGGTGCAGGCGCTCTGGCTGTCGCAAGCGGAGCGGCAGCCATCGCTCTGACAATAGAAAACCTCGTCGGCCCCGGCGACCACATTCTCGCCGCCAACAACCTTTATGGCGGAACGTCCAATCTGATCGCCAACACATTCGGACCGCGCGGCATTGGCCACACATTTGTCGACGTGAGCGACTTCGAAGCCGTCGAGAAAGCGATCCTTGCCGAAACGCGACTTCTTTTCGTCGAGACTTTCGGCAATCCGAACTGCGACGTGACCGACATTGACACGCTGGCTGCGATTGCCCGACGCCACAACATACCGCTGGTTGTCGACAACACGTTCGCCACACCGTTTCTCATGCGTCCGATCGAACACGGAGCGGACATAGTGGTCCATTCGGCGACCAAGTTCATAGGCGGTCACGGGACTACGCTCGGCGGCGTCATCATAGACAGCGGCCGGTTTGACTGGAAAGGTTCAGCGGAGAAATATCCGACGCTCGCCAAACCGGATCCGAACTATCACGGGGCCGTGTTTGCCGACATCGCACCCGAAGCCCCCTTTGTCACACGCATCCGCGCTGTCATCCTCCGCGACACCGGCGCGGCTATGTCGCCTTTCAACGCATTCATGCTCCTGCAGGGCACCGAAACTCTGTCGCTACGCGTCGAACGTCATGTCGAAAACGCGGTGCGCATAGCCGAATACCTCGCCTCACATCCTAAAATCAGGAAAGTCAACCATCCTTCGCTTCCGGACCATCCCGACCATGAACTCTATGCGCGGCTCTACCCCAATGGCGGAGGAAGCATTTTCACGGTCGAGATCGCAGGCGGACGTGAAGAGGCATGGCGGTTCATCGACTCACTTGAGATCTTCTCTCTGCTTGCCAATGTGGCAGATGTAAAAAGCCTTGTCATCCATCCCGCCACAACCACCCACTCCCAGCTCAATGAAGAGGAACTCAGGAATCAGCACATCACCACGTCGACGGTTCGTCTCAGCATCGGCTGCGAACATGCCGATGACCTGATCAGCGATCTCGAACAGGCCCTCGACCGGATCTGAGCAAAGCGAAAGAGTGTTGCCGCATTGATGAAAAATGTCTAACTTTACACACATTTTTCAAAGCATAACAAAAGCCATCCGACAATGGGAAAGAAAGTAGTTGAGACGCCTCTGATGAAGCAGTATTTCGAGATGAAACAGAAACATCCCGACGCTGTGCTTCTTTTCCGTGTCGGCGACTTTTACGAAACTTTCTGCGACGACGCCATCGCAGCGTCGGAAATCCTCGGGATCACACTGACCCGACGGGCCAACGGTTCAGCCCAGTCCGTAGAACTGGCAGGCTTTCCCCACCATGCGCTCGACACCTACCTACCGAAGCTTGTCAGAGCAGGCAAACGTGTGGCGATCTGCGAACAGCTCGAGGATCCGAAACTCACAAAGAAGCTCGTCAAGAGAGGGATCACAGAACTGGTCACTCCCGGCGTGGCAGTCAATGACAACATCCTCGACCACCGAGAAAACAACTTTCTTGCGGCAATACACATCACCCGCAACCTTTGGGGCATCGCCTTCCTCGACATATCGACCGGCGAGTTCCTGGCAGCGGAAGGCGCTCCGGACTATGTCGAGAAACTCCTGACCAAGTTCGCTCCGAAAGAGGTTCTAGTCGAAAGGGGGAAGAAACGTGACTTCGAACAGTCGATAGCGACCCGCTATCTCAACTTTGAGCTCGACGACTGGATCTTCACCGAAGCGACCGCCCTTGACCGGCTTCTGAAGCAGTTCGAGACAGGCTCGCTGAAAGGCTTCGGCATTGACCGCCAGCCCAATGCGATCATCGCCGCGGGTGCGATCCTCCATTATCTCGATCTGACCAACCACAAACGCACGAGCCATATCACATCGATCGGCCGCATAGAAGAGGACCGCTACGTGCGCCTCGACGATTTCACAGTCCGCAACCTTGAGCTTGTCGAATCGATGGCCCATGACGGGAAGAGCCTTCTTAATGTCATAGACCGGACAGTCAGCCCGATGGGAGCGCGTCTGATGAGACGATGGATTCTGTTTCCGCTGAAGGATGCTTCCGCCATCAATTCGCGTCTGGATGTCGTCGAGTATTTCTTCCGCAATCCAGGCGAGCGCGACGAAGTCAGAAGCTCTCTGGAGCAGACCGGCGATATGGAACGCCTCATCTCGAAAGCCGCTGTCGGCCGCATCACTCCGCGCGAACTCGTTCAGCTCCGCAAATCGCTCGAAACGATTGTCCCGATCAAGGCAATCTGCGAGGGAGCAGGCGACGAGACCCTTTCGGCAATCGGCGAACAGCTCAATCCCTGTTCGGGTATCCGCGACAGAATCGCACGGGAGATCATCGAAGACGCCCCGATAGCGCTGAACCGCGGCACAGTGTTCCGCGAAGGGGTCGACGCCGAGCTTGACGAACTGCGCCATATCGCCTACTCCGGCAAGGACTATCTGATGCAGCTGCAGGCACGTGAAAGTCAGGCTACGGGCATCACGAGCCTCAAAATCGGGTTCAACAATGTTTTCGGCTACTACATTGAGGTCACCAACACCCACAAAGACAAGGTCCCGGCGGAATGGGTAAGGAAACAGACCCTTGTCAATGCCGAACGATATATCACCCAGGAGCTCAAGGAGTATGAGGAAAAGATTCTGGGCGCACAGGAAAAGATCGCGGCGATCGAGGCGCGACTCTATGCATCGCTTGTCAGCGCGGTAACGCAATATGTCCAGGCGATACTTCTCGATTCGTCACTTCTGGCACGTCTTGACTGCCTGCTCGCGTTCACCCGGGCGGCTCTTGAGAACCGCTACAACCGTCCGGTCGTCGACACGTCGCTGGAAATCGAGATCATCGAGGGCCGGCATCCGGTCATCGAGCGCGAGCTGCCTGCCGGGGAACCATACATCACCAACACCGTCAGGCTGTCGAACACGGGGACCCAGATAATGATGATCACGGGCCCAAACATGTCGGGCAAGTCGGCGCTTCTGCGTCAGACGGCACTCAACGTGCTGATGGCCCAGATCGGCTGCTTTGTGGCAGCGGAGAGCGCGCATATAGGCGTTGTGGACAAGATTTTCACACGTGTCGGTGCAAGCGACAACATCTCCCACGGGGAGTCGACCTTCATGGTCGAGATGAACGAAGCGGCATCGATCCTCAACAATATGAGCGAACGCTCTCTGATCCTGTTCGACGAACTCGGACGAGGGACGTCGACCTACGACGGCATCTCAATCGCCTGGGCAATCGTCGAACATATCCACAACTACCGCGGGATTCATCCGAAGACCCTCTTCGCCACCCATTATCACGAGCTCAACGACATGGAAGCATCGTTCGAGAGGATCGAGAACTATAATGTCTCGGTCAAGGAATCGGGCAACCGGGTCGTGTTCCTCCGCAAACTGGTCAAGGGAGGATCTGCGCACTCGTTCGGAATCCATGTAGCGAAGCTTGCGGGTATGCCATCGACGATCGTCAAGCGTGCGGACAGCGTGCTGGCCGACCTCGAGAAGGTGCGAGGCAACGACAGCGATGCAGAAGCCGGTAACGGACCGCGAGTCAAACCGGCCAAGGTCGAAGAAAAAGGAGTGCAGATGTCATTCTTCCAGCTCGACGATCCGGTACTGAGCCAGATCCGCGACGAGATAATCGGAATCGACATCAATAATCTGACACCGGTCGCGGCGCTCAACAAACTCAACCAGATACGCTCCATTCTGACAGGAAAAAACCAATAAACCATTATAAGAATTATGCTTCAGATTTCTCAAAGGATCAATTCGCTGGCAGCTTCGGCAACGCTTGCAATGTCGCAGCGCAGCAACGAACTCCGCGCCCGCGGTGTCGACGTCATCAACCTTTCGGTAGGCGAACCAGATTTCAACACACCCGACTTCATCAAGGACGCAGCCAAGAAGGCCATCGACGAGAATTTCACATTCTATTCTCCGGTAGCCGGCTACATGTCGCTTCGCAAAGCAATCTGCGAGAATATGAAGGCAACGGAAGGCGTGGATTTCAAGCCGGAACAGATTGTTGTTTCGGGCGGAGCGAAGCAGGCGCTGTGTAATGTCATACTTTCGACAATCAATCCGGGCGACGAGGTTGTCATCCCTACTCCTGCATGGGTGAGCTATGTCGAAATGGTCAAACTGGCCGAAGGAGTCACAGTGACCGTTCCGGCAACAATCGAACAGGATTTCAAGATCACACCGGCGCAACTCCGCGAGGCTATCACTCCGCGAACACGGATGGTGCTCATCTGCTCACCCTCGAATCCGACCGGTTCGGTCTATACCCGAGAGGAGCTTGAGGGACTTGTCGATGTTCTGAAGGACTATCCGCAGATCCTCGTTCTCTCAGACGAGATCTACCGCCACATCAATTTCACAGGGAGCTATACGTCAATGGCAACGTTCAAGGAGATCGCCGACCGCACGGTTGTGATCAACGGAGTCTCGAAAGCCTATGCCATGACAGGCTGGCGCATAGGGTTCATGGCAGGTCCACTGTCAATCGCCAAGGCCTGCACCAAGCTCCAGGGCCAGTACACCTCCGGCTCGTCATCGATCGCGCAGAAAGCAGCAGAAGCGGCCTACACGGGTCCGCAGGATTGCGTCGAGGATATGAGAAAGGCATTCGAGCGGCGCAGAGATCTCGTTGTCGAACTGGCATCGCAAATCCCCGGGCTTAAGGTCAACAAGCCTCAGGGCGCTTTCTATCTCTTCCCGGAGGTTTCCTCATTCATCGGCAAGCGATTCGGCGATAGAGAGATCAAAAGCAGCGGCGATCTGACGATGTATCTTCTTGAGGAGGCTCATGTCGCGACGGTAGACGGGGCAGCCTTCTGTCTTCCGGGTTATATCCGCCTGAGCTATGCGACTTCAGACGAACTGATCAAAGAGGCCCTCAGACGCATTGCCAACGCGCTTGCGGCACTTACGGACTGAGAAAACATTTATTTTTGACAATAAGGATGGTTTGAATCATTTTTTTAGCTACTTTTGCCGAGACGATCACCGCGCCCAAACAGCCGGGCGCGACTGAAGAAAAAACTTAAACATACCATTACCATACAACACTCAATTCCCATGTTAGCAGAAACAAGCGTCAAGACCATGGAGAAAGTTGTCATTCGCTTTTCCGGCGATTCCGGCGACGGAATGCAGCTGGTCGGCAACATTTTCACCAATGTTTCGGCAGGGTTAGGAAACGAAGTTTCGACGTTTCCCGACTATCCGGCCGAGATCCGCGCTCCGCAAGGTTCCCTCGGAGGCGTTTCGGGCTTCCAGGTGAGCGTCGGAACAGACGTGCACACCCCCGGCGACAAATGTGACGTACTCGTGGCCATGAATCCGGCGGCACTTAAACAGAATGTGCGTCATCTCAAACACGGCGGCGTGATCATCGCCGACGTAGACTCGTTCAAGGCGAGCGATCTCGAAAAAGCCAAGTTCACAACAGATGATCCGTTTGCAGAGCTGGGCATCAACAAGGAAAATGTCCTTCTTGTGCCTGTGACGACTCTTACCAAGGCAGCACTTTCTGACAGCGGTCTCGATAACAAGGCGGTCACAAAATGCCGTAACTTCCTTGCCCTCGGCCTTGTCTGCTGGCTCTTCGACCGTCCGATGGACAGCGTCGATCATTTCATCAAGAAGAAGTTTGCGCGCAAGCCGGCGATCTATGAGGCGAACTCCAAGGTTCTCCGTGCGGGTTACGACTATGGAGCAAACAGCCATGCTTCCGTATCGACCTACCGCATCGAGACAAAAGAGGCCCGCAAAGGCATCTATACAGACATCAACGGGAACACCGCCACGGCGTGGGGTCTGATCATGGCGTCGGAGAAGAGCGGTCGTCCGCTGTTTCTGGGAAGCTATCCGATCACACCGGCCACAGATATACTCCATGAGCTTGCAAAGCGCAAAGACCTCGGGGTCAAAGCCGTTCAGATGGAGGATGAGATCGCCGGGGTCTGCTCGGCCATCGGCGCATCATTTGCGGGCAACCTTGCGGTCACTTCGACCTCGGGTCCGGGGCTTGCACTGAAGAGCGAGGGTATCGGTCTGGCAGTGATGGCCGAACTTCCGCTTGTCATCATCGACGTGCAGCGCGGCGGGCCGTCGACCGGGCTTCCGACGAAAACCGAACAGACCGACCTGCTTCAGGCGCTCTACGGCCGCAACGGCGAATCACCGGTCGCAGTCGTGGCTCCGGCCTCGCCAACCGACTGCTTCAAAATGGCATTTGAGGCTGCGCGTATCTCCATCGAGCATATGACGCCCGTGATCCTACTGACGGATGCCTTTATCGGCAACGGATCGTCGGCATGGCGCATTCCCGAGGCAGACGAGTATCCAGCCATTGTCCCTCCCTATGTCACGGATGAACAGCTGGCAGCCGGCTGGCAGCCATATGACCGCAACGAGGATAACAAGGTGCGCTACTGGGCTATTCCCGGGACGAAGGGGGCTACCCACCGTCTTGGAGGTCTCGAGAAGGATTACAAGACCGGGGCGCTGAGCAATGATCCAGAAAACCACGAGAAGATGATCGAGACGCGGCGTGAGAAAATCGCCCGTATCGCCAACGACATTCCGGAACTCGAAGTAATCGGCGCCGGGGATGCAGAGGTTCTACTTCTTGGGTGGGGAGGAACGTACGGCCACCTGCGTACAGCCGCGACGGAACTGTGTCGCCAGGGTATCAAGACAGACTTCGCTCAGCTGCGCTATATCAACCCGCTTCCCGCCAACACGGGGGATGTCCTGTCGCGCTACAAGAAGGTCATTGTCGCCGAGCTGAACACAGGAATGCTTGCCGATTATCTCCAGGCACGTTTCCCGAAAACGGAGATTGCGAGAATCAACAAAATCCAAGGTCAGCCCTTCCTTGTCGAAGAGGTTGCCGAGGCAGTCAAACAACTCATTGACTAACGAGCCATGCAAGAGACAAAATATACCGCAGCAGACTATAAGAGCGATCAGCCGGTGCGCTGGTGTCCGGGATGCGGGGACCACGCGATCCTCAGTTCGCTCCACAAGACGATGGCGACCCTCGGCGTCGCACCTGAAAAGACGGCCGTCATTTCGGGCATCGGATGCTCGAGCCGCCTCCCCTACTACATGAATACCTATGGCTTCCATACGATCCACGGGCGTGCGGCCGCAGTCGCCACGGGCTTTAAGCTCGGCAATCCGGAGATGACCGTGTGGCAGATTTCGGGCGACGGCGACAGCCTTGCCATCGGGGGAAACCATTTCATCCACGCCGTGCGCCGCAACATAGACATCAATATCCTGATCTTCAACAACAAGATCTACGGTCTGACGAAGGGACAGTATTCACCGACCTCTGATCGCGGCTTTGTTTCGAAGTCCTCGCCCTACGGCACGACGGAGGATCCGTTCATTCCGGCGGAACTTGTGTTCGGAGCGCGTGGGAACTTTTTCGGACGTTCGATCGATGTCGAGCTCGCCACGACACAGGAGGTACTGCTCGCAGCCGCCCGTCACAAAGGCACCTCAGTCTGCGAGATACTCCAGAACTGCGTTATCTACAACAATGGCATCCATTCTGCGATCACGGACCGTGAATACCGTGCAGACCGGACAATCCATCTTGTTCATGGCGAAAAGATGCTTTTCGGGAAGGATAAACGCTGCGGGCTCGTTCAGGACGGATTCCTTCTGAAAGCCGTCGATCTGGACAAAGACCCCTATACGATCGACGATGTGCTCGTCCACGACGCACACACGCCTTCGAATTTCCTTCACCAACAGCTTGCGATGATGGACGGAGGGGATCTTCCGCTTGCAGTCGGAGTGATCCGCGATGTTGAATCGATCACCTACAACGATGCCGTCGAAGAGCAGGTGCGTGAGGTTCAGGCCGCGCACGGTTTCGACAGTCTGCGGTCGATGATCCTTTCGGGCGACACCTGGGAGGTCAAATAGAGACAGCCGATCAATAAGCATCGCCCTCACACACGCTGTGGCATGTCGAAGAAAAACGACATGACCCAGCGTTTTTTATGCAGAAACGACAAAATTGAGAAATTTGACCGAAGCGTTAACTTTATTTAACTAATAGGGGGGGGTATTTTATCGATATTTATTACCTTTGCGCGGTAAACAAACCACTTAACCAAGTTTCTAAAAACCAATTATTATGAAGAAATTACTTATCTGTGCAGTGGCAACCGCATCATTATGTCTGGCATCATGCAGCTCGATCCGACACACGTCGACTACCATCCCTGTCCAAACTGAAATCCGCAGCAACTCAACGGCGGATCTCAAAGTGAGCCAGAAGAAGATTTCGTTTACCTACAAACCGGAGAAAGCAGTGCGCCGGTGCGGACAGAAAGCCGTTATCGCGACAGCCGTTGCAGAAGCACTCAAAGCCAACGGCAACGCCGATGTCCTTGTCGGTTTCCAGTATGAGATCAAGAAGACCCGCAATTTCTTCGGCCGCAACAATATCAAATACGTTACTGTCGAAGGGTATCCCGCAACATACGTGAATGTCACTCCGCTCAAATAAAACCAACATCCCCCAGTCAATATGAAAGCAAAAATCATCGGGTCAATGGCGTGTCTGCTGATGCTATCGTCGTGTTCGTCGGTCCGCCACACCTCATCGACAGCAGCGGTCGAGACCAGGGTTGTCAATTTCACGGTCGCCGACATGGATGTCAACGAGACAAAGGCCGAAAAGACCTATTCGTGGAACTATAATCCATTCAAACCTGTATCGGTGTCGACCATCAAGGAAAATACCGAAGCTGAACTTCTGAAAGAAAACGGAGGCGACGTTCTTGTCGATCCGCAGTATATCGTAAAGAAACGCGGTATTTTCCGCGGCGGGTCGGTCACTGTCATCGGCTTTCCAGCCAAATATACCAACTTCCACAAAATGACACCGACAGAAGCCGAACTCATCAAAACAAACGCGCAGGAAAAGAAAAAAGCAAAAAAACGCTGGTTTTTCTTTTAACAAGAACCAAAGCGTATACATGGATAGATGGAATAGGGTGGGCCGAGATGGCTCACCCTATTATCATTCAGGAACCACAGCATCGGGGACCATAATGTCAAAGTACGCCTTGCCGTATTTCGGTCCGGTCTACTCATAGGCCTGCCGTCGGGCGCATACGGCGGCGCTCAGGAGGGTCTGGCGCGTCGGGGTGGCGCGAAGAGGGGAAGGATCGGCGGGTGGCCTGGGTCGGGGGATAATATATTTTGTGGGGCTGCGGGGATTATGATGGCGGTTTCCTGTGGCGGTGCGGCGGTTTCTTCGTCGGGCGGGGCGCTGAGGTCGAGGATGGGGAGTCGGGACTGACGGA
>CAJUHM010000041.1 GCA_910586475.1 uncultured Muribaculaceae bacterium | reverse complement strand
GTCCCCGCACCCGCGTCAACTACTTCGGCCGCCTCGTCCGACAGTCCCGACTCCCGATTCTCGATCTCCAGGCCCCCGAAGAAGCCGACGTTACGCACGATATTGCAGATGCCGCTCAAACTCAGCCTCCATATATATCCCCCTCTGTCGGCCGTCCTCCGGTTCTTCCGTTCTTCTCAACCTCCAGATGCGCAATTCCTGTTTAAGCGCTGCCGTATGCGCACAAACGGATCTCTCCTTGCTGGTCAGACCGAAATACGGCAAGGAGATCCTTGACATTTTTGAACATATAGGTCGACTCAGTCGTTTTGTTGCTACATAGGTTGTAGCAAATTACATCCCTTCATATCTTAATTATCTTAATTGAACCCAATATGACAATGAAATCTATCAAAGGGACCGAGACTGAAAAAAATCTTTTGAAGTCCTTTGCCGGAGAGTCTCAGGCTCGCGGCCGTTACACTATTTTTGCTGAAGTTGCCGAAAAGGAAGGCTATGAGCAGATCGCGGCGATTTTTCGCGAAACAGCAGGTCAGGAATATGCCCATGCGAAAAGCTTCTTCAGCTTCCTTGATGAAGGCATGCTTGAAATCACAGCTTCATATCCCGCCGGCCCTGTGGGTAACACAGAGAGGAATCTGGCTGAGGCAGCTGTCGGCGAGCATGAGGAATGGGCCGACCTCTACCTTGAATTCGCGCGTGTCGCACAGCAGGAAGGATTCCCGCGGATCGCAGCCCACTTCAAACTTGTCGCTCTGGTTGAGCAGGGGCATGAAGAGCGCTATCTGAAACTCCTTGAACGAGTGAAAAGCGGAACCGTTTTTCAGGATGAAGAAGAGGAAGAATGGCAGTGTCGCTACTGCGGTTATATCCACCGTGGTAAGAGAGCTCCTGGGAAATGCCCCGTCTGCGACAAGGAACAGGGCATTTTCGAACGCAAGAAAAACAATTATTAAACCGACTGCCTTGATGCAGTAGGGCGGAACTCCTCTAAAAGCTATCCGCCTCCTGTCGCAACACCGTCGTGTGTGCAGGAGGCGGATAGATATGTTTCGGCCGGTCCGGAGTTTATTTATCCTGACTGCTGTTGTGGATGATGTAGTTTTTGACGTTCTGGAAAAGCTTAGTTGCAAAAACGAAATCGTTGAGAGCCTCATTGGTTGCATGAAACAGCTCCTGACTGTTGCCTACCCATTCGCGGTGTCCTTTATTGAGGAATATGATATTCTCGCCGATCCCGAGAACAGAGTTCATGTCGTGAGTGTTGATGATCGTTGTGATTCCATACTCATGAGTGATGTCAGAAAGAAGTTCATCGATCAGAATGGATGTGCGCGGATCCAGACCCGAGTTCGGTTCGTCGCAGAAGAGATATTTCGGATTAAGTGCGATAGCGCGCGCAATGGCCACTCGCTTCTGCATACCACCCGAAATTTCGCTGGGATATTTGTTGTCTGCTCCCTTGAGGTTCACGCGCTCAAGACAGAAGCGTGCGCGGTCCATCATCTCGCCTTTGGTCATATTGGAAAACATGACCAGAGGAAACATCACATTGCCGAGCACTGTCTCCGAATCGAAAAGCGCCGATCCCTGGAATAGCATCCCGATTTCCTGGCGGAGACTCTTTGTCTGTTCATCATCCATCTTCAGTAGATCCCTGCCGTCATAGAGTATCTCGCCGGCCTCTGGGCGCACAAGACCTACGACTGATTTCATAAGCACAGTCTTCCCTGAACCGCTCTGACCGATTATGAGGTTGGTTTTTCCGGTGTAGAATGTGGCGCTTACGTCGTGGAGGATTGTTTTTCCGTCAAACGACTTTGTTATGTTTTTGACTTCGATCATTGCAGCAGCAGTTTGGTGAGAATTACGTCCGTCAGAAGAATCAGAATGCTGCTTGTGACAACAGCATTCGTGCTCGCTTTGCCGACTTCAAGTGCGCCTCCCTTGACGTAGTAGCCGCAAAATGCTGCTACTGTGGCGATGATGTAGGCGAAAAAGAGCGACTTGATGAATCCGTACCAGACATACCATTCATTGAAGAAGGCCTGGATCCCATAGATATATCGCGAAATTGGGAAAAGATCAGTGAAGACAGCCACCAGGAAGCCTCCGAGCATTGAGGTCGCTATACAGAAGGCGACAAGCACCGGCATGAAGAAGATAAATCCGACCATCTTCGGAAGAACAAGGAAATTGGCCGAATTGACCCCCATGATGTCTAAGGCGTCGATCTGTTCTGTCACCCTCATCGTCCCGATCTCTGAAGCTATATTCGATCCGACTTTGCCTGCAAGGATCAGACACAGGATCGAGTTGGAGAATTCAAGAAGGACGATATCGCGCGTTGCAAGTCCGACTGAATAGGAGGGTATGAGTGGCGAGGCGATGTTGAGTTGCATCTGAATCGCGATTACCGAGCCGATAAACAGCGAGATGATGATGACGAGGGGAATCGAGTCGACCCCAAGTTTGGTGATCTCAAAGATTGTCCGCTGGAAGAATACTCCCCATCGGTTCGGACGCGCACACACGTGGGTCATGAAGAGGCAGTATTTGCCGAACTGGGATATTGATTTAGTCAGAATCATTGTTTGCTAATGAATTCGGCCACTGGTGACCGCAATTTTCAGATGCAAAATTAGCGAAAAAAACGGTGTCCGCAACTACGAAACTAATATTTTATACCTCGTGGGCCCTTTGTCTGGTTCTGGCGACTCAGAACAATAGGGCGATCCCCGATGTTTAAGTAGGAGACTGTTTAATAATGATTAGTAGTCAGCTTCTCAAACTTACTCTTTAAATATTAGTCTGTTATGAAAAAATTCCTCACTGTTATTGCTTCGCTGGTCGTTGTGGCGGCCGGTTTTGTGCAGCGTTCGGAGGCATGCTCACGCATCCTTTATGTAGGAGACGACAATCTGCGTATCGTCGGCCGATCGCTTGACTGGAAGACTCCAATCCCGACAAACCTATATGTCTACCCGCGCGGTATTGAAAAAGTCGGTAGCGACGCCCCCGGTGCGATCCGGTGGACATCCCGCTATGGATCAGTGCTCGCTGTAGGCTATGATAGCGGCATCACCGAAGGCATGAACGAAAAAGGGCTTGTTGTCAATAGCCTCTTCTGCAAAGGAACGGTCTATGTCAACGATTCGACTGCCGGCCGACCGCCGATGTCCCTTGCGATGTTTGTAGCGTGGATGCTCGACCTTAATTCGACGACTCCCGAAGTGGTCGCGCAGCTAAAGGACCAGAATTTCTCAATCTCCGGAGCTACATTCGACGGAGGAACTGTTTCAACGCTTCATTGGGGCGTCACCGACGCCGACGGACGTAGCGCAATTTTCGAATTCGACAACGGCCGGCTCAGGATCTACGAGGGCGACGACATGCTTGCTCTCACAAACGATCCGCAATATCCTCAGATGAAAGCCATTAACGACTACTGGACGGCCGTCGGAGGCAAGAACATGATGCCCGGAACCGTCAGAAGTTCCGACCGTTTCGTCAGAGGAACATTCTTTACTGAGCACGTGAAAAAGACCGGCGATGCTTCTCTCGGAGTCTCGATAATCCGCAGCATTCTGAATAATGTCTCTGTCCCTTATCAGTATGAGATCGAGACCGAACCGAATCTCTCCTCCACCCAATGGCGTTCATTCGCCAATCTTCGCGACCGCACATACTATTTCGATATTGTGACGAATTTAGGGACATACTACATCGACCTGAACAGATGTGACCTGCGAAAAGGTGCGCCTATCATGAAGCTCGACACTTCGAAACACACTGATTATGTCGGTGATATTACCGGGAAACTCGAAAAAAGCAACGGATTTGTACCTTCTTATTGAAAATATCCGGGCGTTTTTCGTAACTTTGTGCCCGAATTTTTCAGACAGAAGATGTCGCGACAGTTATTACCGAACACTATATTGATATTATTGACAATGTTGTGGGCTCGAAGCGCCTCCGCTTCTGATGTCCGCGACATTGTTGATTCTGTCCTATGTCATAATGTCGCAGATTCCGTTGCTCCCGCAGCCTTCGCGACTCAGCCCGATTCCGCGCTTCTGGCCGATTCGATTGCTTTCAGCAGGAAACCGTGGTATAAGCAGCTTCTTGAAAACGGATTCCGCATCAACGATCCGCAGGTCAATTATCCGCGCTTTCCCCGCTTCCTCCTTTCGCTTTATAACTGGGGCGATAAGACATTCAACTCCTATGACCCTGAATATGTTGTCGGAGTTGGGAAGAACTGGAAGATAACGACAAAAAGCTATAATTGGATGGAGTCCTACATGATGCTGTTTTCCCTGAAAAAAAGTGACATGCTTCATATCTCGTCCAACATCTACAACGATTTCGGGGTCCATCTCAGTTTCATGGCTGTCAGCGTCGGCTACACCGCAAAGCTCAATGATTTCATGGGCGGAAGCAAGACGAAACGCGAGAACCTGAATTTCAATTTCACATGCTCGCGTATCTATGCGAACATTGACTTCAGTTCAACGGTCGGAAACACTCGCATAACACATTTCGGAGACTATAAAGGGCCCTATCTTCCGTATAACTACGATGACATCGAGCATAAGTCTCTTTCTGGAGAGGCGTTCTACATCTTCAACTTCAGCAAGTATTCCCAGGCCGCGGCGTATTGTTTTTCAAAATATCAGCTCCGTTCGGCCGGTAGCTGGCTTCTCGGATTCGCCTTTGCCAATCAGAACATGCGCTTCTCTTTCCTTCGTCTGCCCGAGGCGATGAAGCCTTATCTTCCGGACCTGGAGGATGTCTATCATTACCGTTATACAGACTACGACCTCTGTGGAGGCTACGCCCACAACTGGGTGCTGAAGCCGCGCAAATGGCTTATCAATCTGACATGCTATCCTGCGGTCGGCTATCGCTATTCATTCAAAACCTCGACAGACAGCAAGCGGCACCTGCTCGCAACGAGTGCTCACGCCAGATTTTCAGCGGTCTACAACCATAAGGCCCTGTTCGTGTCACTGACAGGGCGAATCGACGGCCATATGTATTTCAACAGCCGTTACACCTTTTTCAACTCAATGGAATCCCTGTCGCTTATAATGGGCGCCCGATTCTGACCGACAGTCTTTTCTCGCTGTCAGTACAGATGGAAGATACGCTCCATGGCAATCCACTTTTCAGAAGAGGATTGTCCGGGCAGCGCCTGCTGGAATCGTGCGACGACATCTTCCCACTCTGCCTGGCGCGGCAGAGTTGCCAGTTTGCCCATTGACTCTTCCCAGTTGAAGTTGGAGGGGAGTTCGAGTATCATCACGAGGCGGTTGCCCGAGATGTATATCTCCATTTCAAGAATGCCCACAGCGCGGATTCCATCAAGAATCTCCTTCCAGATGTATTCTTTGGAATGGAGTCTGTGGTATTCTGCAATAAGCTCGGGGTTGTCTTTGAGAGATAGCGTCTGGACAACGCGTTTGGTCTGGCCTTCGAAGCGACGGACCGGGTATCCTTCTGTTGGGGTCATGATGTTAGAGGTTTGTGGCCGGATTGTTTTGAGCGGCCATGATTTTGCCAATGTCAGACCGCTCCGCAAAATTATCGATTATGTTCCATGTATCCAAACTGGTTTTCGCCGTGTCGAAAAAAATAGCTAATTTTGCAGGCTATGATTTCGATCCAGAACCTAAGCGTTGAATTCAGCGCAAAATCACTTTTTGATAATATCAGTTACGTTATAAATCCGAAAGACAGGATTGCTCTTGTCGGAAAAAACGGTGCAGGCAAATCTACTATGTTGAAAATAATAGCTGGTTTGCAGAAACCGACCGCAGGAAATGTCGCCGTGCCTCAGGGTGTCACTGTCGGCTACCTTCCTCAGCAGATGGAAACCTCCGACTCCACAACTCTCCTCGAAGAGGTCAGAAAGGCATTCTCTCATATCGACGGAATGAAACAGCAGCTCGAACGCATGACCGAAGAGCTGGGTAGCCGTACCGATTATGAATCGGAATCTTACCAGAATCTGATCGAGCGCATGACCGCACTGACCGACAGAATCGCAATGGAGGATAGTGACAACCGGGAGGCTGAAATGGAAAAGACCCTTACCGGTCTCGGATTCCTCAGAACAGACTTCATGCGCCCGACCGCTGAGTTCTCTGGCGGATGGCGAATGAGAATCGAGCTGGCCAAACTGCTTCTGACGCATCCCGATGTCTTGTTGCTCGACGAACCGACCAATCATCTGGACATCGAATCGATCCAGTGGCTTGAGCAGTTCCTGACAACAAAAGCAAAAGCCGTAGTGCTTGTGAGCCACGACCGTGCGTTCATTGACAATGTGACGAACCGCACTATTGAGATTTCCCTCGGGAAGATCTATGATTATGCCGTCAGATACACTCGCTTCGTTGAGCTTCGTAAAGAACGTGTCGAACAGCAGATGAGGGCCTATCTCAATCAGCAGAAACAGATACAGGATACTGAAGATTTTATCGAGCGCTTCCGCTATAAGGCGACAAAGAGCGTGCAGGTGCAGAGCCGCATAAAGCAGCTCGCAAAAATTGAACGTATCGAGGTTGATGAGGTCGACACCTCGCGGCTGAATCTTCGTTTCCCTCCAGCGCCCCGTTCCGGTGACTATCCGATAATTGCCGATAATGTAGGGAAACGCTACGGAGACCTGCAGGTGTTCGATGGCGCTACATTTACAATCAAGAGAGGCGAAAAGGTTGCTTTCGTGGGGAAGAACGGCGAAGGTAAGTCGACACTCGTTAAATGTATAATGGGTGAAATCCCGTTCACCGGATCGCTGAAGATCGGACACAATGTAAGGATCGGGTATTTTGCACAGAATCAGGCCTCTATGCTCGATGGAGAGCTGACGGTTTTCGACACGATCGATCGCGTCGCTGTCGGAGATATCCGGACCCGCATCCGCGACATCCTCGGGGCGTTCATGTTCGGGGGAGAAGCCTCCGACAAGAAGGTGAAAGTGCTTTCAGGAGGCGAAAAGATGCGACTGGCAATGATCAGACTTCTGCTCGAACCGGTCAATCTTCTCATACTCGACGAGCCGACCAACCATCTCGACATGTCGACAAAGGACATTTTGAAGCAGGCGATAAAGGATTTCAACGGGACGGTCATAGTTGTCAGCCACGACAGGGAATTTCTCGACGGCCTCGTTGAGAAGGTCTATGATTTTGGCGGCGGTAAAGTCAGAGAGTGTCTCGGAGGAATCTATGAGTTCCTGGAAAAAAAGAAGATCGACAGCCTTGCAGAGCTCGAGCGCAACCGTCCGTCCGTTGCGGCCGCTGCCCGCGAATCAGCGCCGGCCGTGGAGGCTAAACCGGTGCAGCCCAGACTTAGCTATGCAGAGCAGAAAGAGCGTGAGAAGCTAATTAGGAAAGCAAAGAAAAAAGTTGCCGACTGCGAGGCGGAAATCAACAGACTTGAAGCGGAGGTCGCTGCGCTTGAAGAAAAAATGTCGTCCGGAGAGTATGACGAACAGGTCTACGCCGATCACGCAGCAGCACAGAAACATCTTGATAATGCGATGAGCCTTTGGGAACTCGCGTCAATGGAACTTGAATCCTATTCGGATTGATGGCCTTTCTGCCTCGGGTCCGCACTATCAACATTTATTAGGCGTGATGGTGGAAGATTCGAAAAAAAATGGTAATTTTGCATTCTAATTCAAACTGTCCGAAAGATGGGATTTTTTAAAAAACTTTTTTCCAGAGAGAAGAAGGAAACGCTCGACAAAGGTCTTGAAAGAACCAAGCGTGGGGTGTTCGACAAAATTTCGCGTGCTCTTGTCGGAAAGAAGACAATCGACGACGATTTCTTAGACGAGCTTGAAGAGATCTTCATTACGTCTGACATGGGAATCGATACCACTCTGAAAATTATCGAGCGCCTTCAGAAGAGGGTTGCCCGTGATAAATATGTGTCAACTTCTGAGCTGAACGACTGGCTCGTTGAAGAGATTACCGATCTGTTGGCTGAAACTGAAACCCAAGCCGGCTTGGATGACTTTGAAGTTCCTGCCGGAAAGAAGCCCTATGTGGTCATGGTTGTCGGCGTCAACGGAGTCGGCAAGACTACTACGATCGGAAAGCTCGCCGCACAATACAAACAAGCCGGAAACAAGGTGCTTCTCGGAGCTGCCGATACATTCCGCGCTGCTGCCATAGAGCAGCTTGATGAGTGGGCGCGTCGTGCAGGTGTGCCTATCGTCAAGCAGCAGCAGGGATCTGATCCTGCATCAGTGGCGTTTGACACATTGCAGAGCGCCGTGGCCACAGGTGCTGACGTCGTTCTCATAGATACCGCAGGTCGTCTTCACAACAAAAAAGGACTGATGGATGAGCTGACCAAGATCCGCAAAGTGATGCAGAAAGTGGTCCCGGATGCTCCTCATGAAGTGCTCCTCGTTCTTGACGGAAGCACCGGCCAGAATGCGTTCGAGCAGGCTCGCCAGTTTGTAGCGGCAACTCAGGTCAATGAACTTGCGATCACAAAACTCGACGGAACCGCAAAAGGTGGCGTTGTCATTGGAATCAGCGATCAGTTCAAGATTCCGGTTCGATATATCGGACTGGGAGAAAAGATTGAAGATCTTCAGGTGTTCGATAAAAAAGAATTTGTCGAATCGCTCTTCGGAAAGAGATAAATTTAATGGCTCGGAAAAAAGTAAATATCATATCGCTCGGATGTTCAAAAAATCTTATAGATGCCGAGCGTCTGATGCGTATGCTTTCAGCTGTGGGCTGTGACGTAAGCTTCGAGCAGACCCGCTCATGCGACTGGGACTGCGTCGTAATAAACACCTGCGGATTCATCGGTGATGCCAAAGAGGAGTCTGTAAATGAAATCCTCGAATGGGCTGAGGCGAAAAAAGAAGGTCGTGTAGGAGAACTTTGCGTGATGGGGTGCCTTTCAGAGCGCTATCGCGAAGAACTCCCTGCAGAGATCTCCGAAGTCGACCGCTGGTATGGAAAAACCGACTGGCCGGCACTGGTGTCGGATCTTACACGTCTGCATCCCGCAACCGCGCTCTATGACCGTATCATAACGACTCCACGCCATCATGCCTATCTGAAGATAGCGGAAGGGTGTAATCGCTTCTGTGCGTTCTGCGCGATTCCTCTCATTACCGGCCGTTTCACCTCGCGACCCGTCGAAGAGATTGTTGATGAGGTGAAAATGCTTGCTGGACGTGGAGTGCGCGAGGTCAATGTTATCGCTCAGGAACTGACTTCATATGGTCTTGACATATACGGACGTCTCGAGTTGCCACGGCTGATCGACGCGATTGCGGCAGTGGAGGGGATTGAGTGGATTCGTCTCCACTATGCTTATCCGGCAGACTTCCCCGAAGAACTTCTTGACGCGATGGCTCGTAATAAAAAAGTGTGTCGCTATCTTGACATTGCGCTTCAGCATGTTTCTGATTCTGTTCTCCAGAACATGCGGCGTCACATTACAGGTGCGGAGACTCGGGCATTGCTTGCGAAAATTCGTGAACGTGTCCCCGACATTCATATCCGCACCACCCTTATGGTCGGCTTCCCTGGAGAAGAGGATGCCGATTTTGAAGAACTTCTTGAATTCGTCAGAGAGCAGCGATTCGAGAGAATGGGCGCGTTTGCCTATTGCGAGGAAGAAGACACTTATGCCGCACGTCATTTTCAGGATGAGATTCCGGCTGATGTCAAACAGAGTCGCCTCGATCGCCTCATGGCCCTTCAGGAAGAGATCTCGATGGAGATCCAGTCGAAAAAGGTCGGACAGGTTCTGACGGTCATTGTTGACCGGGAGGAGAATGACTACTATGTCGGCCGATCGGAATTCGATTCACCGGAAGTTGACCCCGAGATTTTGATTGAGAAGTCGGAAAAGTTGCGTAGCGGTGATTTCTGTGAGGTTGAAATTACTGAAGCTCTTCCGTTTGAACTCATAGGCCGTTTGGTCAGAACATTGTAGTGAATGACTTTTTGGAAAAGTCTGATTGATCTCAGTTAAGGTAAAAAAGAATGCTGTTAAGCAAAAAATCGGTTGAAGCAGGAAAAGTGTGTCTGGCAGAGGGGCTTCCTTTTGCTATTGTGCTCGTTCCCTCCTCTTCGGAGCCGTCCTTCTTTGCAGCAATTTCGACCCGTTCTTACGTCAGTGGCAGAATTGTGGCGGGTTCGCACTTTGTGATTTCACGCTTTGGGAAGGTCTCGCCGTCAGAGCTGATAGAGATCGGGATGGAACTTTCTCCGGATGAGATTCTGGAGACATATTCTCAGCGCAGAGAACGTTCACTTCCGCTCCTTGACGACAGCGTCTCAACAGCGTTTGAAGAACACTGCGGAAGGGTTGAGCAGATAGTTGCCTCACGCGACGACATCAATTCAAAAGTCGTTTTGTCCCGTCGCATATCTCTTTCGTCTGGTCGTGATCCATTTGAAGTCGCTGAAGACTATTTCAGCCTTTTCCCGGATTGCTTCAGATCAATTTATTTTACTGTGGAAACCGGTTTGTGGATAGTTGCGTCTCCCGAGATGCTTTTGTGCCACGATGGAGCAGATAATTCCTACAAAACCGTTTCTCTTGCAGGCACGCGGGCTGTCAGCGATGGCTGCTGGGACGAAAAAAACATATGTGAGCAGCGGCTGGTGACAGATTATATATCGAACTGTTTCAGAGATGCCGGTCTTGAGCCTGTCGTCGGTCCTTCTGAAAATGTCCGTTTCGGTCAGATTGAACACAGATGTAATGCTATAAGATCCGTAGGGTCTGTTCCGCCATTTGAGGTCGCTCTTAGATTAAGCCCGACTCCGGCATTGTGCGGCTATCCTGTAGCGGAGGCATTCGAAATGATTGAGTCTCTTGAAGATTTTGACCGTGAATGCTACGGTGGCTTCATTGGGATCGTTGCTGGGCCTAAAACGGAGTTATATGTGAACCTCCGCAGCTGTCGTTGCGGACGTTCGCCTTCGAATAGCGATAGGTGGAACTATCGGCTGTTTGCCGGAGGCGGTGTAAATATAATGTCTGTGCCTCGTCTTGAATGGGAGGAAACAGAACGGAAATCATCCCGGTTGCGGGATGTCATAATGAACGGAATCCACAAATAGACAAAACGAATAGGTATAATTTAAAGGCTCGGTACTGGGTGCCGTTGCTTGTTGAATCTTGAAAAAATCTTGTAGTAATGACTGAAGAAGAAAAGGAAAACGAAAAAGAACAGGAAGCTGGAGTCGGGGTTGAATCTGAAGTTGAGGAGAAACACCATCGTCCCTGGAGAGTTGTTGCCATTATCGTTTGTGCTGTCGCCATTCTGGCGGGTGTATCTTTCCTGCCTCTTGAGCAGTGGACCAACGGGCGTGTAAGTAACTTCAATCTGCTTGGTGACATAATGGACCGCACGGACGATGATTCGACTGCTGCGCAGACTGATGAGATGATTGACCCCGCGCTTCAGGAAGCAATGAAAGATCAGCGTGCTCTTGACACCGCTGCTGTCGCTGAGGGCGAAGCGCCTCTTCTGGCAGTGCAGCCGAGTCGCCAGAATGGCCAAATGGTACTCGAGGACTATACTGAAGCCGGGCAAGGCCTGAAAAAAATGCGTGAATCCATTAAGGCTGGCGGAGTTACCCGAATTGCCGTTATCGGCGACAGCTATATCGAGGGCGACATCTTCACTCAGGATCTGCGACAGATGCTTCAGACCGAGTTTGGGGGTGCGGGCGTTGGTTATGTGAACATGCACACTGATTTCCCCGGTTTCCGCAGAAGTGTGAAACAAGGAGGCAAAGGCTGGACTGAGTTCGCTGCAAACAAATCGGCAGAGAAGAAATACACTTCAATTACTCAGCATTATTTCAAACCTACCGGTAATGCGACCTCTACCTATGCCGGAACAGAAGCTATTCCTCATCTTGCGTCATGGGATAACTCGAAATTCCTTTTTATTTCTCCCACAGATACCGAAGTCAAGGTCAAGACAGGCGATGGAGAATTGGTTAGTCATAAAATCACCGGATCGCCCGAAGTCCAGTGCGTATCAGTCGACGGTCCGACTTCGAATTTTGAAATATCCACAAATGGCGGGTCGCTTATCGGTCTCGGTGCATGGATGTATGGCAGCAAGGGTGTGACTCTGGATTGCATGTCATCGCGTGGCTTCTCCGGACTGACACTCAATAATGTGAGCGCTGACCTAACAAAACAGATGTCGAAATTCATTGACTACGATGTTATTATCCTGGAATTCGGCATCAATGCGATGTCGGCTAAGCAGAAAGACTATACGGTTTATGCCAATCGAATGATCGATGTCATCAACCACGTCAGAGAGTGTTTCCCGAATGCCGACATAATCATGATGAGTATCGGTGACCGTGGAGAGAAGAAGGCCGGCGAGGTGCATTCGATGGGGTCTGCTCCGTTCATGGTCAATGCACAGCGTGATGCAGCGCGCAAATCTCGCTGCCTGTTCTATGACACCCGAGAGTCGATGGGTGGCGAGGACGCGATTGTCAGCTGGGTCGCAGATGGCCTTGCCAATAAGGATTATATCCATTTGACACATAAAGGTGGCCAGAAACTTGCCGAACCGCTTTTCAATGCAATAAAGAACTCTGTCAACAAATGATTCCCACATGAAGTTTCAGCTCAGATTAGTTGTCGCGGCATCTCTTCTCATTGCCTTTCCCGGGTTGGCATTTTTTGCCCGGGGAAGTGCCGCGCAACATGATTTTGATGACGAGCGGGAACTCAGAGAGGATTCGGTCGTCATCGAAGGCTGGGAGTTTGAGGATTTTGATGTGAAAATCCCCCGCTTTGTCAGATTGAAGGACAATGCTATCGAGATGAACGGGGCTGACTGGTCTGATCTTATAAGCCGGTTGAAGGATCATGACAGGAATCCGTTTTCGATCGTACATATTGGCGACAGCCATCTGCAGGCCGATATATCGACCGGCTATGTCCGTTCGCAGATACAGTTTGATTACGGCGATGCTGGCCGCGGTCTGATTGTCCCGTTGCGCCTGAGCCGAACCAATGAGCCTGTCGATTACTATTTCAAGAGTCAGACCCCGTGGTCGCCTTTGAAGTTCATGAGCGCCCATTGGTCGCGTGCGATGGGGTTCACCGGTGCCTCGCTGACAACTTCGAGCCCGACGGCGGAGATCACTGTCGGCAGTCGCGTGACCGACACATATTCTACCTTCTCGGATCTCTCTCTCTTTCATGACGGCGATGTCGAGATCGAATCGGTCACGCTTGATGACGGAACGCGCCTTGATAATCCGGCGGTTGATCATAGCAGCGGTTCGACAAGAATTCTTCTTCCGAAAGCAACCGGCAACGCGACTGTCCGTTTTCGTCCTCTTTCAGGGTTCTCTCTTTACGGAGCCTATCTGTCGGGAAACCGGCCTGGAGTTTTCTATAATGTGATCGGCAACAATGGGGCGACATACAATTCCTATAACCGGGTCTCGTCTTTCGGGCGGGGCGTGGCGTCGATGGACCCCGATCTGATCATCGTCTCTCTTGGAACGAACGAAGCGTTCGGGAATGTCGACGAGGCACGCATGATCGATCAGATCGACCGTCTTGTGTCCGATCTCAGCAGAAACAATCCAGGAACGCAACTGCTTCTTGTCACTCCGATGGAGTGTCAGCGCCGCAGCGGTAAAGGCTATGTCGTGAATTCAAACGTCAAGACTGTAAGAAATATAATCGTTCAATACGGTAAGGACCATTATATACCGGTCTATGACTGGTATGCTATGGCTGGGGGCGATTCCGCCTCGAACAAATGGATCAGCGAAGGCCTTTACGGCAAAGACCGGATCCACCACACGGTCAAGGGCTACAGAGTGACCGGATTTATGCTTTATGACGCTCTGACAAAAGCCCTGAAATAAGTCATCAAGTTAACTATTATTTAGATTCAATCAGATCCAATGCTCCCATTCGCCATCAATTCTGAGAAGCTTGTCTCACTGCTTCAGTTCGACAAAGCCAGTCCTCTGCTCTTCAACTCTGGACTATTCCTGCTTCTGTTCTGTGGCTTTATTCTCATTTATCAGCTGATGAGAAAGTATCATTATGCGAAAATGATATTCGTCATTCTTTTTTCGCTGTACTTCTACTATAAGTCATCCGCAGAATACTGTTTCATTCTTCTCGGGGTATGCATAAGTGATTATCTCCTCGGGATTCTTATGGGTCAGTGCACTAAATCCTGGGAGCGGAGAGGTGTCGTGTGGATCAACGTCCTGATGAATGTCGGGATGCTCGTCTATTTTAAATACCTGAATCTTATCTATGAGACGTTCTGTAACATTGCGAACAGGGATTTCGACGCATTCGACATTATCCTTCCCGCCGGAATCTCATTTTTCACGTTTCGTTCAATCAGTTACATCGTCGATATATACCGCAGGGACATCGAGCCGTGTCGGGATTTCCTTTCCTATACGTTCTATCTGACCTTCTTTCCCCCGTTGCTTGCCGGCCCGGTCGTAAGGGCCAAGGATATGCTTCCGCAGATACGGCCGAATGCCATTGCTGACAAGGCCATGACTGCCGAAGGCTTGTTTCTAATCATGTGCGGCCTGGTCAAGAAGGTTGTTGTCGCCGATTTTATAAGCCAGAACTTCGTCGACCGAATCTTCGACAATCCTTCGCTTTACAGCGGTTTCGAAAATATGATGGGAGCATATGGATTCCTGATTCAGCTATATTGCGATTTTTCCGGCTACAGCGACATGGCTATCGGTATTGCTCTGCTTCTCGGATTTAGATTCCTCGACAACTTCAACGCACCCTTCAAGGCGCAGAATCCCACTGATTTCTGGCATCGCTGGCACATATCTCTTTCCAGCTGGCTGCGTGACTACGTCTATATCCCGATGGGAGGCAACCGTTGCGGAAAGTTGCGCCACAATGTCAATCTGATGTCGACAATGGTGATCGGAGGCCTTTGGCATGGAGCGTCATGGATGTTTATGATCTGGGGGGGACTCCAGGGCCTCTTCCTCATCGGACATAAAACTATTGCCGGAAAGAAGTCGGCTGAATCGTCCGCATCGACTCCGAAATGGCGTGTCGCGCTTAATCTCTTCCTTACGTTCAATCTTCTTGCGTTCAGCTTTGTTTTCTTCCGTGCCCGTTCGATGGAAGACATAAAGGCGATGGGCACTCAGATATTCACTAACTTCCATCTTGATGTCGCGCCTCAGTTCATTGAGGGCTACATGATGATTGTGCTTGTTATCTTCGGTGCGATGCTCATGCACTTTGCTCCTTCACGCTGGACAGCGAAGCTCAAATCGTTTTATGCCGGTATGCCGCTGATTCTTCAGGCGCTTGTGCTTGCCTTGATTATCTTTATTGTCATTCAGGCTCGCCAGAGCGATATCATGCCGTTTATATATTTCCAGTATTAAACCACGTTACCGTATATTGCGGAACGTGCTCTAAAGATTTATATCATAAAGAAAAGTGAACCGGCCATTGAATTGACTCAATTCGATGGCCGGTTCTGACAATGTGTGGTAGAATGATCAGAACTCCGGTTGCCAGAGTTCTATCCTTTCACGGGTGGATCTGGCCGTATCTATAAGGCGTTGGTTCGATGATCCGCGGAAGATCAGATCTGTGTCTTTGAGTGAGGCGATGAACGGGCCATCGACCAAAACGTCGATCAGGGAGAGTAAGTGTGAGGCAGAAGAGTCTGAGAGTAGTGCCTCATAGGTGAATCCGGTGTAGCACCATATTGTCAGCCCCATCTTTTTTATAAGTTCAGCGAGTGGTATCAGCTTTTCTGCCTGATAGACCGGATCTCCGCCTGAGAATGTGACATTGAAACCATTGCGGCGGATTACTTCCATAATTTCTTTAAACATCATGTCGCGACCGGATGAAAAATCCCAGGTCGAAGGGTTGTGGCAACCCGGACAATTGTGACCGCATCCTGCAAAATAGATTGATGTGCGGAAACCGGGGCCATCTACAGTTGTGGCTTCAATAATGTCCACTACCCGGACGGTAGTGGACATGTCGATTTCAGTTGCGTTCATTTATCAGTGGACGAAGAAATATTTGTCGGTATCTTGACTGCTGTTATTCATGGATAACGCGGTCGTTGAGTTCGGCCAGTTTTGCATTGTTCCAGCGGTCGGTTGTCCCGACAAGATAGCCGGTGATGCGCTGGAGCCGGTCGATTGCGTGGCTACCGCATTTGTGGCATTCCTCGAGATTTTCAGTCGCATCCTCGTATCCGCAGCTCATGCAGCGGTTGCGGTTGTGGTTGACTGAGCAGTATCCGATATTGTTTTTGTCCATGAGATCCACAATGTCGGCGATTGCCTGGGGATTGTGGGTTGCATCGCCGTCAATCTCGACGTAGAAGATATGACCGCCTCCTGTGAGCGCGTGGTAGGGAGCTTCGATTTCAGCCTTGTGACGGGGGGAGCATTTGTAATAAACCGGAACGTGGTTGGAGTTGGTGTAGTAGATCTTGTCGGTGATTCCTGGCAGTGAGCCGAAGCTTTTGCGGTCTTTTTGGGTGAATTTGCCGGACAGACCTTCAGCCGGAGTTGCAAGAACCGAAAAATTATGATTGTATCTTTCGGAGAATTCGTTGACACGGCTACGCATGTGGCTGACGATTCTGAGTCCGAGTTCCTGCGCTTCCTCGCTTTCGCCATGATGCTTTCCGATGAGTGCGACAAGACATTCTGCAAGCCCGATGAAGCCGATTCCGAGTGTTCCCTGATTGATGACCGGTTCGATAGTGTCTTCCGGCTTGAGCTTGTCAGCGCCGTTCCAGAGATGCGACATGAGAAGGGGGAATTGCTTGACGAGTGCGGTTTTCTGAAAATTGAACCGGTCACACAGCTGACGAGCTGTTATTTCCAGAATTTCATCGAGCTTGGTGAAGAAATGTTTGATTCGTTCGTCTTTGTCCTTCAGCATCATTGACTCGATTGCAATCCTTACTATGTTGATGGTCGAGAAGCTGATATTTCCACGACCGACAGATGTCTTTTCGCCGAAACGGTTGTCGAATACACGTGTGCGGCAACCCATGGTGGCAACTTCATAGAGGTAGCGCTTGGGATCGTCAGCCTTCCACTTTTCATGTCGGTTGAATGTGGCGTCGAGGTTGACAAAGTTCGGGAAAAAACGGCGTGCGGTTACTTTGCATGCAAGTTTGTAGAGGTCATAGTTGGGGTCTTCGGGAAGATAGCTGACACCGCGCTTTTTCTTCCAGATCTGGATCGGGAAGATTGCTGTCGCGCCGTTGCCGACACCCTCATATGTTGAGTTGAGCAGTTCGCGGATGATGCACCGTCCTTCTGCCGAGGTGTCCGTGCCGTAGTTGATTGAGCTGAATACGACCTGATTGCCTCCTCTTGAGTGGATTGTGTTCATGTTGTGGATGAACGCTTCCATAGCCTGATGAACCCGGCTGACAGTCTGGTTGATTGCGTGCTGAAACAGGCGGTCTTTGCCGCTCAGTTTGTCAAGGGGCTTATAGGTGTAGTCATTGACCTCCTTTTTGTAAAGATCGTCAAGACCCTCTCCTGTCAGGGTTGATAGCTTCTTCAGTTCTTCCTCAAACGAAGATCTGACAAATGGTGCGAGGTAGAAGTCGAATGCGGGAATTGCCTGACCGCCGTGCATTTCGTTCTGGGCGGTTTCGAGTGAGATGCAGCTGATCACGCTTGCGGTCTCGATTCGTTTGGCCGGTCTCGACTCGCTGTGGCCTGCCTGGAACCCATAGTTAAGAATATGGTCGAGGGGGTGCTGTACGCAGGTCAGGCTCTTGGTAGGGTAGTAGTCTTTGTCGTGGATGTGGAGATATCCTGAGCGGACAGCTTCTCTCGCTTCTGGCGAGAGAAGATAGTCATCGACAAATGGCTTTGTGGTTTCGCTCGCGAATTTCATCATCATGCCGGCAGGCGAGTCTGTGTTCATGTTCGCGTTTTCACGCGTTATGTCGTTGCTCTTCGCTTCGATGATCTCGAGAAACATGTCGCGGGTTTTTGCTCTGCGGGCTATGCTTCTCTGATCGCGATAGGCGATGTAGCGTTTGGCCACTTCTTTTCTGGGGCTGTTCATCAGCTCCAGTTCAACACGATCCTGAATTTCTTCGACAGTCATTTGCTCGTTGCCTGAGCAGCCAATGCGATCTGCGATTTTCTGGAGCAGGGACTCGTCCTCGCCCATTTCTGTCTGCAACATTGCTTTTCGGATTGCAGCTTTGATTTTTTCTTCATTATATCCCACGATGCGGCCATCGCGCTTAATAACTGTCTGAATCATTTTGAGTAGGGGAATGTGGGTTAAAATTGGGGGTTGATGTAGTCAGGATTTTTGTGCTGCAAAGATAGTGGAAAATCTCTGTTTCTGCCAAGAAATTTCGATGAAATATTTCTGATAAAATTTTATTTTGGAAAACTTTTTGAGTGCGATAAAACTGCAAAACATTGAAAATTAGTATATAGACGTTTTGTTTTGGATAACTTTTACGAGTTTAAGTGGCGGCTGAGTTTGCTGATGTGGGGAACTGTTTGTCAGACATAATGTTGGAGATTTCGCGGCAGTGCTGAGTGGCGAGGAGCGCTTTTTTCTTCAGGTTGGCGAGTCGCTGATGCCGGGCGGAAAGTCGTGGATGCCGATTAGATTCTGAGAAGATTTCGCTGTCGGTTTTGACAAAATTCGTTATTTTTGCATTTGAAATCAAAGAACATCATATGTCGCTTAATACTACAAATTATGCTTGCAGATGCATCGTCGAAATCCTTCAGGAGGGTGGCGTGGAAGAGGTCGTGGCTTGTCCGGGATCGCGCAACACACCTTTGCTGATAGCTCTGTCGCGTTGCCCGGAACTTAAAACAACGGTCGTGGTCGATGAGCGGACCGCGGGCTTTATCGCTTTGGGAAAAGCTTTGGTTTCCGAATCTCCGGTAGCAGTTGTCTGTACGTCCGGAACGGCGTTGCTTAATTTCGCACCTGCAGTTGCTGAGGCATATTATAGAAAAGTCCCTCTTTTTGTTATTTCAGCGGACCGCCCGGTAGAGTGGATCGATCAGGATGATTCTCAGACGATCCGTCAGTTTCGGGCCTTTCAGAACTTCGTCAAAAACAGCTATGACATTCCTGCCAATGTCGCAGGCGATACGAAATGGTATGTCAACCGAATCATCAATGATGCGCTGATTTCTGTTAGAATGCAGCCTGTCGGGCCGGTGCATGTCAATTTGCAGATCTCAGAACCGATCGGTAGTCTCATGGAGGTTGCTGATCCTAAAGAGCGACAGATCCAGTTGGTCGCACCGGCGCCCGAACTCGGGGCTGATAGCCTGACTGACCTCGCGACTCGCCTCGAGTCTCCGTCAAAAGTGATGGTGATTGCCGGTTTTTCAGCTCCCGATGAAGTTCTTGACCGCGCGCTGAAAAATCTGTCGCGATTGTCGAACGTGGTAGTGTTGACTGAGACACTTGCCAATCTTCGGGGGGACGATTTTGTCAGCGAAATTGATGCTACATTGAGCGCGATGTCGGAACGCGAACGTGAGGAGCTGGCGCCTGATGTGGTGATTTCCTTTGGAGGAGCTCTCGTTTCCCGTATGGTCAAGCAATACATTCGCGACACGCGACCGGCTCAGCATTGGCATGTCGGTCACTCGCTGACGACCGTTGATTGTTTTATGTCCCTTACACTTCGTATCGAACTCGATCCGGCAACGTTCTTCAGCCGGTTGGCTGAGAAACTCATGCCTGATGGCCGGGTGAGTGATTACCGTCGTCGCTGGATTGTTGCGAGGGATGCCGCACGATCCCTTCACCAGTCTTATGTGGCGCGTGCGCCGTGGTCGGATCTCAAGGCTTTCTCGGTCATTATGCCCCGTATCCCCAGAAACTATAATCTGCAGTTGTCCAACGGGACACCGGTGCGTTATGCCCAGCTGTTCGGCGGATTTACGTTTCACAGGGCAGACTGCAACAGAGGGGTGAGCGGTATAGACGGGTCGACTTCAACGGCATTGGGTGCGATGTCGGTCTATAAGTCTGCTCCGACATTGTTGATCACGGGTGATATGAGTGCTCAGTATGATGTCGGCGCGCTTGGTTCGGGGTTGCTTTCCTCCGCATTCAAGATGATTGTCATGTGCAATGGCGGCGGCGGAATATTTCACTTTATTAAGTCAACGCGCGATCTTGACATTGTGGACAGATGTTTTGATCAGCCATGCAGCTTCCCGGCGGAAAGACTTTCTCAGGCCTATGGTCTGAGGTATTTTGAAGCCGCCGATGAAGATTCGCTCAGGGCGTCCCTGCCGGAATTTCTTAATGAGAAGGAAAAGCCAGCAATGCTGGCTGTGATAACCGATGGGGAGCTGTCTGGAGAGGTGCTTTCGGGATATTTCGCTCAAAAACGCCCGTGAGCACATGCGCGAGATTAAATCTGGAATATAGATTCATATGAGGTCCGGAGGGGCGCGGCTCTTCCACGGCAGACGCATCTTAAATAAACTTAACGGCAGTTTACCAATATAAATAGT
>CAJUHM010000040.1 GCA_910586475.1 uncultured Muribaculaceae bacterium | reverse complement strand
TCCGATCTATGTTGACTTCACGACAATCAAAAATCCCAGCGCAATCGATTCGATCGATGCTGACAACAATGCCCCCGTGGAATACTACACCATCCAGGGCGTACGCGTCAGCGGCGACAACCTCACCCCCGGCATCTACATCCGCCGTCAGGGCAGCAATGTAAGCAAGATCCTGGTGAAATAACCATTAGGTATAGTTGACTTGATGAGGGTGTGTCTCTGACACACCCTCATTTTTTTTTAGACTGCGCCGGATCAGTCGCGCAGATGTTCGTAGAGGCGGTTGAAATCGGATGCGCGTCCCTGGCAGACGATCATGTCGCCCGATTCGACTTTTCTGTTTTCCGGATCGGGCAGCAGTCTCTGTGAGATGTGGGCGATTCCGATGATGTTGCGTATTTTCTCTCCGCGTGTCACAGCGATCAGTCTGAGATGGAAATCCTTTTCGAGATGCATGTCGGGATAGTCGAGCCCGACGAAACGTTCGGGGACACGGAATTTCATTATGAATGTGTCGTCGTCGATGCGCAGCGATGAAATGCTGGCGTTGACCCCCATTTCGTTGACAAGATCCGAGGCAGCGCGCTGTTCGGGGGTGAGGATGCGGTCAATTTCGAAGCTCTCGAGAATGGATTCGTGGAGTCTGTCGATTGCGCGGGCGTAGATGTGGGCTACTTCGAGTTTTTTCAGAAGCGCCACAATGCGGATTGAGGCACCGAAACTTTCGCCTATGGCGACGATGACGAGGTCGACGTTGTGGAGAGGAAGTGCGGAGAGGGCGGTCTCGTCGGTTGCGTCGATGATATAGGCGGTCGAGATCATGTCTTTGATTCCTTCGACAAGCGAGGGGTTTGAGTCGACTCCGATCACTTCATGTCCGATATTTGTCAGGTCGATTGCGAGATTTGATCCGTAGATTCCGAGTCCGATGATTAGAAAACGCATAGTGTGGTTGGTATATGTTATGGGGGGATTAGTTGATGATGATGCTGTCGGAGGGATAGTGGGCGTTGGTCTGTGGGTTTGTTCTGACAACACCCATCAGGAGTGATATAATGCCGACCCGGCCCAGAAACATTGCCACGCAGAGCAGCAGTTTTGACGGGACGGAGAGCAGAGGTGTGGCGCCGAGAGAGGAGCCGACCGTGAAGAGGGCCGAGCAGGATTCGAACAGGAGCATTCGTGTCGGGATCTTCGGTTCGAGCCCGAGCAGCAGAAAGGAAAGAAGGAAATAGGAAAATATGGAGATGGCCACGACGGCGTTGGCGCGGCGTATGGATCCGACGGCGATTGTCCGTCTGTAGGCAGTCACACGAGGCGATCCGGTCACGATTGCCCTCAGATTGAGCCAGATGATTGCGAGAGTGTTGACCTTGATGCCTCCGCCGGTCGACTGCGCTCCTCCTCCGGCCCACATCAGAAACATGACGGCAAGGAGGGTTACGTCGAGAAATCCGGCTGGGCTGACTGACGAGAAACCTGCCGACCGCGGAACCGCCGAGTTGAACACCGACTGGGTTATCTTTTCGCTCAGTGGCATTCCGGCAAGAGAGTTGGAGTATTCCAGAATGAAGAATAGTCCGGCTCCGATAATGAAGAGAAGCATGAAGGTGAAGATGACGATCTTGGTGTTCATGTTGAAGAGATGGATCATGCGCGGCGATTCCGGACGGTGATGCAGACGGGCGACGCGTCGGGTCACTTCCTGCACGATTGCATCTTTTGTGTTGACAAGGATGGGGAAGCCTATGCTGCCAGAGATGATCAGCAGAGTCATGATCCAGTAGATCGACATGTTGCGGCCGAGCAGGAGCGGGCTGGCCATACCGTCAGGCAGATTCGAGAATCCGGCGTTGCAGAAAGCCGACAGCGAGTGGAATCCGGAAAAGATGATCTCTTCCGTAACCGTCATTCCTAACGAGCCGTGGATTGACCAGAAGATCAGTCCTGCGCCACACAGTTCGACGATGAATGTGAACGCCATTATATAGAGCAGAGTCGGGATCAGCGAGTTCATCGATTTCGAGTAGATGACGTCACGCAGCATCAGCTGGCTGTAGATCGATGCGTTTCCGCTGAAAAACAGAGCGAAAAATGATGTGAATGTCATGACTCCGAGCGCACCGAACTGGATGAGAACGGCCAGGATGCATAGCCCGAGCGGCGTGAATGTCGAGGAAACGTCGACCGGCGTCAGGCCGGTCACGCAGACTGCCGAGGTGCTGACAAAAAATGCGTCGATGAGCGAGATCCCTCCGGTTGTGCATTTCGGCAGGATGAGCAGAAGCGTTCCGAGCATGATGAACACCGCAAAACTGAGCGAAAGCAGAAGGGAAGGGTTGGTGCGGCGGTCGAAGAAACGGTAGAGTCCGAACGAGAGAGTGACCGCCGAGTAGGCTGTCAGTGCGCCGTAGAAGATTGTGCCGGAGTAGAGAATTCTCTCGAGAACAGGAATCCAGGGCTTCTCCGGGTGGGGATAGATGACCGGAAGCAGGCTGACCAGAAGAATGATGTCGACGATCCACCGCAACGGCCGCGACTCGCTGAGAGTCTTGCGCAGGTTGAAGGTCAGTCCGTAGATCACATTGACTGCGAATACCCACTGGATCGCGCGCATGAGCCGGCGTAGTGTCAGATAGCCGTCGGGGGTGTGGTCGAATCCGACATAGACGACGAGCCCTATGATGCAGACAAACGAGGCTGCTATCGAGCAGTTCATCAGGCAACCGGCAATCACGCCGACAACGCGGCTACCGCGGAACAGTGCTCCGCCGATACGTGAGCGCAATCTCCGGAACCAGGCTGAGGTCTTTCTGTTGATGATGAATTTTCTGGGCATAAGGCGACAAACATACTCCATGAATAAAACTCTTCATCCACGAAATATGTTCAGGCTCAGCGCTGAGTCGGCGGGTGCCGGGTGGGGGAGTGCCTCTGGCGGCGTCGGGCTACTATTCGAATTCGGAAAGTTCGAGCCAGCGCAGCTCTTTTTCGTCGAGAAGTCCGGTCAGTTCATTGTAGCGTCTGCTGACGGCGTCGGCGTCGTCGATCGGATTACCGGAGGCGAAAAGAGCTTCGATATCACTCTTCTCCTTATTCAGCCGGTCGATTTCCCCGGTCAGTGAATCGAATTCGCGGCGCTCCTTGAATGTTAGTCTGCGTTTTTGTTCGGTCTTCTGTTTGGTCTTGTCTGAGACCGGTTTCTCATTTGTCCGGGAGGCTTCGAGTTTGCGGCGCTCTTCAGACCATGCGCGGTAGTCGGAATAGTTGCCCGGGAAATCCTTGATTGAGCCGTTGCCTTCCATGACAAACAGGTGATCGACGATGTTGTCGAGGAAGAATCGGTCGTGGGATATTACGATCAGACAGCCGTCGAATTTCTCCAGAAAGTCTTCGAGGATTCCGAGGGTTACGATGTCGAGGTCGTTGGTCGGCTCGTCGAGAATCAGGAAGTTGGGACGTCGCAGGAGGGTAACGGCTAGATGGAGGCGAGCCCGTTCGCCGCCTGAAAGAGTGTGGATATATTTCTGCTGGTCGGCCGGAGAAAAGAGGAAGTGGTTAAGAAACTGCATCGGAGTGAGCCGTGTCTTTTCGTCGAGAACGATATAGTCGGAGATTTCCGAAACGGCATCGATCACTTTCTTCTGCATGTCGAATTCGATTCCGCGCTGGCTGTAGTAGCCGAAACGGACAGTCTCGCCAACGTTCCATTCGCCGCTGTCGGCCGGTTCGAGTCCCTGTAGCATCCGGATGAAAGTCGATTTGCCGACACCGTTTGCGCCGATGATTCCGAGGCGTTCGCGGCGTGCGAAGTTGTAGGAGAAGTCTTTCAGAATGATCTTGTTGCCGAATTTCTTGCAGATACCTTCGGCTTCAAAAATCTTAGAGCCGATATAGGAAGATCTGACTGCTCCGAGTTCGATGTTTTTCTCTTTGTAGGCTCCGTTGGCGCGCTCCTTGAGTTCGTAGAAGGCGTCAATGCGGTAGCGGGCTTTTCCGGCGCGTGCCTGAGGCTGGCGGCGCATCCATTCCTGTTCGCGGCGAAGGGTGTTGCGCACTTTTGCGACTTCGGCGTTTATCGCTTCGATCCGTTCGGCGCGCCGCCGCAGATAATAGTCGTAGTTGCCGTCGTAGGTGAATGTGGTCGCCATGTCGATCTCGATGATCCGGTTGCAGATCCGGTCGAGGAAGTATCGGTCGTGGGTCACCATGAGAATCGTGACGTTCTGACGCGTCAGATATGATTCGAGCCATTCGATAATCTCGATGTCGAGATGGTTGGTCGGCTCGTCGAGAATCAGCAGGTCGGGCTGCTCGAGAAGAGTGCGGGCGATGGCCACGCGTTTCTGCTGTCCGCCTGACAGGGTGCTGATCGGGGCCTGTAGATTGGTGATGTTCAGGCGTGTGAGAAGCTGGCGGAGTCTGTCGTCGTAGTCCCATGCGCCGGCGGCATCCATCCGCGAAATAGCTTCTTCGATCTCTTTCTGGCTACCCGAAGAGATTGCAAGCTCATAGGCCGCCGTGACTTTCGCCATCGGGGTGTCGGGGTGCATGCAGGCTTCGATGACGGATGCCCCTTCGGGAAAGACGGGACACTGGTCGACGATGCCCACTTTTATTCCTGATCGGAAGGTGACGGTTCCGCTGTCGGGGCTTTCCTTGCCTGCTATGATGCGCAGGAGGGTGGTTTTGCCGGTTCCGTTTTTCGCGATCAGACCGATTTTGTCTCCTTGGTTAACTCCGAACGTGATGTCGGAAAAGAGCATTCGGTCGCCGTAGCTTTTGGTTAGGTTCTCAAGTTGAAGATAGCTTATCATTATCGGGCAAGTGAAAAGTTGAATGAAATACCGAAGGCGGTGTTCGACGTCGGGTAGGCAGTCGAGGAGACGAGGGGAGTGTTGATCTGATGTTCGAAATAGAGTCCCAGGGTCAGTCGTCGCGACATGATGTAGTTGGCGGCAAGGTTGAACGTGATCGAACGCGTTCCGGAGGTTGCCTGAGTGAAGGCGTTTTCGATGCGTCGGATCAGAGCTGTTGTCTCAGAGTAGGCGAAGTCGGCGTTGACGGTCAGGTCGTTGCTGACTCCATGCTGAGAACCTTTCATTTTCAGGACGGTGTTGAACCCTACGATCTTATAGCCCATACCGGCTGATATGCCTCTCTGGTTGGCCTCGACGATCTGGCCGGCCGAGGTGTTGAGGGTCAGAGTTCGGGCGTCGCGGTATTCGGCGTTGAATGTCATGTTGTTGTAGAGCGTTGCGGTCATTCCGATGAGCGGAGAGAAACGTTCGGTAATGGCCACGGAGGATATGTTGTAGGGTGACGATGGTATCGGCTGGCCTGTTATTTCGTCGAGCGTGAATCCGAGTGTCGATCCGTCGGCAGCGAGCCAGTTGAGATAGGACGAGTATGATCCTACGGTGTAGGTGCACTGGTAGGCGTGGTTGAGCGTGAGCGACTTGAAGATCGATCCGATTGATCCGATGGATGTCAGTCCGTCGTAGGTGATTCGCCAGTTGGGGAGGATCTGGGCGAGCGATGGGAACGGATTGAGCGATTGTTTGCCGACGTTTGTTCCGGTGTAGGCCGAGAGGAATGCGGGGATCAGTACGTCGGAGCTGGTCGCCGAGACAGTGCCGACTTCCGGGTTGAAGACTTGTCCAGCATTGGGGGTGTCGGTCATGAAGCCTGTCGAGGGGTAGCGAACGCCGCGGTACTGGTCTTCGAAGCGAGAGGCGATCACCGGAATGTTTTCGAGAAATCTGTTGAACACGGCGCTCTCGTAGTTGTTGGCGGCCGACGAATAGTTGAGAGCGGTCGCTATAGCGCAGTGGGTCTTGGTGTAGCTTCCGGCAAGGGTGACCGGCATGTCGTCGTACATGAACTGAACCTGACGGGAGCGGTTGTCGGTGCGGTTGCCCGTCACCTGAATTTTCAGTCCGCGGATAGGTTCGAATGCGAGTTCGACGTTGAATTCCTGGGTGTGGGAATAGATGGCCGGCGATGTCTGTCCGTCGGCACCTTTGAGCCATCCGCGTTCTTTTGCGCGGTCAATGAAGCTCTCGTCGGTGAATCCGAAAGCAAAGTCGAGTCCGGGGGCGAGAGGGCCCCAGCTTGCCGTCTGTCCGAAGACGTTGCCGATGTCGGGGACGAATAGCGGCAGGGACATGGAGCGAGTGTCGCGCCAGCGGATTGTCGCCGATCGCGTGGCCATCAGAAAACGTGTTGCGTGTTCGCCGATTTCGGTCCAGATTGTTTTCTTTTCGTTAATGATTTCCAGAACCGTGAATTTGACGTTGATCGAATCGCGGTTGAGCACCTCAATCGAGTTGGCGTCGATTGTCTTTGTCTTGAGCGTATAGGGCTTGCCTGTCTTAGCATCGACTGCCGTTATCTTTACTTTTTTGTTGCGGAGATTGTGTTTTATGATTGTCGAGGTGTCGGGTTTGAGTGCAAATGTCCGCTCGAAGCGCTTTGGCTTGACGGTCGGTTTCCGGTCTGATTTTTTTCCGCCGGACTTCCGGTTGGCTGAGGTTCGTTTGGCCGATGAGAAGCGGGTGTTGATTTTTTTGAGATAGGCGTTTTTGTTGTAGAGTCCTTCGAAGTTGATGCGGCCGTCGGCGTTCCATGTTGCCTGATTGCTGATCGTGTTGCCCATGTTGACATCCTCGACTGTAGCGCCGCGGTCCCAGCGGTAGGTTGAGTTGTAGGTTGCGTTGGCGGAGATGAAGTCGAGCACGGGGATGCGGTTGAACGGGGCGCGGTAGCTTCCGGTGAATGTCTGGTTGTAGGCCCACGGGGTTCCCATGTGGAGGATGCTTTGCCAGACGGTGTCGCGCCATTCACGGTATCTGTCCGGGAACAGACGCCGGTTGACAGCTCCGACGGGTTCTTCGATGCGTGCCTGTGTGTTGGAGTTGAAGGTCAGCTGGAGGGTTTTTGTGAGATTCCATGTCAGAGAGAGCTGGCGGTCCCACAGGAAGTTTTTGCTGACGGAAACCGGTAGCCTGAAGTCGATGTCGGTCTCGCTGCGTGTCTGCTGCTCATAGTAGTAGCGGCTCATTGTTGTCAGAAACGAGATCGAGTTTGGGAACCAGTTGAGCTCCCAGTCCTTGAAGAACTGGAGATTTTTCGACCGGCTTTTTATTGATTTGAATGGTTTGAATCCTTTGATGTAGGGTGTGTAGGTGTACTGGAACGAGCCGCGGTAGTCGTTGAGATTCTCGTATTCGGTTGTCGGGTCGGATTTTGCCGATTTGCTGAATGAGAAGTTGACAGTGAAGTTTGCGGGGTCCCAGGGCATCGGATTCTTGCTGCGCACATCAAACTGGAGTCCTGAGATGCTGAAATTCTGCTGTGTAGACCGCTCGATTGCATAGGCTTTGATCGAGTCCTGTTCGTTTTTAGAGGCTCCGTCGAGAGCGTCCTTGAGAAGAACGTCCTGGTCGAGAGGATTATATTTAGGTGTTGTTGTCTCCTTTGTCATCGAGTAGAAGATAGGAGCGCGGAGTTTGGCTTTCTCCGGCAGAAAGCGTCCGAGATCGGCCTGAACGGCTACTGAGTAGCGCGAGTAGTCGTCCATTCGGCGCTCGTTGAGGCTCTGGTCGACGCCACCGAAGCCGGAGCTTTCATGGTGATACGTGGCGTTGAAGGTTGCTATGTCCGAAAGACTCAGCTGGGCGTTTCCGCTGGCGGCCCATCCTCCGGTGCTTTCGAAGTCAGTTACTTTCAGTTCGTTGACCCATACGATTCCGTCTTTGACCGACGAAGAGTTGTTGCGCACGCCGACCATCATCACTCTGACATCGCTGAGCGAGGGATTTCCTTTGACGGATATGCGGTTGCTTTCGTTGTCGGGGTCACGGCCCGAATAGACAGTGGCAAAGCCTACGCCCTCCTGTCCCTCGCGTTTTGCCTGGTTGCGTTCTTTTTTCAGATCAACGAGGTTCTGGAGCCTGAAGTTAAGGAAGTTGCTTTCGGGCCAGACGATGTAGCGGTCTGATTCGCCATCGCTGTAGTGGCCGAATGGCGTCAGTCGCAACGGCACTTCATATTCGTAGAAGTTGTTTTTCACATCGGAGCCGAGGCGCACGAAGACCGACAGATCGCCGTTGGAAAGCGAGCGGGAGTCGTCGATGAGCTGTTCGGCATGGACCCACATCTGCATGCGTGCATAGTTGCGCAGGTCCTGCGAAGTGTTGCGGTAGACGGCTCTGGCGTCGCCTGCCCGCAGGTCGGTGACCTTAAGCGAGAGCGACTGTTCGTTGAGCTGCACGATCTGCGACTGACCCGGATCGGAAATACGGGTCACTCCTGGAGGGAGCACGTAGTTGACAGGAGTGCGGCCGGAGTTTTCCTCGATATTGACAACCGAGACGTCGAGTTTTCCGTCGGCGGGAGTGTCGCCGCGGTTGTTGAGGTTGAAGTCATAGACACGCCAGTCGCCGCGGACGAGTTCGAGCGAAGCGAAGCGCAGGTGGGTTGTTTCCTTGAATCCGGTCATGAACATGCGGACAAACCGGATTGTCGAGAATCCGTTGATCGAGCCGACGATTTTCTCATATTCGTCGAGCGGAATCTTGAACTGATACCATTCGACTTCGATCGAGCCGCCGTCGCGTGTGGCCTGGACGGACACCTGTTTGTCAGTGATGTAGTTTTTTCCGACAACGAGGTCTTCGGGACGGATCGATACTTTGTACTGATAGTAGCGTTCGTATTCGTTGAGTGTGTTGTCCTGATTGATGTCCTCAACGTCGGGAAGAGATCTCGACGACTGATAGAGCGGTTCGCCCGCTTCGTCAGGAGAGAGCGAGTTGCCTTCGACGCCGTTGTAGCGTTTGTAGCGTTCGAGGATGCCGAGGCGTTCCGTGTCGTAGTCATAGCCGCGATAGAAGTGGTAGTTGTCGCCGGCGGGGTCGTTGAGCGGCGAGAACGGATCTTTTTCCATCTGTTCGAGTGCAGACGGCGAGAGGCGGTTCCGCAGGTTTTCGACATAGCGGGCATAGGAATCGAAGATGAACTCGTCGTCGTTTTTCAGTCCGTCGAGACCGACATCCTGATTCCGGCGGGCTTCGTCGTTGTTGTCGAAGGCGTAGGTTAGAGAGTTTTCGGAGCTGACGCGTCCCCAGACGGTAGTTCGGGTGTTGTCGGTAGAGCCGTTATAGGGCAGGCCGTTTTCGTAGCTTTTCAGACCGTCTTTCAGGATGTCTTCCGAAATCTCGCCGAAATTGAAATAGAGGTCCCCTCCTTCGTAGTTGGGATTTTCCGGGTCGAGAAACGGGTTGAGAAGCCAGAACTGGACATATTCGATATTGCTCTGTTCGAAGTTGGTGTTGTCGAGACGGCGCATTATTCCTCCCCATCGTTTTTCCGGACGGGTCAGATGGCCTTCTTCGTCAATGTTGACATCGTCGAGGTTGTAGGGGCCGCGCTCTTTTGGATAGAACGACAGGTTGAGGGTCTGGATTGTCGACGATTCTCCGACGGTCAGCTGTCGGTCGGGATAGATTTCGTAGGAGTTTATTTCGCGGATATATGGATTGCTCTGCATCTTCAGGTCGTTGCGTATGTAGGCCGGTGCGAGCGATGAATTCCGCGACGTGAACATGCGGTCGATGTAGTACCAGTTGAGCAGTGCGCGGTTTTTCCCGTAGTCGACATTGTTGCTCAGGGCGGCTTCGGGAAAGAGTGCCGACGAGGAGTTGTCGTAGGGGGTTGAGGCAAGAAACCACGAGTAGGGCGACCGTAGATCGATTCCAGACTGAGCCGACTCGAAGTCATCGATATAGGAGCTGCCTTTGTTGCTTCCGCTCTTCTGCTGGTGGGGGAGGAGCTGCGCGAATTCGCCCTGGAGCGAGAGCCGTGAGGGGGAGGTCGCGTTGACGGTCGGAATCTTGTTGACAAGATTGGTCAGCCACATGAATTCCTTGTTGTAGGCGAAGTTCAGTCCCCACATTGTGTTGCTGACCGTTTCGTCTCCGATATTGACTTTTTCGGTGAGTGCTTTTTCTCCGTAGTGGAGGAGTGTTCCGCCGAGGGTGAAGTTGTCGCTGAATTTGTAGCTGAGGTCGAGACCGAGCAGGGTTTTGCGCTGGGTCGAGAAGAGCGATTGGTTTTCGAGGGTCACGCTGATGCTCTGTCCCGAGTCGATGATGCTCTGGTTGGTGATGGTCACGATTCCCATCGAATAGTCGACTGTATAGTCGGAGTTTTCGGTCAGCACGACTCCGCCGGCTGTGACAACGACCGATCCTCGCGGGACGTTCATGGCGTTGAGACGTATCTGAGAGCCGGAAGAAGCCTGATATTCACCGCTTATAATGAATTTATTCTTGTCGGCAAACTGTCGGGCGACGACGAGGGTCGAGTCGTAGAGCTCCTGATAGACATACTGCCGCGCGAGCTCTGGATTGTTGATCTTAGAGGCGAGGTGCGAGCCGAAAGGCTCTACGACCGGGAAAAAGATCTTTCCCGTCGAGGAGCTGACCGTGTAGCCTTCGATGTAGTCGAAGAATCCGTCGGAGTTTGTCTGATCGTTTGAGTCAAGACGGTCGAGGTTCATCACCTGCAGAAGCGGTTTGTCGGATATGCCGGGCACGGGAAGATAGTTGATTTCGGTTCCGGTCGTGTCTGAGAGATATTTGATCTGGAGTTTGAAATTCTGTTTCTGCAGCTGGTATGCTCCGAGCGAATAGACGTTTTTCATCATCAGGTCCCACATAGGCAGGCTTGTGGAGATAGTCGTTCCCTTGACCATTTTGACGAAGAGCGACTGGGTTGTCGACGAAATGTCGCTTGAGAATTCACCGACCTGATAGGCACGGCCGTTGTAGGTGTATTCAAACGCGATTCCGAGCACATCGTCGCTGTTCATCTGGCTTTTGAACGAGATGTAGCCGAGGGTGGGATTGAGGGTGTATTCGCTCTCTGTCAGCAGACGTGCGCTCTCGACTTTCTCGTAGTCGTGGCCACCTTCGATTCCGTAGGCCGCCAGCGGCTGAAGCGCCTGAGTCACGTTGTCGATATTTCGTGCGCCAGGATATTCGCTCTTGATGACCGATAGAAGATTGTTGGACTGATTGCAGGGGTTGGGATATGATGGATCTCCCTGCCAGTAGTTGTTGGCAAGGTTGGAGTTTTCGCCGAGGTCCATGAATGCCACGATGTTGCGGCTCTGGTTGAAGTTGCCCGACTTGTTTGTGACCCAGACTTCGACGCGTGTGATCTGTACGCCGGATGCCACGTAGGGGAGTTTCGAGGCCCACGAGTCATAGTTGTCGCGGAAGAAATGGGCCAGAAAGAAGTGGCGGTTCTGGTCATATTCGTCGGCATTGATTTTGAAATCAGTTGTCTGCGCGCCGCCTTTTGTCGATATAGAGCGCGATTCGGAATTCTGTTGCGACACGAGTGCCGTCGCGGTCAGTTTACCGAACTGGAGTTTGGTCTTCAGACCGAACAGGGTTGTCGAACCGCGTATGAGCGACGATCCGGTTGTCATGCTGACGTTGCCGGCCTCGATGCTTTTGACGATGTCGTCCTCCTTCCCTTCATACTGGAGTTTGATGTTCTTGGAGTCGAAATCGAAAGTCGCGTCGGTGTTATAGGTCATGTTGAACTTCATCCGGTCGCCGACCGAGGCCTGGACTGTGGCCTGGATCTTCTGGTCGAAGTCAAAAAAGGTGTGGCGGCGAGAGTTGAGCGAAAGGGCAGGGTTGTCGTTTTTTGTTGACTTGATGCCCATGTCGATCTGCACCGATCCCTGGGTCTTCAGACTGACACCGCCCGGACCGAATATTTTTTCGAGCGGACCGAGCGCGAAGTTCATGTCAAGAATGTCAAAGGGCTGTTTTTCCTTCTTGGTCAGTGCTTCGGAGTTGCGTTTGCGGTAATAGGCCTGCATTGACTGACGGGTCTGCCAGTCGTTGTATTGCTGGGGCGTAAGGATAAACGGAGTCGTTATGTCCATGTCGCCGACCTTGGTGCGGATGACGTAGCAGCCTGTTTCCGGATCATAGTCGGTGACGGTCCGGACATTTGAAGGAGTAGCGAGGTCATTGGCGAACTGGCGTCCCATCAGCTCTTCATAGCCTTGCGGAACAGTCTGCATGACCGGCGAAGGGAGCATTATGGAGTCGATCATCGGCAGCGGTGGAGGCGGCGGAGCTGGAGGAGTGGCGCGCGTTTTGTTGTATTGAGCGCCGGCAAACAGCGAAGAGCCGACCGCTGAGAAGATCAGAGCGGTCAGCATGAGCCATCTGCCTAATTTCAGCCCTCTGCGGGCAGTCTGGGGCTTTATGTTGTCAGTCGGTTTTGCCACTGCAAGTTGTTGAAGAAAAGCAGACCCGTTGCTTTCGGCGGTCAGAGCCGACCTACATCATTGCAAGCGCGCGCTTTATGGCGGTTTCCACTTTTGCTGTAGGGTCGTCCTCGAAAATCTTTTTCAGGACTTTCTGGCTCTGCGGACGGGCGAAGCCGAGCATCGTCAGTGCTGCTAAGGCTTCGTCGAACGTTTCCGAAGAGGCTACGGGCTGTAGTAATAACGAATCGCCTGTCGGTTTTATTTTATCACGAAGGTCAACAATGATGCGCTGGGCTGTTTTGATGCCGATTCCCTTTACGCCTTTAAGTCTCGAATGGTCGCCGTTGATGATGACCGACTCGAGTTCGGGGGCGGAAAGCGAAGAGAGGATCATGCGGGCTGTGTTTGCTCCGACGCCCGAAACGCCGATCAGTGCTCTGAAAAGCGAGCGTTCCTGTTCGTTGATGAATCCGAAAAGCTGGTGGGCATCTTCGCGGATCGCTTCGTGGATGAGGAGTTTTGTTTCGCCGCATCCTTCGAGCGAGGTGTAGGCCGGGAGGGTTATGCAGATCATATAGCCGATTCCTCCCGTCTCGATGACGGCATATGTGGGTGTCAGTTCGGCTATTTTGCCGCGGATATATTCAATCATGTCAGTCCGATTGTCAGTTTGAGGGGGATGATTCACGCTTTTTTTAACGTTTCATCCCCCGTCGTTATTGTCCTGAGCGGGATATATTTGGGCTGAGCGTGGACTGTGTGATTATTTTATGGGCTATTTCGGGGCTGATTTTATGGATGGACGCTAATTTGGAAAATACTTTGGAAAAATTCACAAAGGTTGTTAAAAAGTTCGTAACTTTGCGCCCGAATTCGGGGTAGCCCGTGAGCGGTTTCCCCCGGATTTTATCATTTCCAATCAGATCATCACAATTTTTAAGGTATATGAAATTATCCGGACCTCTTGATTTTCAACCGAAACTGTTTTCGGCATTGAAAAATTATTCATCATCCAATCTCAAGTCAGATCTGACTGCGGGCATTGTGGTCGGTGTTGTGGCGTTGCCTCTCGCTGTGGCCTTTGCAATAGCGAGCGGTGTTAGTCCGACTATCGGTCTTATTACAGCGATTATCGGTGGATTTCTTGTTTCGGCACTCGGCGGATGTTCGGTGCAGATCGGCGGACCGACCGGAGCTTTTATCGTCATTGTCTATGGTATCATTGCGGGCTACGGTCTTGAGGGACTTGCCATAGCGACTTTCATGGCGGGTCTGATTCTGATTCTGCTCGGAGCGTTTCATATGGGAACGGTCATAAAGTTTATTCCCTATCCGATTGTGGTCGGTTTTACGGCCGGTATCGCGCTGACGATCTTCTCGACTCAGATCAATGACTTTTTTGGTCTTGGTCTGACAGATCTTCCCGCGGCATTTATTCCGAAGTGGGGCAAATATTTTGTCAGCTTCGGCAATGTCAACTGGGTCACAACTGCAATCGGACTTGCCTCGATTCTGATAATCGTTCTCGTGCCGAAGATTTCAAAGAAACTTCCCGGTGCGCTGATTGCAATTATAGTCGTGACATTTGTTGTCTGGCTCATCAATGGAAGCTGCGAGGGGATTCATATCGAGACGATCGGTGACCGCTTCGGCAACATGTCGACCGACATCCCTCTGCCACACGGATTTGAACTTTCGATGGAAACGATCAACGAACTGCTTCCATCGGCTTTCACAATCGCAATTCTCGGGGCGATCGAGTCGCTGCTTTCGGCCACGGTGGCTGACGGTGTGACAGGCTCGCGCACCAATTCAAACACTGAACTTATCGGTCAGGGTATCGCCAATGTCGTTGTCCCGTTTTTCGGCGGAATCCCGGTGACTGGTGCGATTGCCCGCACGATGACCAACATCACCAATGGTGGCCGCACTCCGGTTGCGGGAGTGGTCCATGCGGTTGTCCTGTTGCTGATATTCCTCTTCATGATGCCGCTGATCAACCTCGTCCCGATGGCATGTCTGGCCGGAGTGCTGATCGTTGTCAGCTATAATATGAGCGGATGGCGCACGATCCGCGGAATTTTCCGCAATCCAAAAGGAGATGTTGCCGTGCTTGTGGTCACCTTCCTTCTGACCGTCATCTTCGACCTTACGATCGCAATCGAGATCGGCCTGCTTCTGGCCATCATCCTTTTCCTGCGCCGCGTTATGGAGAACACTCAGGTGCGTGTCTATGGCGAGCAGCTCGATGTGGCTGAAGGCACTGAGGCAACGCGCCACGAGGTCCTCGATGCGGCCAAAGGCGTTGAGGTCTATGAGATCGACGGCCCGTTCTTCTTCGGTGTGGCCACAAAATTCGAGGAGCTTATGAGAACTACGATCGGGTCGAAGCCGGTTGTCCGCATAATCCGTATGAGAAAGGTCCCGTTTATTGACGCAACGGGTGTCCACAACCTCGAGATGCTGATCAGCTCGTCGCTTAAGGATGGCATCAAGGTTGTGCTATCTGGCGTGAAGCCGGAAGTGCAGGACGTTCTCGATCATGCTGGCATCGACAGACTCATCGGGGCAGAAAATATCTGCTCGCACATTACGATTGCAGTCCGCAAGGCCAATAAGATGGCGATGCAGGAAATGGAGGCTTAAGCTCTCTGTCAACAGACTTAAAGCCCGTGGAATCAGCGTGTCTGACGCTCGATTTTGCGGGCTTCTTTGTTGATTTTCGTTTCTTTCAGGTGGGCAATGCCGAGACCGAGGCCGATGCCTATCAGCAAATAGCCGGCGATGTAGGCTGCGTGTTCAGCGATTTTCATAACGGGTGGAATTGTGGTTCTACTGGTTGTTTTCATTTCTATTGTTTAACAACACAACTCCCATCTGTGTTCAGAGCCGTCCTTCTTCAGCGTAGGAGTAGAATCCCGAAGGGGTTACGATGATATGGTCGTGGACGGTGATGTCGAGCAGTGCTGCTGCCTCTTTTATCTTTCTGGTCAGAGCGTCGTCCTGAGATGAGGGGCGCAGGTTGCCCGACGGATGGTTGTGGCCGAGTATGATTGCCGATGCCATGTTGTCAAGGGCTTTTTTGACGATCATGCGCGGTTCGACATAGGTCGCCGAGCTGCCTCCGGAGCTTATCTGTTCGCAGATGATCACTGAGTTGTTGCGGCGCAGGAAGATTGTCCAGAACTCTTCGTGGGGAAGATTTTTCATCTTTGGCAGCAGACACCGGTAGGCGTCCGAGGCCTGCCGGATCACGCTCACCTCCTCTTCTGCCGAACAGCTTCTCGCTCCGATTTCGAGCGCGGCTGCTATTGTTGTGGCTTTTGCGGGGCCGATCCCGACAAACCGCCGGCTGATTGCCTGGATCGACATCTGTGAGAGATGGCTGAGCGAGTTGTCGCATGCGTCCAGAATCTCGCGGGCCAGGTCGATGGCCGATTTTCCGGGAACGCCTCCGCCGATCAGCAGAGCGAGCAGTTCGGCGTCAGAGAGCACGCGGATCCCCTTGGCAAGCGCTTTTTCCCGGGGCTTGTCGTCATCGCTGAGATCTGCGATCCGGCGTGATGCCGTATTGGGATTCTGTCTCATTTCCCTTTTCTTATTTCAATCTCTTCGGCGATGTTGCGGCCGCGTCCGAGTACTATTTTTGTAATGAAAGCTTTGATGAATCCGCATCCGTAGCCGCAGATCTGTACAATCGCGGCCGGAATAGCGCGCAGGGCGATGCCGACCGAACGGGTAGAGACCAGAGCGGCGATGAAGAGCGCCGCGAGGTAGACTCCGATCGGCAGGAGCCACCACGGACTGACAGAAATACCGAGTGCGACGAGAATGATTCCTATGATCACGGCAACGGCCGGAAGCGTATGGACGAGTTTAAGCGAATCGGGATATAGGAGCTTCAGTGTGATGCGCGACATCCCGAACACATAGACCTGGCGCCAGAAGCGTCGGAAATCAATGCGCCGTTTGTGGAAAACGTGGGCCGGGTGGATCAGTCCGATACTGAATCCGGCCTGACGTATGCGTGTCGAAATGTCGATATCCTCCGAAAACATCTCGCGGAATCCTCCGACGCTATCGTAGACTTTGCGAGAATAGCCCATATTGAACGAGCGCGGAACGAATTTCTCCATCTGTACTTTTCCGCCGCGTATGCCTCCGGTGGTCAGGAACGAGGTCATCGCAAATGAGATCGCCTTCTGGGTCGGGGTGAATGAGGAGTGGGCGGCGTCCGGACCTCCGAAGCAGTCAAGCGGAATTTTCTGTAGCTCCCGGTCGAGAATTTCGAAATAGTCCGGCGGGATGACGCAGTCGGAATCGAAAAAAATGAGGTAGTCGCCGCAGGATCGCTCAATTCCGTAGTTGCGCGCGATCGAGCGGCCTTCGTTGTCTTTGAAAAAGTATTTGACGTCGAGTTGCTTCCCGAACGATTCAACTGCTTCGCCGCACGGTTCCGTGGAGCCGTCCTCGACAATTATCACCTCGAAGTTGCGGAATGTCTGGGCCGACAGGCTCTGGAGCAGGTCGCGCACTTCGTCGATGCGGTTGTAGACCGGGACAATTACCGAATATTTTTTCATGGCTGCGGATTTTTTTGATTTACGGATGGGTTCATGGTTTGTGTTGTGGGCGCCGGTCAGCTCATTCGCGACTCGTAGTCCTCGAAAGTGAATCGGCGCAGATATGAGCATTCACCGCTGAGATCACAAAAAACAATGTCGGGATGCTGAATTCCGTTGAACATATTGGTCTTGACGGTCGTGTAGTGGTTCATGTCCTCGAGTCGCAGACGCTGGCCGGCTTTCAGGGGGCTTTCGAAGCTCCAGTCACCGACAAAGTCGCCGCTCAGACAGGAGTTTCCTCCCAGACGGTAGGTCGGTTTTCCGTCGGTCGGTTCGAGCGATCCGGTGATTGCGGGTCTGTAGGGCATTTCCAGACAGTCGGGCATGTGGCAGGCAAACGAAGCGTCGATGATCGCTGTCTTGATTCCCTGGTTGTCGACGATGTCGACGACCGAGGTGATAAGGTCGCCAGTGCGCCAGGTGAATGCGCTGCCAGGTTCGAGAATGACCGTCAGATGTGGATGGCGCGAGCGGAAATCTTTAATCAGTGTGATAAGCCGCTCAGTGTCATAGCCTTCGCGGGTCATCAGATGACCTCCGCCGAAGTTGACCCATTTCAGAAGGTCAAGATAGCCGCCGAACTGGCTTTCGAAAGCGTCAAGGACGCGGGCGAGATCTTCGGCCGATGATTCGCAGAGGGCATGGAAATGGAATCCTTCGATGTTTTCAGGCAGTCCGTTTTCGGCAAGCATTTCGGCAGTCACTCCGAATCGCGATCCGGGTAGGGCCGGATTGTAAATGTCGGTCTCGATCACCGAACACTGCGGATTGACGCGCAGTCCTGTCGAGACTCCTGCTGCGAGGGCAGCAGCGGCAAAGCGCGCGGCCTGGCTCAGCGAGTTGAAGGTGATGTGCGACGAGCCGGCGAGGTATTCGCCGATCGTTTCGTCGGTATAGGCCGGACAGTAGCTGTGGGCCTTTGTCCGGAGGTGTTTGTTGCCGAGACGTAGTTCGTTGAGCGATGAGGCTGTGAATTTGATTCCGAACTCCCTCATGATTCCGAAAGTGCGCCAGAGGGCGTTGGCTTTGAAAGCCATGATGATCTCCGCGCCACTCCGGCTGGCAACGTCGCTGATCAGCGAGAGGTTGCGGCGCAGTTTCTCTTCATAGACAATATAGAACGGTGTGGGGAGCTGGTCTTCTTTCATATAATTATGTGTATATCCGGGTGGTCTGGTGGGTTTTCTTTGTGTTAGTTGAGAATGGCGAATCTGGCGAATTTAAGCAGGAGTATCCGCTCGGATGTGTGGGAGAATCTGACGGTTATTCTTGCGGAGTCAGGGCGCGAATTGTCAATGTCAGTTATGACTCCTTCACCGAAGCGGTCGTGGGCGATCCTCATGTCTACGCTCAGCTCATCGGCCGAGTGGATTCTCGAAATTCCGGGTCTGGGCCGGGGTGGCACAATGTCTCGCCGCTCTGTCTCGGCTTTTGGATGCGGCGGTTGCGTGCCGTTTTTTTTCGGCGAATTTCTGACAAAAACCGGTCTTGAGTGGTAGGAGTCGGAGAAGTCGTCGAAACTGCGGGTCGAAGTGCCGAGCGAGGATCCGGCTGTCATGCAGAGATATTTGCGGTCGATGTCTCGTAGAAACCGCGACGGGGAGCATGTCGTTGTCTGCCCGTTGCGGTAGCGAGATTTGGCATAGCTCATCAGGCAGAAATTTCTGGCGCGGGTCATCGCAACATACAGAAGCCGTCGTTCCTCCTCGATATCTTTCAGAGAGTCTTTCGACATTGCCGACGGGAAGAGGTCTTCTTCGACTCCGACAATGAAGATATTGTTGAATTCGAGTCCTTTGGCGGCATGTGCGGTCATGAGGGTGACTCTTTCGGGATCACCGTCTTCGGCGTCTTTCGAGTCCTGGTCCTGATCGGAAGCGAGCGAGACTTCACCCATGAAATCGGCAAGCGAGGTATTCTCCTCACCCTCTTCCAGACGGTTTGTCACAAATTCGCGTGTGCCTGACAGTAGCTCGTTGAGGTTTTCCTGTTTCGAGAGATTTTCGGGAGTGCGGTCTGACACGAGCATCGAGAGCAGTCCGGTGGCCGAGATGATCTTAGTTGCCAGTTCGTCGGCGTTCACGCCTTCGTTGTTCAGGGTCACAAACGTTTCGATCAGCTCGCGGAACGCATCGAGTTTCCTTGCTGTTCCGCTGTTGACTCCGGGGCTGTACGTCGGCAGGTCGGAAATGATTTCCCAGATGCTCACATTCCCGTCAATGGCTGCGCGTGTGAGTTTGTTGACAGTGGTCTCGCCGATGCCTCGGGCAGGGAAGTTGATGATTCGCCTCAGGGCCTCATCGTCGTTGGGATTGATGGCCATGCGGAAGTAGGCGAGAGCGTCTTTAACCTCCTTGCGCTGATAGAACGACAGGCCACCATAGATCCGGTAGGGGATATTGCGTTTGCGCAGCGACTCTTCGAGCACACGGCTCTGGGCGTTCGTGCGGTAGAGGATGGCGAATTCCTTATATGAGTCCTTCGAGAGCATCCTGATCTGCGAGATCCGGTTGGCCACGAGATAGCCTTCTTCAAAGTCGCTGTAGCTTTCGACGACCTCGATCCGTTCGCCGACGGCATTTTTCGAAAAGACGCTCTTCTTGATCTGCTGAGTGTTCTTGTCGATCAGTGAGTTGGCGGCGTTTATGATATTCTGTGTCGAACGGTAGTTCTGTTCGAGTTTGAAAGTCGCGAGTTCCGGATAGCTGCGCTTGAGGTTGAGGATGTTGCTGATGTTCGCCCCGCGGAACGAATAGATGCTCTGGGCATCGTCGCCGACAACGCAGAGGGCATGGCTTTCGCGGCATATCTGCGAGACTATGACATGTTGGGCGAAGTTGGTGTCCTGATACTCGTCGACGAGCACATAGCGGAAAAATTCCTGATAGTGGTGGAGCAGGTCAGGATTGTCGCGGAGCAGTACGTTGGTGTAATAGAGGAGATCGTCGAAGTCCATCGCGCTTGCCGCGAAGCATCGGTCGCGGTAGTTGCGGTAGATCGCATAGATCATCGGCCGTCTTGCTCTGCGGTCGGCTTCCATGACATCGGACAGCGTCGAGTATTTTTCCGGCGAGATCAGCATGTTCTTTGCCGAAGAAATGGCGGAAAGCACCACGTTCGGCTTGTAGATCTTGTCGTCGAGTCCCATGTCTTTGATGAGGGTTTTGACGAGCGATTTGCTGTCGGCCGTGTCATAGATCGTCAGATTGTTTTTGAATCCCAGACGGTCGGCATGTCTGCGGATGATACGCAGAAAAATAGAGTGGAAAGTACCCATCCACAACTGGCTGGCGGTTTTTTCGCCGACGAGGTCGCAGATTCGCTCGCGCATCTCGCGGGCAGCCTTGTTGGTGAATGTCAGAGCGAGGATGCGCCACGGTTCGTAGCCGTTCCTGAGCAGATGGACGATCTTATAGGTCAGGACGCGCGTCTTGCCCGAGCCGGCGCCTGCTATGACGAGCGATGGGCCGTCGGTGTAGACAACTGCGTCGCGCTGCTGTGAGTTGAGTCTGTCGAGATAATCTTCCACGCTGTCTGTCAGTTCTGTTGGTTGGTTTCTGTTTTTGATTCCGGAGCTTTCCGGTCAAGGATTGTTTCGAATGCCTGCCATAGCGGTTCGGGCGGAGTCGGGGCGGTCACACTTATCGGAACTTTGCTGACAGGGTGGACAAATTCGATGCTGTGGGCCTGGAGGGAGATCGATCCGTCGGGATTGGAGCGTTTGTCGCCGTATTTGAGGTCGCCGCGGATCGGACAGCCGATAGATGCGAGCTGCACCCTGATCTGATGTTTGCGGCCTGTCTCGAGATTGACTTCGAGCATATGATAGCGGTCGGATGAGGCTATCAGCCTGTAGCTGAGCGCTGCCGTTTTCGCTCCGTCGCGTGGAGTTTTCCAGAAATAGCTTTTGTTGTTGCGTTCGGTCGAAGTGATGTAGCCGGTCAGTCTGTCTTCCGGTTTGGGTGGCATGTTGCGTGTGATTGCACGGTAGGTCTTTCGGACTTCTCCGTCGCGGAACATCCGGTTCATCCGTTCGAGTGCTTTTGAAGTTTTGGCAAACACAACCAGTCCGTGGACCGGACGGTCGAGGCGGTGAACGACACCGCAGAAAACATTGCCCGGTTTGGCATATTTTTCCTTGATATAGCGCCGCACGGTCTCGACGAGCGGTTCGTCGCCGGTTTTGTCACCCTGGACGATCTCGCCCGGTTCTTTGTTGACAATGATGATGTGGTTGTCTTCGTAGATTACTTCCATGATGACAAAATTACGTAATTTCCCTCGGTTTTCCAAGAAAACGAGGGCGCATCGCTGTTGCGGTGCGCCCTCGGAAATGTATGTCTGAAAGTAGTTTTATTTCACCAGGATCTTGCTTACGTTGTTGCCCTGACGGCGGATGTAGATGCCGGGGGTGAGGTT
>CAJUHM010000039.1 GCA_910586475.1 uncultured Muribaculaceae bacterium | reverse complement strand
CCCCTACGACTTTCCCCCTCCAAAAAGCTATCCTACCCAACAAAAAACAGAAGCCGTGCCAACAGATTCGGCACAGCTTCTGTTACTATTTTTTTTTCAGCAATCGGACTGCTTGAGTCTATCACTCAAAAGCAGTAACGATGCCCATGAACGATTCCGCATCGAGTGAAGCACCACCGATCAGACCGCCATCAACATTGGGCTTTGCAAAAAGAGCCTTGGCATTCGAGGGCTTGCAGCTGCCGCCGTAGAGAATCGACGTATTGTCTGCAACCTCTTTACCATATTTCTTCTCGATAACCTCGCGGATGAATGCGTGCATTTCTTCTGCTTGATCATCAGTTGCAGTCTTGCCTGTTCCAATAGCCCATACCGGTTCATACGCAAGAATGATCTTCGAGAAATCTTCAGCAGAGAGATCGAAAAGCGCTTCTTCAACCTGAGCTTTAACCACGTCGAAGAAAGAGCCGTCTTCGCGCTGTTCGAGAACTTCACCGATGCAGAAGATCGGAGTAAGGTTGTTTTCAAGCGCAAGTTTAACCTTTTCTTTAAGTGTTTCAGAAGTTTCGCCGTAGTACTGACGACGTTCACTGTGGCCAAGGATCACATAGTTTGCACCGGTTGAAGCAACCATCGGAGCAGAAACCTCGCCAGTATATGCACCCGAGCGATGGTCTGCGCAGTTTTCAGCACCAAGTCCGAGTTTGTTCTTGTCAATGACTTCATTGACAGATGCAAGGTGAGTGAAAGGCACACCGATCACAACATCACATTTGGCATCCACATTTTTAAGAGCTTCATTAACAGCTTTTGCAAGAGCAATACCTTCGGGCAGGGTGGTGTTCATCTTCCAGTTACCTGCAACAATGTTTTTTCTCATTTCTTTTGACAATATATTTAATAGAAAATTCTTTTGTTTTCAATCAGCATCGCCGTCACCCTGCGGATTCTCCGGATCGGGCTTGACGGCTTCGTGCGACGACTCCGGTCGTTTCGACTCGTCTGATTGTTTCTGCAAATTTACACATTTATTTTCAGCTTCGCCATCTTTTTTACGGATAAAAATCAGGCAAAAAATCTTATCGACCGCCAACAATCCTAAAAGAACGATCAGAAAATAGACCACACCCCTCCGCAACGTGCCGACGCCGTCAGGGGCAAGCCGGTCAAGCGACTCGCGCGGATTCTCCGAGCGAACCAGAGCCTCGACATCTACCGAACCCATATTGCGCTTCCATCGGATCGCCCCGTCTTCGATCATAACTATCGAGACGACTCCCCTTGCAAGCTCCTTAAGTACCGTGCCTTCAGCCCTGTAGATCGGAAACTCCGCCATTGAGAAATCTCTCCAGCTCTCTATCGAATCAAGAGGAATGTCGGTAATTTCCACAAGCGACCCATCGATCCCGGCCATCATCTCGGTCAGCTCATTGATAAAAGAGGTATAGTACAGATCCGCACGCTCCTGCTCGGGAACAATCACAAGAAGCTCTATCCCCTCGCCGGCAACAACATCCTCCGTGACATCCTCTCCGTCACTGTCGTAGACCGTCAGCTCAGTCCGCTCACGCCCTTCGTCAGCAGCAGTCCCTCCGATCACTTCCCTGTCAACAAACACCCATGTCGAATCCGGCAGTGAATCAGCCCGAAATCGTCCCTGTACACCATCTTTCTCGTAAACGAACAGAAACTCCGTCTCCTCATCACCACCGGCTTCCGATTCGACAAGAACACTCCCGACCGGAAACGAACGAAAATCGACCATCGGCTGCACATTGTAGCCATACAGCTCTACGAACGTAACGAATCCCAGACTCGCCACTCCGCAAAGCCACTGGCTATATGGATGATAGATGCAGGAAGCCCGCCGGTTGTAGCGCGCGAGAAAAACCAGCACCGCCGTAATCGCAATATTTTTTGCAAAGGTTGCGCCATTGCCGAGAATAATGAAATCTCCGAAACACCCGCAGTCCGAAACAGGATCTTCAACCCACACATAGAACGTCAGCGGCAACATGACAGCCATCATGGCAAGCAATCCCCAGACTGCCGTGCGTCGAAAACATCCGAAAAGAAGCAAAACACCCAGAATAAATTCAGCCGAACTGAGCGCCATAGCTCCGAGAACCGTCAGAGAGTTCGGGACAGAAACACCCCAGACCGTAAAATAATCCTCAAACTTAAAGACTACGCCCCATATGTCGATAGCCTTGACGAGCCCCGACACAATGAAAACCGCACCGATGACAACCCGGAAAAGCCACACCATCGCAACCACCCATCGGCTGCATCGAGGCTTCTGTTTCACTTCTGTTTCAGCACCTTCCACTCGGTCAGTTTTATAATGCCGAAAACGGCATAGTTGATCATATCCATGTAGTTGGCGTCAATCCCCTCTGAAATAAGTGTCTTTCCGTCATTATCCTCAATCTGTTTCGTGCGTTGAACCTTTGTCAATATAAAATCTGTATAACTCGGAGTCCTCATCCAGCGCCACGCCTCGTCATAGTCATGATTCTTTGCAAGCATGAGCGTCTTGGTCTCCGCCGCAAAACGGTCATAAAGCGCCATCGCGCGGGAGGCATCGATATCCACTTCGTCGACATAGCCCTCCTGAAGCTGAATCAGACCGATCAGACCGTAATTGACAATCGCCTTCAGTTCAGGCAGGATGCCCTCGTCAACCATAGCGTCACCTTTTGTCTCAAGCGTCCGGATCCGTTTTGCCTTAATAAAAATCTGATCCGTGATCGACGATGGCCTCATAATGCGCCATGAAGCACCATAATCGAAGAGTTTCTTCTCAAAAATATCGCGACAGCCCTTGAGCGCGAGATCAAACTGGGTTTCAGTATCTATCATTTTCTGATTATCTGTTTTTATCAATCCATTAAAGAATCGGTCGCATACGCCTCCGACTCAGGTAGCCGGACTAAGGCCACCCCGTACATCGCGGAATCCAGTCGACCATCAGACGCAAAATTAACAAATTTTTCTGTCATATCAAAGGAAGACCATCTCTACCATCGATCCGACAGCAATCCCGCCCGTCAACTACCAAAAGACGCATGGCTATTTATGAAACCACGCGTCCCTCTGTTTTTTCAGAATCCAATCGGATCACACCTACTTGACACTTTTGTTGACATAAGCCACACAAAGAATGATAAAGGCCACCAATGCCAGTCCGGCGCTGATCGAAACATACACCAGTGAATTTCCGGTAGTAAACGCTGTAGCGACAAGGAAGCCGGCTGCTATAAAAGCAAACACAAAAGCTAAGAATAATACGAGTTTCATAATTGAAGAGAATTTAAGAGATTACTGTTTCTCTTTAAACACTCCCCCATCCCATATAGATGCAAACTTAAACCTTTTTTAACACCGCCCACCAGGTCTCTCTAATCCCCTTGAATCCCCCTTGACCCGTACGGTCAATCTGATACAGTAATCAGCCCTTTAAACACCAGCTCAAACGTAAACGGCTACACCATCTTTCGTACTCAACGCATCCGCAGGACCATTACAATTTTTGAGGACTTTCTGAAGATATTCTCGGTCACGAAGTCTGCATCGAGACCGAAAAATACCTTCAGAAAGCTCCGAAAAGAGCCTTTTAGAGGAAAAATGGTATCTCATAGAAAACACCGTCGCTTTCATAATAAGGCTGTATACACAGTCTGCCTTTCCCCGGTGGGTAGAAATGGTATGTTGCTCCGAGGACATAACTTTCAGCGTCCGGATCTCTTTCCATTTGACGAAGAATGCTGCCTTCTTCAATATACAACGGAGAATCATATAGCCCAAGGTACTCAACATACACCCAACTGGATCTTGCCTTGGTCTCTTTGTTGAAGAAGCTGAGGCAGTGACCTTTGAGACGCTGGGATTTTTTGTTAAAGTAAGCTACTAAGTGAAAATTATCGAGTTGCTCTCCTGAATAGGTTGGACCTCCATCTATATGGCAGTCGTTGCCATACTCGGGCTTCATGGGAATGGGATCGACAGAGCCGTCGGGATGTTCATAAAACAGGTTGACGACAAAATCCTCGCGGTTCTTTAAATCCTTTGTGAAATCGTACATCAGAAATTCAGATCCATCATTAGGATTAAGTCCGAAAATCCGGTCGCGCTCAACCCTTATGCATATGTTTGTCCTTTCTCCGTTTCTCAGCATGCGCAGATAAGATTTCCCATTGATCTTTTCTGCAGTCATTTTTAATGTATCTCCTCTTATAAAAGTAGTGCCGGAGGCCCATACCGCCCGAGCATCTTCAATAAGCGGAAAGGTGTATGGCTTTGACAGATCTACATCCGGCTCATCGTTACAGCCCGCAAACGCCATAAAACACATCAACATTATCACTATCATGAAAGCGGAATGACACTTCGCAACCAGCTTGTAAAAGCTATAAACTTTGTATTTCATATTAAAAAACATTAATTAATCGATTGAATAATAAGTTCCGAACCTTTTTCGCATTTGACTGCATTTTTTATTGTCAGTTTGCCACTATAATGCAACTGGAGCTTGGCTCCGGATTTTATAACGACATTTTCTCCAAGAATAATATCCTCAGCTTCGTATGTTAGAGATCGGTCTATTATACAGTTGTTTATGTGAAGTGTTTTGTACTTATTGGGAGTAATGATCTCAGGAAAATAATTCGGAGAATAAATGACTATGTTAATTGGTTCGGAGGTTTCGCATACATAAGTTTTATTACTAATGGCTTCTAATGATTTTATCGTCATTCCGTCAACAGTAGTTATGCAAACAGACGTTTTTGGCGGTAGTTCGTTAAAAGTGAATTTCCGCGAATTGTCCACTCGACTATAATTATAGTTAAACGACTGAGGCGATTCCGTATAGACATTCATAGTAGGATCTGCCATGAGGTTTACAGCGCATGCGGTGTAGATATAGTATGGGTTACTTATCCTTGAAACTACTTTTGATAGAGCTTTGTTGAATACGCTACCGATACAGGTTGAGGTGTTTGCTGTAGCTTTATTACATAGATTTGAAAATAAATTGGCACAGAAGTAATCTGTATAGGATGGACTGGGATAATCATTAGGGTTGATAATACCTTTGCCAGTAGATCCAACAAAGGCAACTGCTCCTCCGTTCGGGTTCTTCAGAAAAGCTTGACTTAAACAGTAATCATCTTCTCCAATACACTTGTTGACATCGCAGGCAGATGGTATTGAGAAGACAGCTCTAACAGCCCTTTTGGGCTGAATGGTAGTTGCAGCAAGAATTTGAAGTGTCGGGGGAAGATCCTCGATATTTTCCTTGTTTCTCGCGTCTGACATCTGGTAGATTTCGCCACAGTAAAGAGCTTGTTTGCCCCTATTCCAGTCATATAGGCTCATGGTTCCCGTATTGCCTGAGATAGATGGCGAAAGATGTTCAGCAGTGTCTGCAAGTTCGGGCAGGTGGATTTTGAATTCGCCCCATGGACATGTGCGGTGGCGCATGATGAATCCGCCTGGAAGTTCTACGGCAATTTGTAGCCTTGGCTCCGGTACGTCCGGATCTACTCATATTGCATCCGACGTGATAACGATTTCTGATAAGGCTGGGAGGCCTGTTGAGAACAATGTCAGCAACAGCCATAGGATCGGATGTTGTTTCATGGTTTATAGGTTTTAGTGAAAATGAATAGTTGTTACCGCGTTATGTTCGCAAATATAGCATCTGGAATGACGATTTGCAAACAAAAAGATAAAAAAGCTTAGCAATTAAGCATTTTTAACTAAAAAAAATCACATCTATGTGTAATGTGATGTATACCAATCGTGTGTCGGTGCAGGTATATCAAGGCAAAGATGCAATCACGGCTTTTCAGCAGTCCATTCTTAAACGCTGTCAACTTTTCATTTAGCTTGGATATACTGCCAAGCCAAGCCTGTGGATCAATCAATTCCGTCGATTTCTGATCACACTCATGCAACAGCACCGTAACAGTCGAACACTGTAGTCATGCGTTCGAGTGTATTTACCACTTACAGCGTTTCGGCATCAGCAATCCCCTACTTCTGGCGCTTCTCCCATTCAGTGGCTTTCGCTTCATAGCCGACCCCGAGACGGTAGTAGATCCCATAGAGCGTTTCCGGAATCTGCGACATTGACGGATTGAGCGAGTATGCTTTCTCAAAATACTCCGCAGCCTTTTCAAGTCCAGGCGCGGCATTAGCCTCACTCTCCTCACCGCCGGATTCAGCAACCTTCAGCGACGCATTATATATCACGCGGGCAAGATCAAAATAAGCCTTCGCACTGTTGGGATCATAAACAACCGCCTTCTGAAAATTCGCCAGCGCGCCTTCGAAATCGCCCTTACTGTCGCGGATCACACCCAGAACATCATAGAGCTGACTCTTGACTTTGTCATCCGAATTCACCGTAAGCGCCTTATCCGCAAGCGCCTGACAAGACTCATAGTCCTGCCGTTTCAGGCAGTCATTGATCAAAACTAATGCGAAACTGACCTCCCGATCTCCGTAGAGCTCACTGCCTGTACGCGCAAAGCTGAGCATGATCGAATCCGAATTTTCGCGTCTCGCGGCCTCCATTCCATAGAGATAGAGATCTTTGTTTGAAAATCCGGTCTCGCGTGCCTCTGTAAACTTCCTTATGGCATTGCCCATCTGATTTGTCGACATCGCACACAAAGCCTGATAATAATAGATCTGCCCCAGTTCAGCCTGAGAGTCAGACTTCACATTCTTCTTCTGAGCCTTCAGACGAGCCGGCAACGTTGTGTAAATCTCCCAAGCATCATAAGCCCCCTGAAGATCCTTCACATCATAGAGAAAAATCCCGGCATTGCGAAATGCGCGATAGTTTTTGGCCACAATATTTAGAATATCCTTCGAATATTTGGGTTTGACCTTCCCCTTTTCATTCGGCAGACTGTCGAATGTCATTGCTTGCCGGAAATAATCGTAGCTGTCTATCAGATTGTGGCCACACTCCTTCTTTCGGTCATTCTTAACCTCCTGGCCAACCGATATATCGACCAGCATACGGTCCCACAGTCCAAGCGAAGCCTTTCCGGCATAGTACCATGCTTCCGGATCTGTTTTTGTATCTTCGTGTTCAAGTGCCGGCTTGACTGATTTTAATGCCGCGGCAAAATCCGGCTTCGCAGTCGATAGTATATGCCCGGCCTCTTTAACGGCACTTTGTTGCGCATAACTGACAAAACCACTCAATAAACCTAATATAACAAACCTAAACCTTAACATAATAATCATTTACCTACTGAAACAAACATCAGGGCCGTTCTGTTCCGGAAAGAGGAGTCCGGCTAAGCGAGGCCCCACGCATGAATTTTAATGGTTAGAGCAAGAAAAGTGTCGACATATCGGCATCACGCCTGTCGCACAAATGCAAATTTACGCATTATTTTCTATACGCACACAACTTATTGCCATCTCATTTCAGCCCACAAGTCGAATTGACGGCAATATCCGACAAAAAAGACAGGACCGCAATGTGCGGTCCTGTCTTTTTTTGTCGGATACTGACCCGGCCGGACGGCCTCTACAGACCGCCGACAGATCAACCATCACATATTCTTCCAGTATTCAGCCTTGTCGGCATATTCCTGACCGAGGTGATAGTTCTGGTCGAGGCCATAATACAGACGATAGATATACTGCGGGAGGCTGCTCTGAGTGTCATCAAGTTCATAAGACTTCTCATAGTAGCTGATTGCATCCTTAATCTTCGGAACGAGAACATTCAGACGGGTTGCATCGTCGGCTGTATCTTCCATCGCGGCAACTTCGTTCTGAATCAGACGACCCATGTCAAAATAGCTCTTCGCATTCTGCGGAGCGAGCTTGATTGATTCGCTGAGGTTCGACTTTGCATCTTCAATCTTGCCCTCGCGTTCATTAACGATAGCTTTCACATTGTAGAGAAGGCTCTTGATCGAGTCGTTTGCGGCAACCGAGAATGATTCGCCGATAGCTTCGTAACATGCAGGATAGTTATCTTTTGCAAGCTCCGAATTGATAATGCCGGCAAGGAAACTGATGTCATCTGCTCCATATTTCACATTTCCCTTACGTGCGAATTCCGACGCTGCGGCTGTGGTTTTTGTAGCGTCAGCCGCCTCAAGGCCGACAAGGTAGACATTCTTAGCCTCGTAGCCAAGACCGATAGCCTTCTGAACCTTGTTGAGAGCATTTTCGAAATCCTTATTGAAGAAAGCTGCGAGCGCCTGATAGTAAGCGATTTCGCCTACTGTCGAATCTGCATCTGCAACAAACGCCTTCGGATCGGCATTCTCGTCATTCGGAAGATTGACATAGAGATCCCACGCAGCATAAGCGCCGGGGTAATCCTGCACATTATAGAGGTTCAGACCTGCGTTCAGATAGCTGCGGTAGTTCTCTCCGATCGACTTGCGCATCTCTTTTGTATGTTTGGGCTTAACCTTTCCTTTCTCATCAGGAAGCTGGTCGAGGGGCATTGCTTTCACATATGCGTTATATGCCTCCACAAGCGCACGCGAAGCTGCGGCCAACTCCTCAGGAGTAGGCTGTGCGGCTCCCGGAGTAATGCTGCGCACCTGAACATCATCCCAGATTCCAAGATTAGCCTTTCCGACAAGATACCAGGGCTTTGCAGTGTTCATGGTCGAAGGATCCGTTAAAGCGGGTTTCACCGTTTCGAGAGCCTGGTCGAATTTTTTGCCTTTGACTAAGCCCTCAGCTTCTTTAACAACGTTGGGTTGGGCAACAGCCGAAAGGCCGGCGACAAGACCCAGTGCGATTAAGCTGATTTTTTTCATAATCGAATTAATTTGGTTATTTAAGGTAAGTTATTCTTACTATGTTAAACAATATTTTTACATTCTGGTTTCAACGGATGGCTCTCTTTCGGAGCCACCCGTCGAAATATTATTCTTCAGAATCTTCCGCCGGAGCCGAAAGGTCGGTCACTTCGACATCTGTTTCCGACACGACTGCATCTTCAGGTCCTTCGGCAATAACCACCTCTTCAGTCTCCTGTTCCGGATCTGAGTCAACACAGCAGACAGAAGCGATCGTATCATTTCGCTTTTCAAGGTTGATGACCTTCACACCCTGAGTCGCACGACCCTGCACGCGGATATCCGCAACCTTTATGCGGAGCGTGATTCCCGACTTATTGATAATCACAAGGTCATTTTCATCATTGACACTCTTGAGGCTGACAAGGCGACCCGTCTTCTCGGTCACATTAATTGTCTTCACACCCTTTCCGCCACGGTTAGTGATGCGGTAATCTTCAAGGACAGAACGTTTGCCGTAACCGTTCTCGGAAATAACCATCACATTGTTCGTCGTGTCTGGAGTCATGCAGATCATGCCGACAACCTCATCGTCGCCACCATCGAGAGTCATACCGCGGACTCCGGTCGACACGCGACCCATCTCGCGGACCTTGCTTTCGTGGAAACGGATAGCGCGTCCATTGCGGTTAGCCATAAGGATCTCCGAATTGCCATCGGTCAGTTCAACCGAAATAAGCTGGTCATCATCACGGATAATAATAGCATTCACACCATTGGCACGCGGACGCGAATAAGCCTCGAGCGAAGTCTTCTTAACAACACCGTTCTTCGTGCAGAACACAAGGTTGTGCGAAGTCACGAACTCCTTGTCATCAAGGCCCTTCACGCGGATGACTGCATTGACCGCATCATCCGGCTCGATATTGAGCAGATTCTGGATCGCACGGCCCTTGGAATTCTTCGCGCCCTCGGGCAGTTCATAGACCTTAAGCCAGTAGCAGCGGCCCTTCTTGGTAAAGAACAGCATATAATTGTGCATCGAGGCCGGATAGATATACTCGATAAAGTCCTCGTCGCGCGTATCGCTGCCCTTCGCCCCTACGCCTCCGCGGTTCTGGGTGCGGAATTCGCTGAGAGCGGTTCGTTTGATATATCCGAGATGCGAAATCGTGATGATCATATCATCATCCGCATAGAAATCCTCTGCATTGAAGTCGCCCGCAGTGTAATCGATATCAGTGCGGCGTTCGTCACCATACTTTTCGCGGACCTCAGCCAGCTCCGACTTGATAAGCTCGCGGCAGACCGAATCGTCATTGAGAATCTCTTCAAGACGGGCAATCTCCGCCATTATATCTTCATAGTTCGCGCGCAGCTTGTCCTGCTCCAGGCCGGTCAGCTGCTTGAGACGCATCTCGACGATTGCAGCCGTCTGTGCATCGCTCAGACCGAAACGCTCGGTGAGCGTCGCACGTGCGTTCTCTGTAGAAGCGGACGCACGGATAATGCGGATGACCTCGTCGATATTCTGCGATGCGATAATAAGTCCCTCAAGGATATGGGCCTTTTCGCGCGCCTTTCTGAGTTCAAACTCAGTGCGACGGATCACCACATCATGACGGTGGTCAATAAATGCCCCAAGCATCTCCTTGAGATTCAGCGTCTTCGGACGACCGTTGACGAGTGCCACATTATTGACGCTGAACGACGACTGCATTTGCGTCATCTTGTAGAGCTTATTAAGCACCACGTTTGCATTCGCATCCGACTTCAGCTTGATGACAATGCGCATACCCTTGTAGTCGCTCTCATCATTGATGTCGGCAATCCCGTCGAGCTTCTTCTCGTTGACAAGATCGGCGATGTATGAAATCAGGAGAGCCTTATTGACATTATAAGGGATCTCCGTGACAATTATATTCTCATGGTTAGCCTCCGCCTCGATCTCAGCTTTTGCGCGGATCACTATGCGGCCGCGGCCGGTCTCGAAAGCATCCTTGACTCCATTGTAGCCGTAGATCGTACCGCCCGTGGGGAAATCCGGCGCCTTAATATATTGCATAAGTTCCGGAATCGTAAGATCGGGATTATCCACAAGAGCGATCGAAGCATTGATAGCTTCAGTCAGGTTATGAGGCGGAATATTCGTCGCCATACCGACAGCGATACCCGACGCCCCATTGACAAGCAGGTTCGGGAAACGCGTTGGAAGCACGACCGGCTCCATTCGTGAATTATCGTAGTTCGGCTGAAAATCGACAGTGTCCGAATCTATATCGGAAAGCATCTCCTCCCCGATTTTGTCAAGGCGCACTTCTGTGTAACGCATCGCCGCAGCACCGTCGCCGTCGACCGATCCGAAGTTTCCGTGGCCGTCCACAAGAGTGTAGCGCATGGCCCAGTCCTGAGCTAGACGCACAACAGTGCCATAGATCGACGAGTCGCCGTGCGGGTGATACTTACCCATCACTTCGCCGACACAGTTGGCCGATTTCTTATGGGGTTTGTCGGCCGTATTGCCCATCTCGTTCATTCCGAAAAGGACTCTACGGTGAACAGGCTTCAGTCCGTCACGGACATCCGGCAGTGCACGCGACACAATCACCGACATAGAATAGTCGATGTAGGCCGACTTCATTTCATCTTCAATGTTGATTTTTAAAATGCGGTCTTCTTCCAACATGAGGCTTTTATAAATCTTTGTTTCTTAAATCTTGCATAAGCGACTGCCGGCTGAATCGTCATCCGTTTACGGTCTGACACTCCGGAGCCGACACCGCTCCATCTAAAATTATCAAGCAAAGATAACCATTTTTTATCAATCTGACGAATCTAACTGGCCTTATTTTGTGTTTTAAAATTTGTTAGCACTTTTTACACCGACGCCCCATCTTTTGGCACAATAATTGCAATTCTATCCGTTATGTAACAACAGGCCCGTCCCCGCACTCAACCGGCACAGACAAGGCCTCTTCACGCTTACGCCTATGTTCACTCCACAACTCAACAAGGTCATTTCCGACAGCACCAGAATCGCCGTGACCCACAACTCTTCGGTCATCAAGCCCGAACACCTTCTCTATAGCCTTCTGTGCGAACCGTCGAGAAAAATAATGACCATAATCGACCGTGTCTGCACTGACACCTCGGCCTACGAGCTGACCCAGCAGCTCGATAAAGATCTTTTTGAGATGGGACTCGCCTCAGAGCCCCCAGCATCACAGATCTCCGCCAGCCCGATGTGCAACCGCCTCATAAAACTCAGCATGCTCGAAGCCCGGCTGCTTCGGAGCAAGGAAGTTGACATCGAGCATCTCCTTTTAGCAATTTTCCATAATCAAGAGATTAAAGAAATGAATTTCATGAAACCGTTCTCACGTGCCAACGTCAGCTACGAGACCCTCTACAGGCCGCTCGCCGATCAGGCCGGACTAACCCGCATGGGCGGCGACTTCGCCGACGAAGAAGATGACGACGACGAACCGATGGACGACTCCTCCGACAACGGACAATCCCCCTCCGAAAGCCGCCAACGCACATCTGCGACCTCTCGCCCCTCATCATCTCGCGCCACCGACACCCCCACCCTCGACAAATTCGGCCACGACATGACACGCGCCGCCGAGGAAAACCGTCTCGACCCCGTAATCGGGCGAGACACTGAAATCGAGCGCCTCGCCCAGATCCTCAGCCGACGGAAGAAAAACAACCCCATCCTCATCGGCGAACCCGGAGTCGGCAAATCGGCCATCGTCGAAGGCCTGGCGCTGCGCATTGTCCAGAGAAAAGTTTCACGCGTCCTGTTCGGCAAGCGCGTCGTCTCGCTCGACATGGCGGCGATGGTTGCCGGAACGAAATATCGCGGCCAGTTTGAAGAACGTGTCAAAGCCGTGCTCAACGAACTGGCGAAGAACCCCGACGTCATTCTCTTCATCGACGAGATTCACACCATCGTCGGAGCCGGAGGCGCCCCCGGATCGATGGACGCCGCCAACATGCTCAAACCGGCCCTCGCAAGAGGCGAACTCCAGTGCATCGGAGCGACAACCCACGACGAATACCGCAAAAACATCGAAAAAGACGGCGCCCTCGAACGCCGCTTCCAGAAAGTCGTAGTCGATCCGACCTCTGAAGAAGAGACTCTCGCCATCCTCTCGAACATCAAGGAAAAATACGAAGCCCACCACAACGTAACCTACACCCCTGAAGCGATCAAGGCCTGCGTCAGACTTACCGAACGCTACATGTCCGACCGCAACTTCCCCGACAAAGCGATCGACGCCCTCGACGAAGCCGGATCACGCGTCCACATAACAAACATCGTCGTACCCAAGGAAATCGAAGATCTCGAAGAAGCCATCGAAGAAACAGCAGCCAGCAAAATCCAGGCCGCCCAGGAACAGAATTTCGAAAAAGCCGCCGGATTCCGCGACAGAGAGCAGCAGCTCAGGCGTGACCTCGACACCGCAAAACAGCGTTGGGAAGAAGACCTGAACACAAAGCGCGAAATCGTCGACGAAGACAAGGTCGCCGAAGTCGTAGCAATGATGACAGGTGTCCCGGCCCAGCGCATAGCCCAGGCAGAAGGACGACGCCTGCGGCTGATGGGCCCCGCCCTCAAAAACCTGATCATCGGACAGGACAACGCCATCGACAAAATCGTAAAGGCAATCCAGCGCAACCGCGTCGGGCTCAAAGACCCCAACAAACCGATCGGGACATTCATGTTCCTCGGACCGACTGGCGTCGGCAAGACCCATCTTGCTAAAAAACTGGCCGAACAGCTCTTTGACTCTGCCGACACCCTCATCCGCGTCGACATGAGTGAATACATGGAGAAATTTTCCGTCAGCCGCCTCGTCGGTGCGCCTCCGGGCTATGTCGGCTACGACGAAGGCGGACAGCTGACCGAACAGGTCCGCCGACGCCCCTATTCTGTCGTCCTTCTCGACGAAATCGAAAAAGCCCATCCCGACATCTTCAACCTCCTTCTTCAGGTAATGGACGAAGGACGCCTGACCGACGGACTCGGACGCCGAATCGACTTCAAGAACACAATAATAATCATGACCTCTAACATCGGGACCCGCCAGCTCAAGGAATTCGGAACCGGAGTCGGATTCTCCGTCCCCAGGTCCGACGAGAAGAAAATCGCCAACGGAGTGATCACCAAAGCGCTCCACAAAGCATTCTCGCCCGAATTCCTCAACCGAATCGACGACATCGTCATGTTCGACTCTCTCGACAAAGAGGCCATCTTCAGAATCATCGACATCGAACTCGCCGGATTCTACCGGCGCATCGAATCCCTCGACTACACTCTCCGCCTGACCGACAGCGCAAAGAACTACATCGCCGAAAAAGGCTACGACATCCAGTATGGTGCCCGCCCCCTCAAACGCGCAATCCAGAAATATCTCGAAGATCCGCTCGCCGAAATCCTGATCGAAGGCGACCTCCCAGACAACACGGTCATAACCGTCGACTACGACAAAGACTCCGACAGGATCACAACCGCAACTGACATTCCTGACAGGAATGACACCCGCGACTGACAGTCGCGTTGACATAATTTCACTAAAAATGCCACATTTCGCATGTGGCATTTTTTTTGCTCGATTGTTACATATAAGTAACCCTAAAAATATATTTTCAACTCAGATATGACAACTCAAAAAGGCTCAATCGGCGTAACAACCGAAAACATCTTTCCCGTAATCAAGAAATTTCTCTACAGCGATCACGAAATCTTCCTGCGCGAGCTCGTCTCAAACGCAATCGACGCCACTCAGAAACTGAAAACCCTATCTTCCTTTGGCGAATTCAAAGGCGAACTTGGCGAAATGCGCGTCAAAGTGACCATCGACAAAGAAGCCGGGACCCTCACAGTCTCTGACCACGGAATCGGAATGACTGCCGACGACATCGAAAAATACATCAACCAGATCGCCTTCTCAGGTGCCGAAGAATTCCTCGAAAAATACAAAGACAATGCCAACGCCATAATCGGCCACTTCGGACTCGGATTCTACTCAGCCTTCATGGTTGCAAAAAAAGTGGAAATCGTCTCCCTATCCTATAAAGAAGGTGCCGAACCCGTCAGATGGACATGCGACGGTTCTCCCGAATACACAATGGAGAAAACCGAAAAAGAATCACGCGGAACCGACATCATACTCCACATCGACGACGAAAACAAAAAATTCCTCGAACAGAACGAAATCGATGCCCTCCTTAAGAAATACTGCCGCTTCCTTCCGGTCCCCGTCGTGTCCGGATTCGAACAGGAATGGAAAGACGGAAAATATGTCGACACCGACCGTCTGAAAGTCATCAACGCAACCGAACCGGCCTGGATAAAAAAACCGTCCGAACTGACCGATGAAGACTACCGCAACTTCTACCGCGAACTCTATCCAGGCCAGGAAGACCCCCTCTTCTGGATCCACCTCAACGTCGACTACCCGTTCAACCTGACAGGCATCCTGTTCTTCCCCAAAATCAAAAACAACTTCGAGGTTACGCGCAACCGCATCCAGCTCTACTGCAATCAGGTCTACGTGACCGACTCCGTCGAAGGCGTTGTCCCCGAATTCATGATGCTCCTCCAGGGCGTGATCGACTCCCCCGACATCCCTCTTAACGTATCCCGCTCTTACCTTCAGGCAGACACCGCCGTCAAGAAAATCTCCGGCTACATCACCAAGAAAGTAGCCTCGCGTCTTGACGAAATCTTCAGAAACGACCGCAACGACTTCGAAAACAAATGGGACGACATCAAGATTTTCATCGAATACGGAATGCTCACCGACCAGAAGTTCTGCGATGCAGCGATGAAATTCACGCTTCTCAAAGACACTGAAAAAAAATCCTACACTCTCGAAGAATACCGCACTCTGATCGAAGGCTCACAGACCGACAAAGACGGCAACGTCGTCTATCTCTACACAACTGATCCCGTCGCTCAGTACACATACATTAAAGCAGCCACCGACAAAGGCTACAACGTACTCCTGATGGACGGTCAGCTCGACAGCCACTTCATCGGAATGCTTGAGACTAAACTCGAAAAGAGCCGCTTTGTCCGTGTCGACTCAGACGTTGTCGACAACCTCATCCCCAAAGCCGACAAAAAAGACGTTAACCTCACCTCCGATCAGCGCGACATGCTGACAGAAATGTTCCGCTCTCAGATCCCCCACGTCGAAAAAGCCGAATTCCTCGTATCATTCGAAGCTCTCGACGCCTCGGCCAACCCCATTCTGATCACTCAGAACGAATACATGCGCCGAATGAAAGACATGGCGGCCATGCAGCCCGGAATGAGCTTCTACGGCGAACTCCCCGACAGCTACAACCTGATCGTCAACACCGAAAGCCCCGTCATCAAACGCATCATCGAGGCCGCCGACAGCAACCTCATGCCGCAACTCAAACCCATCTTCGACGAAATCACCCGTAACAACGCCGAAGCTGAAAACGTCCGCAAAACCGCCACCGACGAAAAGCTCAGCGACGAACAGAACGCCGCAATCTCACTCCTCGACGAGCAGACAGCCCACCAGCGCGCCGAAGAAAAGCGTATTGCCACTGACTACGCCGCCGGGCAGCCCCTCGTAAAGCAGTCGATCGACCTCGCCCTCCTCGCCAACGGACTCCTCCGCGGCCAGCAGCTCAACGAATTCATCCGCCGCTCCGTCGCCCTCCTCTAAGAGTGTGTTTACTTTTAACCCAGGTTAGCATAAAGATGGATTTTTGAGTGATTTCAGCGAGTTGAGAAAGAAGCAATTGCCACATTGCGACTGCCGAAACTTGGCTGAAAGCGCCAAAAAGACTCTTTCTGATGACCTGAAGAATTTCAAAAAGTGAATTTATTTCTTAATTCGTGGTAAAAGTAAACATACTCTAAAAAACAGTTTCGAATCTAATCAGACAGACGCTGTGTCAAAATCCACATTTTTGACACAGCGCCTTTTTTTCTGCCGGATGGCGAGGGTGCTGTCAGAAATGTCCTGCTTAGATACATCTGTCACAGTTTTGCCTCAAAAAGTTTTTATCGGACAGCAATAATTATTTATTCTGAACTCTCTGTTTTAATAGAATGTTTGGGGTTATCTTTCACGCGCTCAAAGAGAAGGTACTTTCGTTAAAAATGCGTACCAAGTCCTGCCGCTATTCATTTTTTTGTCCTTAAAGAAAAGCCCCTTTCCGCGGTAGGCACCATAGTTTAAAACGTACTCGTAACCGCCCAATACTTCTGCATCGAGCCATTCGTCATATGCAAAAAACTGACACGTTATCATATACGAGTATATTCCTTTTCCGGTCTTTGACCTATATGGAGCAACAATGCTGATAATTTTGGAATCTTCATAAATATTATCCTCAAAATTATTTATCACCGTACATCTTGATTTCGGCTCGTCGCCAAGCAAAAAATCCAGACGTTCCGTGATACTTTGCTTAAGCACGTCGCTGTAATCCGCAATTCCGGTTATTTCATAGTTGTCATTGATTTCATAAATCCGGTAGATCAGCGAATCCCCCTCCTCGAGAGGCCACTTCGAAAAGTCATACATCTTGAACTCGCTCTCCGTTTGCGGATTATATCCCCAGATGACATCGCCGTCAACCCTGATAAGCATTTCGGTCAGCATGTCATCAACTGTGATCTGAAGATATGACCTGCCGAGAAATTCCTTGTCCGAAAGACTGCACCATCCATCCGGACCTTGACCTTGAGTAAATTCCGTACCAGAACGATATATCATATCTGGACTTACAAGCCTTTCATAATCGTGTATCCATGTCATATGTATATCATCATAATTGCCATCCGGCTCATCATCCTTACAACCCGGCATAACCGACAATCCTACAATCGCCATTACCATATAAACATACTTTTTCATATCCGTCACTTTTTCTGGTTTATAATCAATTTACTTCTTGCGTCGCAGTTTACATTATCCCTCACCTTAAGAGACTCGCGATAATTCAGTTTGAGTGTGACTCCACTTCTTAAAGTCACGTTCTTTCCAAGATAAATTCTGTTAGCAGTATATTCCAAATCATCTGTAATCGTCATATTTTCAAGTATCAGAACTGGATAGTTTTTTATATGATACTGATATGGCCTGTAGTTAACACCGGTGATTGTCAGAATGCACGGACGATTGATGTTCGGAAAAACGACCTCTCCCGTTGAAACACATTTGCCTAAACATGTGGTCTCATCATCTACTGCGTTGACTGAAACCATTAAGCCTGTCGGAACATTACTTACGCGCAATCCATCTTCCGTCCATGTCATAGAAGGAGTAGCGATTGTTTTGGGGCTCTCGGTAAATAGTGTCATCGAGGGATCTCCCGAAACATTTATCCCCAAAAAGAGATATCTATAAATACCCTGAACTGATGGTCTATTCTGATCTTTAATTTTCACTAAATCTGTGATTACCCGATTATGTATGCGCGACAGCACATTCCCATGCGATCGTTCTGAATAACTGAACAGCGTCTTGTAGAACATCGCATTATATAGAGAAGAATAAGCAATCTCAGCACTGCCTCCAATCTTCCATCCAAGTCCGGAACTGCTGATGTAGGCAACGCATCCATTATCTTCATGTGATACCATAATATAAGATAACCGCGAACCATTCGGAGCGATACTTTTTGTATCACTTCTAAAATCATTAGTATGACATGCTGTTGTTGTAACTATTGCCGGTATATTTGAAAGTGATCTTATATTATCATTGGTAAAATAATCTTTTTCTTCATCTTCATCTCTCTTGCAACATAACCAGCCATCAGCCATGCCATGACAGTCTGTGTTTATGAAATGATAGTTTTTGTTCATCTCTGAAACCAATTCGTCGGAAGTAAACTTAGGAGATTCGGTTGTATCAAATATGTATGATGCCTGCAGCCCGTAAGGCTTTAGATAAAGTCTGTCTGTTGTTTCGCCTCTTTTATGCCGATAGCTCTTTTCTCCTTCTTTCGGATTATCACCGTCTTCTTCGCCGGCGGCACCACCCAATAGGATTTTATTAATCCTGTCATCCGGAAAACTGCCCTTTTCATAATCTATAATCTTCTTACAGGCAATTCCTACCTCTACGGGATCATTTGCGAGCAATCTACCGAGAAATATATCCGGACCCAGATCAATATTATCAATAGATCCATTGGTATGATCACGGATTCCGTCCCAGTCAAAGCTGTAACCGTCGCTCAAGCATGAATAATAGGTATCTGAATCCAACTTGCCGTCGGACGCTTCGTGACCTTGCATGTTAATCGTGCAGGGAACTCGATCAACTATCAAAGGCGTACCTCCAAGAAGCACATAAGTCAGATTGTTCTCCTTATAGAGCTTATTTATATATGTTTTGATCCTTAATGGTCTATTGCCAATTTCGGGATAGAGCAAATCTATCTCGTCAAGCGTTACCACCTTAACGTTTAACCCCTTCTGGCGTTTCCACTTGACAAATTCCGAAAAGTCACCGACAAGATCATATCTTGTAACGATCAGGTAGTCGATAGTCTCATTCTGTTGCTGTACGGCCCGCGATGCTGTAATTGTCTGCTGATAGCTCTCAATTGCCGAATCATTCAGAGCATCGGAAAAATCAACCATTTCGGGACGCAGAATCTTTGTCGATCCCGAATCTGTCGATCTGGATTTGCGACTCTCGAAAACCGGAGAAAACGATACGGATGAAACGAAATAGAGATTCCGCGACTCCGCATCATAAAGGAATGGCTTGAGGCTGTAATAGGAAAAGCTGAAGCCGTTCAGATCGCTTTCGCCGGACATCAGACTCACGGCATCCGTTTCTGATGCCGTGGCGAATCCCGGCTCTTTCACTTCGACAGCGACTGGAGCATCCGTAGTGGTGAATTCGCCGCATGCCTCCATATAGACATCTGATGCGATAAGTGTTTTCGAGACTTTGATCTCTACATCCGAAACTGAATGCCCCGAAGGGTTCAGAACCTTTTTCATCATGACCGGAAGCACCGGACCGGTAGGGTTCGAAGTTGTAAAATAATCGGAACTCTTGCTGTGGATCTCCGCGACATTGTCGGATATGCTGATTTCAAAGTCGTTTCTGTTGAAAGTGAATTCAAAAGTCTGGGCCAATACCGGCGGCGAAGCCAGTACCAGTGTGAGCAGGGTATATAGAAAAGCTTTCATGTTCTTAACGTTTTTGATGGTATTGGATTATTCTGTCTGTGATTCGAGCCGGCTGAGTTTTTCACTGTTTTCCCGGATTTTCTGATAGATGTTTGAGATCGATCGGGTTGCCAATGGCAGAAAGACCGAATAATTGATAAGTTTATTGCCCTCATCATCGACAATAACAGCTTTTGGTAAAACCTCTTCTACTTCTGATGCAACGAATCCATAGCCCGTTGTCTCCGCTTCTTCTGCCATCATCCGCGTTGCCAGTGATGCAGAAGCCGGAGCAGCGAGACTTACCAGACGAAGTGATTTCAGCACAGACGACGTGTACGCCGGGGCTACCCATGTGTCATAAATCTCTCCGTGAGCAAAAGTCAGTACGTATCCCGCACGCACATCATTATATTTCTTATTCTGTCTATTGAAAAATAAGACGTTCCAGCCCGTGCCGCGGAGATAGCACATCGTATGGTTTGTATTAGCATAAAACATCGATCCGGGCCCGTAGATTTGAAGCAGCTGGTAGCCGCCAGCTGTGATTCCGTAGTTCGGATCCGGAAAATCGACACCCATCGACAGCGACTCGCCGGCTCTGTACTTCAGCTGTGCGCCTGCCGGGAGTGAAAACAATGTAGCGAAAAGCGCAAGGAATGTGACTGTTAATGCGGTTCTTTTCATGGCTGTGACAGTTTGTTGGTTACGGTTTCTTTTTCGAGTAATGTTTTTTCGCTAAGCAGTGCCTCTATTTCAAGAGCCTGACGGTCTACCCGTTCTTCCGTCTCTTTCAGTGACTGTATAAGAATCGGAATCAAACCGATGTAATTGACCATCATGTTGCCGTAGTCATCATAAGCGACCAGTTCAGGATAGATTTCCGCTATCTCCTGAGCGATAAAACCGTAGTGTTCGCCGCTTCTCAGCCGGAGGTTGTCCGTGCTCTCGGCTTCTGCTGTCGGCTTCCAGCGGTAGCTGACCGGACGGAGGGCTCTGATCTTGCTTCCGACGGTCAGTTCGCTGTCATCCGTTAATGAGAAAGGGATATTGCCGTAGTCATTCATGTTGTAGATCTCCTGAACAAACAGAGTGCCATACGTTCCCGTATCTGCATCATAAAGATTTATGAAATCCATGCTTCCGGAGATCGCGGTATATTCTTTGGTGAGATCTATCTTAAGCCATGATCCCGCCGAATGCAGTATCAGTCCGTTATACCCATCTACATAAAAACCTGGGGTCTGCCTGAAATAATTGCAGTCTTTAGACAGTTGGAACAGGCCGTCAGTATATGACAGTTGCGCCATAACGCTGAGATTCATGGCGATGGCCGTTATCAGTGTGATTATTCTTTTCATGGCGTTCTAATTTAAAATGATGCGGTAAGTGTCATAGACTTCTGTGTCGGTGGAGAGGATCAGATGGTAGATGCCCCGGGGAAGATGTCCGACTGACAGTGTCACATTATTATTATCTCCGAGATCCTGACTCAGACAGCGGTTTCCTCCGACATCTGCCATCGAAAGCCTTAGACCTGCAATAGTTTCTCCTATCTCTATCGCAACGGAAATATTATCCTGCGCCGGGTTAGGTGAGCATGATCTGATCCTTACAGACGACTGAACAGCCTGCTTCTTTAGCGTAATCTCATTCTTTAGTTTCTCAATAACTGCATCCTGCCGGTCTGCAAGTTCGTTAAGTTCCTGAACCGATTTGATCAGTGCGGGTATTATCTCCGAGTAATTGATCGCGGTGTCTCCATCGGCTTCGACAACCGATGATGGTGCGATAGAGGCATACAGCGATGTCTGCTTCATGGTTGAAGACATAGCGTCACCACTGCTGCGTGATTTCATCGGTCCGACGGGATCTATTGATTCGGTCAG
>CAJUHM010000038.1 GCA_910586475.1 uncultured Muribaculaceae bacterium | reverse complement strand
CGGTGGTGTGAGAGGTCGGTAAACACGAAAGTAGGAGATAAACACCTGCAATTAGTGTTTACCTCCTACTCGATTATTCTCCCGGAAGAATGCCATCAGTTTGCAGCTTTTGTATAGAAGTCGTAGAACTAAGTCCTTTCCGTAGTTAGAAGTGTGGGATTTTGTGGGTTTATCGAAGTCCTGTTATCAGATGGATGGGGGAAACAGGGCTTAAACACGTTCTTGCTCTATGGTGAAATAGAGGGGACGTGTTATTTTTAGTGTTGAGATGGGATAGGATTCGCTGCGGAAGCCCTATTTTTAATGTCTTGAATTTTGAAAATCGTATTAATCTCTAATATCAATCAAAATTAAATGGCATCTGTCAAAGTAAAGTTCCGCTCCTCGGTCATCGCAGACCGCAAGGGCACAATCTATTATCAGGTTATTCATGAGAGAACGGTCCGTCAGCTGATGTCGGCCTACCGTGTTTTTCCTTTTGAATGGGACGACCGAAGATCGGCGGTAAGTGTGACCGGAAACAGTGACCGTAGACATGTTGTTAAGACCATTGGCGAGCGCATACGCATGGATGTTGAACGGCTTATGAAAATCGGCCGTAAATTCGATGCCTGTGGCTGTACTTACACAGCCGATGACATTATCAATGAGTTCAACCGCTATAATACAGAGTGCAGCTTTTTCAATTTTATGCACAGTATAATCGTGAGACTCAGACAAAACGGCAAGCTGCGGACATCCGAGACCTATACGGCCGCTCTGAACAGCTACAGAAAGTTCCGGTGCAATGAGGATATAATGCTCGACAGTCTGACTTCGGAGGAGATGGAGTCCTATGAGGCGTGGCTGCGCCACCGCGGACTGACGCCAAACACGATCAGTTTCTACACGCGCATTCTCCGCGCTGTCTATAACCGGGCCGTGGATGGAAACATCATAGAAAACCGCAGGCCTTTCCGGCATGTCTATACCGGGGTAGACAAGACCGTGAAGCGGGCACTGCCGCTGGCGGTCATCCGTAGGATTAAGAATCTCGATCTGTCGTTTTCGCCTGCGCTCGATTATGCGCGGGACATGTTTATCCTGAGTTTCTATCTTCGCGGAATGAGTTTTATCGACATGGCTTTTTTGAAAAAGAAGGATCTTTCGTCGGGTTACATTGTCTATCGCCGTCGGAAAACGGGTCAGCAGCTTATTGTCGCCTGGACAAAAGAGATGCAGGGGGTGCTCAACAAATATCCGGTAAACAGCAGCAATTATCTGTTGCCGATTATTAAAAACAGCGGGACCAACGAGCGCTATTCCTACCGCAATGCAGCCTACAATATCAATCACAATCTGAAGACTGTCGCCAAGATGGCGGGAGTCGGGATTCCGCTGACTCTTTATGTGGCGCGCCACAGCTGGGCGTCGGTAGCCAAGATGAAGGGGATTCCGCTCAGTGTGATCAGCGAGGGCATGGGGCATGATTCGGAAGCGACGACCCAGATCTATCTAGCGAGCCTCGACACAGTAGCTGTGGATCGGGCCAATTCTCTGATCTTAAGATCTCTTGACTGATAAGCCGGTCAGTGCCGCAGTCCGGAAGCAATGGCTATAACCGTCAAGAGTCATTGCTCCGGCTGTCGGCCTTCCGGTGACGTCGGTGGACCAGATAATAGATTACGATCGAGAGCGAGCAGAGGAATTCGGAGACAAAGAGCGACAACCAGATTCCCGTCACTCCGAGCAGGCGTGGCATCAGTAAGAAGGCCGGAACGAGGAAGATTATTCCGCGCAATAGGGCGAAAATGATTGACGGAGCGATCATTTTTACGCTCTGAAAATAGCCGATTGCTGTCAGATTGAAGATGAAGAAGATGAATGCGCTTGAAAAAACCGGAATTCCCCGGACCGCAATTCCGGCTGCCGGCGAATTTCCGTCAAGAAAGAGGCTGACCATGAAGCCGGGAAAAAGAAGGAAGCATGTGACGACGAGCAGGCCGGTGACTACGGCGGAAGTCAGGGCAAGTCGCTCGACACTGGCCACGCGGTTGAGAGCTCCGAGTCCATAGTTGTAGCTGATGATCGGTTGTGCTGACTGTGCAATGGCGTTTCCTATCATGAAGGCGAACGGGCAGTAGTAGCATGCTATGCTGAATGCTCCGACTCCATTGTCGCCGAGGTGGTTCATGAAGACGAGGTTGCCGGTTATCATCAGTATGCCCATTGTCGCCTCTCCGAGCAATGCAGATATTCCGATCTTACACTGACAGGCAATGTCCCGAAGCGACAGGCGAAGGCTTTCCGCCGAGAGGGGAATCCGGATCAGTCTGAGGTCGGATGCCAGGAGAGTCAGATAGATCAGTATCATCATGAAGCCGATGAAACAGCTGATGGCTGTTGCCAATGCGGCTCCTCGGATGCCCATGCCGAAGGGGAATATAAAGAGATAGTCGAGCAGGACGTTGACGATTCCGGGGAGAATATTGCACCACATCGCATATTTCGGAGATCCGTCGAGCCGGACAACAAAGAGTCCGATTGCTCCCCAAATCTGAAAGAGGCAGGTTATGAAGATCCACGGCATATATTCGAGCGTCAGCGGCAACAGTGATTCCGACGATCCGAGGATCAGGGCAGTTGTCGCAGGAAATGAGAGTGTCACCAGAAGAAAAAGTCCGACAATCAGCGAACCGCATGCGAGGGCGCGCGTTATTGTCCGGCGTGCGGCTGTCACGTTTCTGTCGGAGAGCCGGATCGATGCGATTACGGAGGCTCCGACTCCGAGCATCAGTCCGATTCCCATCATCAGCATTGTCGGGGAGATGCAGATGTTGACGGCTGCCAGCGCGTCGCTGCCGCAACCTCGGCCGACGAATATTCCGTCAGTGGCGGTCACGGCGCACAGGGCCAGCATTCCGAGGAGTGTCGGGACAAGATAGACGCGGAAAAGCTTTGCTACGGAGTCTTTGGCTAAGTCAATGGAAGCGTTTTGCATAGGTTTTGTTTATGAGTTTATAAGACATAAAAATAGCCGGAACAGAATCGTGGCTTTACCCGGTCATCTTATCCAGCACGTTTTATGCCCTCCGATGAGGATTACAAAACCTTGTTGTCTTTTACAGGTCATGGTTAAAAGACGGAATCTTGTTAATCGGCGGTGCAAAGGTACTCATTTATTCAGGATAGAACAAATTCTGTTATACCGTACGGTGGGAGGAAGAGATGGCGCGGGCGAGGCGGTATGAGTGGGCGGCTTTGCAACATAACGCCGCAAAGATAGGGCTTCGATGCGGGAGTGCGTTTCCAAATTCAAATACTCTCTCTGAACTTTTGCAAAAGAGGGGGATGAAAAAAAAGGAGAACTGAGGCGGTTGTCTGCGCCAAAGTTCTCCTTTCTATGAGGGCCACATCAAAGGATGCGATGAAACTCCGAATGACAGGATTTGAGTGCTTGCCGGACTTTGTAATCCGCCTGGGCAATTAAAGCCTCCCTAAAGGGATGGGGCCCGCCATTATCCAACAAGCTAGTCTCGGTATTTCACATAAAATTGATGAGTTTCCCAATCAACTTTGATGTGGTTTAAGTTAAGTCAATGTCCGGATGAAAGAGTAATCTTTCGTTTGTTTTGATAACGCAAAGTTAATGGTTGGAGTTCGGACTGACAAATTTTTCAGGCTAAAAATTCGTGTGAGAAACATTTTTTCTGATTTCTTGTCGGAGATGCAACTTTTTGCCGAGTCATTGCGTCAATTAAAGAGAACAGTGAAGATATGTTTCAGCTCAACGTCAGCTGCAGTCTAAACAATAAACAAACGTTTCATGCAACAGGAAGAAGAGGCAATTCTACGCCTCACGGAAATAAATAAAACCTATGAAGGTGCAGTCCCACTGCATGTTCTCAAGGGGATCAATCTCGAGATCCGGCGGGGCGAGCTTGTGTCGATAATGGGAGCCTCGGGTTCGGGAAAGTCAACACTTCTGAATATTCTCGGGATTCTGGACAATTATGACAGCGGGGAGTATTATCTCAACGGAGTGCTGGTCAAGGATCTTACGGAGAATCGTGCGGCCGAGTTGAGAAACCGTCTGATCGGTTTCGTTTTTCAGTCGTTCAATCTGATCAATTATAAGAATGCGGTCGAGAATGTCGCTTTGCCTCTGTTTTATCAGGGAGTCTCGCGCCGGAAACGAAACAAACTCGCGATGGAGCAGCTTGACCGTATGGGCCTTGCGGACAGGGCGCATCATCTTCCGGGGGAGATGTCGGGCGGACAGAAGCAGCGTGTGGCGATTGCCCGCGCTCTGATCACGAATCCTTCGATCATTCTTGCGGACGAGCCGACGGGCGCTCTCGATTCGAAGACGTCGCGCGATGTGATGGCGACTTTCCGTGGGCTGAACGAGGAGGGAATGACGATCCTTATTGTCACGCATGACCCGGGCGTCGGTGCTCAGACGGACCGTGTGATCCGTATTTCGGACGGTCTGATTGTTCCGGATAACGAAATCATAACTTCTTCGCGCTGATGATTGATCTTTTCAGAGAAATATTCCAAACTCTTTCGAACAACAGAACCCGAACGGCTCTGACGGGTCTCGCTGTGGCATGGGGTATATTCATGCTTATCGTGCTGCTCGGAATGAGCCGCGGAGTCTATAATGGTTTCGCTTCGAACATGACGATCGACAATGCGCGGTCGATCAGTGTCTACGGCGGTTTCACGAGCAAGGCCTACAAGGGTTATTCCGACGGCCGTCGGATCAGTCTGGAGAATGGGGATATAGGTGTGATCGAGTCGGAGAACCGTTCGCATGTAGACCAGGTCATAGCGGCCAAGACGATCGACACGGCCAAGGTGTCGACTCCGCGCGATTATATAAGCGATAATATCTACGGGCATTTCCCGGTCGAGGCGGAGAGGGGTAATCTCAAGATTATCAGCGGGCGTTTTCTCAATGACCGAGATCTGGATCAGAAGCGTAAGGTCATTGTGCTCCACGAACAGAATGCGCGGACTCTGTTTGGCGACGACGTTGAAGCTGTCGGGCAGACGGTCACGCTGCTGGGAGTTGCATGGCAGGTTGTCGGGGTGTATGCTCATGACTGGGAGAAGTCGACATATGTGCCCTTCACTACGGCAATGTTTCTCTCGGGCAATGACGACAATGTTTCCGACATGACGGTCAGAATCCGGAATGTCGAGAATGAGGCAGACGGAGAGGCAGTGGAGAATGAGATCAGGGCTACGCTGGCGCGTGCCCATGATTTCGATCCGGAGGATCTGAGCGCGGTGCATATATGGAACCGTTTTACGTCGTATCTGACACAGCTGACTGCGATGAGTATTCTCGATTATGCGGTCTGGGTGATCGGAATCTTCACTCTGCTGTCGGGAATCGTCGGAGTGAGCAACATCATGTTTGTTTCGGTCCGCGAGCGGACGCATGAGCTTGGCATCAGAAGGGCGATCGGTGCGAAACCGCGTTCGATTCTGGTTCAGATCGTTACGGAGAGTGTGGTCATCACGACATTGTTCGGATATGCGGGGGTCGCTCTCGGAATGATTGTCACGGGTGTCATTGCCTATCTGACAAAGGAGACTCCGTTTCTCAAGGATCCGACGGTCGATCTGTCGATAGCTATCAAGGTGACAGTCGTCCTGATTGTCGCCGGGGCATTTGCCGGCCTGTTTCCGGCGATCAAGGCAACAAAAGTGAAACCTGTCGAAGCGTTGCGCGACGAGTAGGAAATAAAATGAAGAGGCCGTTTAACAACAAATGTGAAAACAGGAGTGTATCCTCCTCAAGAGAATGGATGAGGAAAAGTTTTGAATGTGACTTGTGAAGTATGAGTAATGATATTAAACGACCACTAAGCAGACTGGAAAATGAAGAATCCAATTTTTGACAAAGATAACTGGCGCGAGATAATCGCAACACTTTCGCGCAATAAGACCCGTACGTTTCTGACTGCTTTCGGGATTTTCTGGGGAACGGCCATGCTCGGAATGCTCTGGGGCGGAGCCTCCGGTCTTCAGGGGATGATGATGAGAAACTTCCAGGGTTTTGCCACAAATCTCGGCGGTGCATTCCCAAACCGGACAACGATGCCCTATCGTGGATTCAAAAAGGGTCGTACGTGGTCGCTGACTACGGATGATGTCGATTATTTCCGTCGGATCTGTCCGATTCTCGAGTATTCGTCGGCGATGATCAACAATGTCGGACGCATGAAGTACGGGACGAAGTCGGCGAGCGGTCAGATGATGGGTGTGGAGGAGGATTATTTCAAGATGCAGATTCCGGTTATCTATGAAGGCCGTGAGCTAAATAAGACAGACAACCGGGGCTCGCGAAAGGTCGTTGCGCTGGGAAAGAATGTCGCGTCAGAGCTGTTCGGCAACGAGAGTCCTCTGGGCCACTATGTGGAGATCGACGGGATCTATTTTCAGGTTGTCGGGGTGATCGGGCAGAAGGGAGAGGGCTCTATCGGCTGCCGTCTTGATGATTCAGCGATAGTGCCTGCGGCGACGATGCGGCGCGCATTCAATCTCGGGACTGATGTCAACACGCTGATTTTTACTGCTGTTCCGGGTCACACTCCGACGGAGGCAAAGGCCTGGCTATGGCGTTCGATAACGATGAATCATCCGATTTCGCCGGATGATGACAAGGCGATGTGGTTCCTGGACATTTCGGAGCAGTTCGAGATGGTCGACAATCTGTTCATGGGTATCAGTCTGCTCGCACTTTTTGTCGGTGCCGGAACACTGCTTGCGGGGGTGATAGGGGTCGGGAATATAATGTGGATCATAGTCAAGGAGCGCACCCGAGAGATCGGAATCCGGCGTGCGATCGGAGCTAAGCCATCGGATATCATTGCCCAGATCCTGACGGAGAGCATGACGCTGACGGCTGTTTCGGGCGTTACGGGCGTCTGTTTCGCAGTCGGCGCGCTGGCTCTTACGGAAAAGTTGACTTATGATCCGATTCTTGGATCGGCTCATTTCGATCTTGCTATGGCCGATGCCGCAGGAATTGTCGTGGCATTTCTTATACTGGGGACTCTCGCGGGTATTATTCCGGCACTGAAGGCGATGAGAATAAAGCCTGTCGAGGCGCTCAACGATAAATAGAAAGAATCAAATAACAAAACAATATAAAAAACACAGCATGATGAAAAGAATTTTGCGCATTTTCCTATGGACCCTGCTGGGGTGTGCGTTTATTGCGACGATTGTCTATCTCTATCTGAATTCGCGGCCAAAAGAGATCCGCTATGAGCTTGTCAGCCCGACAATGGGGGAGGTCGAGCGGACTGCCGTGCTGACGGGGACTATCGAGCCTCGAGATGAGATCGACATCAAACCACAGATTTCGGGAATCATCACTCAGATCAATGTCGAGGCCGGGGATATGGTCAAGGCGGGCGATGTGATCGCTGTCATCAAGGTCATTCCGGATGCCCAGCAGCTGTCGTCGGCCGAGAACCGGCTGAATCTGGCCCGGATCAATCTGCGCGATGTCGAGACGCGCCATCAGCGCAATACGAATCTGTATGATCGTAAGGTGATTTCGCGTGAGGAGTATGAGACAACGCTGTCGGAGCTTAGCCGAGCAAAAGAGGAGGTCGTTTCTGCGGCTGATGCGGTCGATATTGTCAAGAAGGGTGTCTCGCAATATAATGCCTCGGAGAGCAACACGCAGGTGCGTGCGACGACGGCCGGTCTTGTGCTTGATGTGCCGGTCAAGGTCGGATCGTCGGTCATTCAGTCAAATACGTTCAACGATGGGACGACTATCGCTACGATCGCAGACATGACCAATCTTATATTCAAGGGGACTGTCGACGAGACTGAGATCGGATCGCTGGCTGTCGGAATGCCGATGACGATCACGGTCGGTGCGATTCCGGATTTTGAGGCGAGTGCTACGATCGAGTATATCTCACCGAAGGGAAGTTCGACGACGGGTGCCAATACGTTTGAACTGAAGGCCGCGCTCAATGCCGATCCCGGAGTCAAAATGCGTGCGGGCTATAGCGCCAATGCGCGGGTAGGGCTTAAGCGTGCGGATAATGTGTTGCGTGTCGCAGAGAGTGTCGTTGAGTTTTCGGGAGATTCGACGTTTGTCTACTGTCTGATCGATTCGGTTCCGACGCAGACTTTCCGCCGCACTCCGATCGTGACCGGAGTTAGCGACGGGATCAATATTGAGGTCAAAAGCGGGATTGACAGTAAGGTTCTTCTGCGAGGACAGGAAACTGACACGCAAAAATAAACGGATGAATGATAAATAATCAGAATAACCGATGAAACGATTTATAACAGCATTATGGCTCGTGGCCGTTTTTTTTCAGGTGAACGCGGCTGAGAAATGGAGTCTGGACAGTTGTATCAATTATGCGATTTCGCACAATATTTCAGTCAGAAACGCTATGGTCGACCGCTCTTCGGCCGAGCTTGGAGTTACGGAGGCAAAGGATGCATTTCTTCCTCAGGCGCAGGCACAGGCGAGTCAGTCGTTTAATTTCGGACGCGGTCTGACGGCTGAGAATACGTATGCCAACCGCAATACGTCGCAGACGGGATGGAGTGTCGGCGTTTCGTTGCCGCTGTTCCAGGGATTGTCGGCAGTTCGCCAGCTTGACTATTCGAGGGCTTATCTGAAAACCGTGGCCGAGCAGGTCGAGGCGACGAAAGATAATGTTGAGCTACAGGTCATCGTTCAGTATCTTCAGGTGCTCTATTCGGGAGAGCTTGAGGATGTCGCGAGCGAGCAGAAGCGACTGTCGGAGGTTCAGCTTGAACGTAGCCGTATTCTTGTCGAAGAGGGAAAGCTCCCGGAGCTTGAGCTGACACAGGCAGAGGCGCAGGTGGCGAAAGACAATCTGAGTGTTGTCAATGCCCGCAATGACCGTATGCTCGCGCTGCTCGACCTGTCGCAGCTTCTACAGCTGCCCTCGAGCGATGGTTTTGATGTCAGGCCTCTGCCGGAAGAGCGGTTGAGGACGCTTTCGTCGGAGGAGGTCTACACGTCGGCATTGCAGTCGAACCACGGGGTTCTGGCCGCCCGCTATGAGACGGAGGCCGCTGACCGGAATATCCGTCTTGCGAAAACGGGCTATCTGCCGCGTCTGTCGTTCAATGCCGGGATCGGCAGCAGCTATTATTATCTGAACGGTTTTGAAAACGCTCCGTTTCACCGTCAGATGCGTGACAATTTCAATACGTCGGTCGGATTTACGCTCTCGATTCCGCTTTTTGACGCGTTTGCGACGCGTAACCGTGTGAGGAGGGCCGAGGTTTCCATGACAACAGCACGCCTTCGTCAGGAGGATGTGTGCAGCAATCTCTATAAGTCGATTCAGCAGGCGCACCTTCAGGCCGTGGCGGCAGAGAGCAAGCTCGAGGCGGCGATTGTTGCAGAGGATGCGACCAAGGCAGCTTTCGAGGCTATGGAGGTCAAATTTGAATTCGGCCGCGCCAATTCGACGGAGCTTGAGCAGACCCGCGCCGAATATATCAAGTCGCGGATCTCGACAGTCCAGTCGCGATATGAGCTGATTCTGCGCCGCCGGATTCTCGAATTCTACAACCGTTAGGGGAGCGCATGAGGTGACGGACGGGAAGTTTGTAACATTTTTGTTGCAGGATTGAATAAGATTCTTTACCTTTGCATGTGTTATAAAACATAGTTTTACGGCGATTGCAATGATAAAGAAAGCCCTTGAACAAGTCATCGGCGAGGATATGGCGGACCTGTGGTCCGTGCTGTCAAACGATGAGAAGCGTATGGTGACGGACAGTTTCTGTCTCCAGCACTTCAAGAAAAATCAGATCATCTATGCGGAAGGCGAGAATCCCGAGCATCTTTTTGTGTTGCTGAAAGGCCGTGCAAAGCTCTACAAGGATGGAGCGGGTGGCCGTCAGCAGATTCTTCGTCTTGTCAGTCCGGTTCAGTATTTCGGTTACCGGGCATATTTTGCGCGTGAGGTCTATGTCCATACAGCCGCGGCGATGGAGCTTTCGGAAATCGGGATGATTCCTCTCGATGTTGTCCGCCGTCTGATCGAGAGCAACAGGGATGTTATGTGGTTTTTTCTCCACGAGCTGTCACGCAATCTCGGCAGCGCGGATACGCGCACGGTCAATCTGACGCAGAAGCATATCCGCGGCCGTCTGGCAGAGACCCTTGTCGCGCTCCGTCAGCAATATGGCTATGAGGCGGACGGAGTGACGCTGCGTATGTATATGTCGCGAGAGGATCTTGCGAGTCTTTCGAATATGACGACGTCGAATGCGATCAGGACGCTGACAACTTTTGTCAACGAGCATCTGATCGTTGTCGATGGCCGCGAAATCAAGATCACGGACGAGACGTCGCTCGTCAGAATAAGCAAATATGGCTGAGCAGGCGTGCGGTGGGCGTCGAGTGTGAAAAGAAAAGACCGAACCATGTGGTTTCCGCGCTGTTGTAAATTTAGAATCTGTTTAAATTGAAATTCTTTGTGTAAAGAATCTTGTTGGTTCCCTGAGGTCTTTTGTGGTTGTTTTCACCGAGTCGGACCGGTCACATAGCCCGTTATGTCCCAGCGTGGCTTCGTGAGAGAACATCTCACAAAATCCTCTCAACAGAACCCCACAATTAAATTTAAACACACTCTCTTAATACGATAATTCATTACGAAATATGACTGAACGAGAAGTCATAGAACGCGTCAAAACGCTCGACGGAATAAAGGAGCTGAATCCGATGCAGCTCAAAGTGCTCGGATCGGAGGCACGTCAGCTGATACTAATCTCTCCTACCGGATCAGGCAAGACGATTGCCTTCGGAATGAGAATTCTGCGCAGTCTGCGCGAATCCGGCATCGGGCTTCAGGCTCTGGTTCTGGCTCCTTCGCGGGAGCTTGTGATCCAGATTGTCTCGGTGATGCGTCAGCTTTGTCGCGGTTATAAGACGGTGGCTTTCTATGGGGGTCACAGTGTCGCTGACGAGAAGGCTTCGCTGTCTCCGGTTCCGGATATTATCGTTGCGACGCCAGGCCGTTTTCTCGATCATCTTCAGAGGGGGAATCTTGTTGCGGAACGTGCGTTGCGCTCGGTTGTGCTCGATGAGTATGATAAGTCGCTTGAGCTTGGATTCGAGGGGGAGATGAAACGGATCATGCGCCGGATCGGGGCTCCGTCAAACCTGACAATGACTTCGGCCACGATGCTTTCCTCTTTTCCCGATTATATCAATGGCGCCAATGCGGAAATCATCGAGTCGCTTCCGCAGGATAATTCCGGGAAGCTTGAGGTTGTCAGTGTCGAAAGTTTCAGCCGGGATAAGCTCGATAGCCTCGTGGGGTTGCTTTCGTCAATGTCGCCGGGGGAGAAGGCGATTGTTTTTGTCAACCATCGCGAGAGTGCCGACCGAATCAGGGAGCGTCTGAAACGGGAGCATATCATGGCGGGTCTTTATCATGGCGCGCTCGACCAGCAGCAGCGCTCGACTGCAGTAGATCTGTTTGCAAACGGGACTACGCCGGTTCTTGTCGCGACGGATCTTGCCGCGCGCGGTCTTGACATTACGGGACTGGATGCAGTGGTCCACTATCATCTGCCTGTCGACGAAGCGACATGGACTCACCGCAACGGCCGGACGGCGCGTCAGGAGGCTTCGGGGCGTGTGTATGTCATCACTTCGGAGGCGGACAATATCGCGCCCTATATACGTTTTGACCGTTCGTATCAGCCCCCGGCCGATGGGAGCCGTCCGCCAGTGTCGGGTATCGCCACACTCCACATCAACGCCGGCCGAAAGGAGAAGATCTCAAGGGGCGATGTTCTCGGTTATGTCATGAAAAACAGTGAGCTGACTTCGGGGGAGGTCGGAAAGATCAATGTCTATGACCATTATTCGCTTGTCGCTGTCCCGCGGGAGTCGGTCGGCGGTATGCTCGGCACACTCAATGCGAATAAGCTTAAGGGAAAGCGTGTCAGGGTTACGGAAGTGAGATTTTAGCCAGCACACTTTTATGCCAAATGTGCCAATGGTTAAGGATGTGTTAAAAATGTCTTAATTGAAGAAAAAATTGGTATATTTGCATAACTATCGTTCAGCGGGCGGTTTCAAAGGTGGCCTGCGGCGATTCTGACAACATTGTGTTTATAATCCACTGAACCGGTTGCTGCTGAAAAGCAGTCAGTGAGCCGTAGGTGAAAAAGAGTTTATAGAATTATGGCAAAAGTAATAGGAGCGGTTGATATCAGCCGGGAACGTTGCAAAGGCTGCAATCTGTGTGTTGTCGCATGCCCGACCGATGTACTTGCCCTTCAGGCTAAAGAGGTCAATGACCGAGGCTATCATTTCGCATATGCGGCCGATCCGGAAAAGTGCATAGGGTGTGCTTCGTGCGCGCTTGTCTGTCCGGACGCATGCATCGAGGTCTACCGAGTGGTGGAGAAGTGAGCGCCCCGCGATCTCTTGACGAACAAATATAAGAGAATGTTTAGATTAGCATTGCGTTAACAAAAAATTATAGAGTGATATAGAGAACCTTTAAAAAAAATCCTCTCAGTCTTAATTTGATTTAGATCCAAACACTCTCTAAGAAACAACATTATAAATCCGCGGCCACCAGGCCCGGTAATGAACAGATACTTTATGAAAGAAGAAGTAACCTTGATGAAAGGCAACGAGGCGATCGCCCACGCAGCAGTGCGTTACGGAGTAGACGGCTATTTCGGTTATCCGATCACTCCTCAGAGCGAGGTGCTGGAAACACTGGAGGCACTTATGCCGTGGGAAACGACGGGCATGGTTGTCCTTCAGGCCGAAAGTGAGATTGCCTCGATCAATATGGTCTACGGCGGAGCGTCGACCGGAAAGGCGGTCATGACATCATCGTCGAGTCCGGGCATCAGCCTTATGCTTGAGGGGATGTCGTATATAGCAGCCAGTGAGCTTCCTGCTCTTGTTGTCAATGTGATGCGCGGGGGGCCTGGCCTCGGCACTATCCACCCGTCGCAGAGCGACTATTTTCAGGCCACCAAGGGTGGTGGCCACGGCGACTATCATTTTATCGTGCTTGCCCCGTCGACGGTTCAGGAGATGGCCGATTTCGTAGGTCTTGGTTTTGATCTTGCGTTCAAGTACCGGACTCCGGCGCTTTTGCTTGCGGACGGAATTGTCGGTCAGATGATGGAGAAGGTTGTGCTTCCGCCGCAACGTCCCCGCCGCACGGCTGAGGAGATCCGGGCGATGTGTCCGTGGGCAGCCGATGGCTCTCCCCGTGGACGTCGGCCGAATGTCGTCACTTCGCTTGAGCTTGACAGTGCGGTCATGGAGAAGAATAACGAGCGTTTCCAGCGGACTTACCGTCTGATCGAGGAGAATGAAGTCAGATTCGACGAGCGGCTGACTGAAGACTGCGACTATCTTATTTTCGCTTTCGGGTCGATAGCACGTATCTGTCTGAAGGCGATAGAGGATGCCCGCAGCGAGGGTGTCAGAATCGGGCTGCTTCGTCCGATCACACTCTGGCCATTTCCGTATGACCGCGTAAAGGAGCTTTCGCAAAAAGTAAAGGGAATCCTTGTTGTCGAGCTTAACGCCGGCCAGATGATCGAGGATGTTCGTCTTGCCGTTGAAGGCCGTGTTCCGGTCTGTCATTTCGGTCGCATGGGCGGAATCGTCCCCAATCCGGGCGAGATTCTCGAGGCATTTAATAAATCGTTCAAATAACCTGTCAGACTGTTATGCTGAAATGAATATAGAAGATATAAAGAGAAGCGAGAATAAGGTCTATTCACGACCGGAGCTTCTGAATGATTCTCCGATGCACTATTGTCCGGGCTGCTCTCACGGAGTTGTCCACAAGCTTGTCGCGGAGGTTATCAAAGAAATGGGCCAGGAGGATAATTCCATCGGTATCGCACCGGTTGGCTGTGCCGTGTTCGCATACAAATATATTGACATAGACTGGATCGAGGCGGCCCACGGGCGTGCGCCGGCGGTCGCGACCGGTGCGAAGAGGCTCAGTCCCGATCGTCTGGTTTTCACCTATCAGGGCGACGGAGACCTGGCGGCCATCGGTACGGCAGAGACAATCCATGCAGCCAACCGCGGCGAGAACATAGCGATTATTTTCATCAATAACGCTATCTATGGCATGACGGGCGGACAGATGGCCCCGACAACACTTGAGGGTCAGAAGACGGCAACGACTCCATATGGCCGCAGGGTCGATCTTAACGGCTATCCGCTTAAGATTTCGGATCTGCTTGCCCGTCTGGAGGGCACGTGCTATGTCACTCGTCAGACGGTCCACAATCCGGCATCGGTGCGCAAGACCAAGGCTGCGATCCGTCGTGCGTTTGAAAACTCGCTGAAGGGTCGCGGAACGTCGGTCGTCGAGGTTGTCTCGACTTGTAGCAGCGGCTGGAAAATGACTCCTGAAAAGGCTAATGAATGGATGGTTGAAAACATGGTGCCCTTCTATCCTTTGGGCGATTTAAAAAACACTGCAGAATGAAGAAGGAAATAATTGTTGCCGGATTCGGAGGCCAGGGAGTTCTTTCGATGGGTAAGATTCTGGCGTATGCCGGACTGATGGATGATCTTGAAGTTTCATGGATGCCTTCGTATGGGCCTGAACAGCGCGGTGGCACGGCGAATGTGACTGTCGTTCTGTCTGACAGTCCGATCAGTTCGCCTGTGCTCGACACGTATGACACTGCTGTCATTCTGAACCAGCAGAGTCTCGATAAGTTTGAGAGCAAGGTCAAGCCTGGAGGAGTGCTGATCTATGATCCTTACGGAATTCATCAGAAACCGACGCGTCAGGATATTTCCGTTGTGCCTGTCGAGGCGATGGAGGCAGCTATCGAGCTTAAGAGTTCGAAGATCTATAATATGATTATTCTCGGTGCGCTTCTGAAGGTCAATCCGGTTGTAGGGGTGGAATCTGTCATGCGTGGACTGAAGAAGGCTCTTCCAGAACGTCATCATCATCTGCTGCCGGCAAACCGTGATGCGATTCTGAAGGGAATGTCGCTTGTCGCTGACGATTCTCTGTAGGATCCGGATCGCTGTCAGGGAAGAGCAGAAATATCTCAAAAAAATCAGAAAAAAGAGTGGGTATTTGAAAAAACATTCTTATTTTTGCATTGAAAAATTGTTCATTCGTATAAAATTCATTCTAATTAAAAATTATCATTATGGCTTACGTAATTACTGACAAATGCGTTGCTTGTGGAACTTGTCTTCCCGTTTGCCCCGTAGAAGCAATCTCAGAAGGTGACATCTATCACATCGATCCCGATACTTGCATCGAGTGTGGTTCATGCGCTGAAGTTTGCCCCAGCGAAGCAATCATCCCGGGCTAAGCAACCGGCAGAAAATACAAATCATCTACGACAGGAGCATCCGACTGAAGTTGGGTGCTCCTGCTTTTTATGACATTGCGCAGGGGGGGATCCGGCAGAAAAAGATAAGGCGGTGTGTCAGCTGATTTTCTGACACACCGCCTTCGTCAGTGATGTTTCGGTTGATTATTCCTTGCTGTCGGCAGCTTTTTTAGTTCCACATTTTCTTGTGGTTTTTCTGGCAGCTGTCTTTTTAGTTTTCTTTTCAGCAGGGGCTTCTGCTTTTTCGCGAAGTTTGTGTTCTTCGTTGTAGTGTTCGATGTTCTTTCGCATCGAGATGACTTCTTTGTTGAGGGTCTCGATCTCGCGTTCCTGATTTCTGATTGTCGTCAGGAGGGCGTTGAGCTCTTCGTTTTCAATCGAGAGGGGATACTGTTCTTCGACGCGTACGATGAAGTCAGCAAGTACGTTCATGTAGTTTGTGAAGGCCTGGAACGGAGTCTCGTAGGGGGAGAATGTCGAGTGGGCCGCGCCGTCGGCGAGGTGTTTTGTCGACATGTAGAATAGGTGGTCGGATCCCTGGAGGTAGTACCAGTCCTGTTTCAAACGGCGGTCTTCGCAAAGACGGACGCGTTCGGCGACCGAGTAGAGTTTCTGGAACGCTTCGTCCTGAAGTTTGTTTCCGAGCCATGCTGATGTGTCGCGTGCTTCGTCGGCCCAGGATATGGGGTGGAGAATGGAGAGTTCGCCGACGGGTTTGAGCCTGGAGACGGCATCGGTCGGAGTGACGAATTCAATGCCGCGGTCCTGAGCGAAGTAGGGGAGAGCTTCGAGGAACTGGAAGATTCCGGTTTCGCGCGGATGGAATTCGCCGAATGTTTCCAGGTTCATGAAGAGGTTGATGATCTGCTCTTCCTGAGGAGTCGATGCGATCCAGTCGATGTATTTGTCGGCTGTCAGGGGGTAGGCTTCCCAGTCAGAGTCGCTGAAGCGGCGTGATATGTCGTCAGAGAGTTTTGCGTTGCGGAGCAGTATTTTCAGCTTGGGAGCGCTTGCAGCGCAGTAGACGTAGTTTGGCGATTTCCATCCGAGGATGTGTTTGGCACCTTCGGTGATGATGCCTTTGTAGCTGAGTTCGAGGATCTGCGGGGCCATTTCGTCGCAGTAGATCAGCTCGGTGTTGCGGAGCACTTTCGGTTTGACTCCGAAGAGCGACATTATCTTTTGGTCGTGGACGCGTACCTGATTGGCGAATTCTTCGGGATCGATGAGTGAGGAAAGAGAGTGGGCGTAGGTTTCGCCGAGGATTTCGACGCGACCTGTCGCGATCAGTTTCTTCATGATGTCGATGAATTCGGGAACGTATTGCTCGAGCTGTTCGAGTGCGACTCCGGAGATCGAGAAAGCGCAACGGAAGTTGGGATATGTCTCGAGCATGTGGAGGAGTGTTTCGGCGGCAGGAATGTAGCTTCGCTGAGCTATACGGGTGAGGATGTCGTCGTTGGCGAAATCGTCATAGTAGTAGTGGTCATTGCCGATGTCGAAGAAACGATAACGTTTCAGACGGAATGGCTGATGTATCTGGAAATAAAAACAAATTGCTTTCATGAGTTGATTTATTATTGGTTGAGACGGAAGGAGAGGTGGTTAATTCTTGTTGATGACTTTGTTGTAGATGTCGATTACTTTCGCGCCGGCTTTGTCCCATGTGATCTGGTTGACTTCGTTCAGGCCGTCCTCACGAAGCTGGTTGTACATAGCCGGGTATGTTACGATCGAGTTTATTGCGTCGGCCATTGCGTCGATGTCCCAGTAGTCGGTCTTGATGACGTTGCTTAGAATTTCGGCGCATCCGCTCTGTTTTGAGATGATCGAGGGGACTCCCATCTGCATTGCTTCCAGCGGAGAGATTCCGAAAGGCTCGGAAACGGAAGGCATTATGTAGACGTCGGAAGCCTTGAGCATTTCATAGACCTGTTTGCCTTTCTGGAAGCCGGGGAAGTGGAATCGGTCTGCGATGCCGCGTTCGGCGGCGAGGTGGATCATTTTGTCCATCATGTCGCCTGAACCAGCCATTACGAAGCGGACATTGTGGTTGTTCTTGAGGACTTTTGCAGCAGCCTCAACGAAGTATTCCGGACCCTTCTGCATTGTGATTCGTCCGAGGAATGTCACGACTTTTTCTTTCGGTTTCTGTGCTTGCACGTTCAGGAGTTCTTCGCTGAGCGGGGTGACGGCGTTGTGGACAGTTGTCACTTTCGCCGGGTCTATGCCGTATTTATCGATTACGGTCTGTCGGGTGAGATTGCTGACTGTGATAATGTGGTCGGCGTTGTGCATTCCGTCGAGTTCGATTCCGAATACTGTCGGGTTGACTTTTCCGCGAGAACGGTCGAAGTCGGTCGCATGGACGTGGATCACGAGCGGTTTGCCGGTTATTTTCTTTGCGTGTATTCCGGCGGGGTATGTAAGCCAGTCGTGGGAATGGATAACGTCGAACGACAGGGTGCGTGCAATTACTCCGGCGCAGATCGAATAGTTGTTGATCTCTTCGAGGAGGTTGTCGGGGTAGCGTCCGGAGAATTCAATGCAACCGAGGTCGTTTGTGTGGAGATAGTTGAAGTCGGCGTAGATGTGGCTGCGGAGGTCGAAGTAGAGGTCGGGGTTCATTAGGTTGCCGATTCGTTTTTCGACATATTCGCGACTGACGTCGCGCCAGGCCACCGGCACCTGAGAAGCGCCGATTATGTTTGCAAACGAGCGCTCTTCGTCGCCCCAGGGGCGCGGGATAACGAAATCGATCTCCATGTCCCCGCATTCCCACATGCCTTTTGTCAGGCCGTAGCTTGCAGTGCCGAGTCCGCCAAGGATATGAGGTGGAAATTCCCACCCGAACATTAAAGCTTTCATGTTGCGATGTTTTTAAGATTAAATGAGGTGGGTCAGATGGTGAATTTCTTGAGGGTCGTGATTGTGCGCAGGATGCCTGCCACGTTTGTGGCATGGCTGATGGCGCCTCGGCCTCCGAATGGCGGGTTTCCGTCGTAGAGCTGCGAGAGGGACCCGATGCATGCGTTAGACATTTCATCTTCGTAGCCGATCAGCATTCGGTCGATGTAGCTTGCTCCGCTGTGGCCGAAAACGCGCAGGTATGCTTCGGCATAGAAACTGAAGAGCCACGGCCGGGCCGGACCGTTGTGGAGCGCCATTTCTCGTTCTTCGGGCGATCCGAGATAGAATGGGCGGTAGCCGAAGCTTTTCGGCGAGAGGGTGCGGAGTCCTTTTGGAGTCAGGAGTTCGCGTGTGATTACGTCGAGGACTCCTTTTCGCTGCTGACGGTCGAGCGGGGAGTAGTCGAGGCCGATGGCTACGGCCATGTTCGGACGTACGGACGGGTCGGCGTAGTTGTCGCAGACGTAGTCGTAGAGGTAGCCGTAGTCGTTGAGAAAAGTGCTGACGAATGCGGGTTTGAGGACTTCGGCAGTAGCCACGAGAGGTTCGCGAAGCGCTGAGTAGTCGGCTTCGTTTTCCAGAAGGGTCGATGCAAATATGAGGGCGTTATACCACAATGCGTTGAATTCGACGAGGAGTCCGGTTCGCGGGACGACGGGGCGTCCGTTCCAGGCGGCGTTCATCCATGATACCGGGGAGTCGGAGCCGTTTGTGTTCACGAGGCCGTCGGGGCGCACCTGAAGGTTTGGATGGCGGTTGTCAAGGATGTATTCCATGATTTCCGCGATGAGCGGGAGGTAGCGTTCTTTTGCTGCGTCGTTGCCGTAGGCTTTCGCGTATTGCTGAAGGGCCCAGACGCACCAGAGCGGGATGTCGGGCAGATCGATGCCTTTGATTCTGGGATCAGGCTGCCCGGTGATCATGTAGTGCTGAAGGGCTTTTGCGGCTGTGTCCATGATGGCTTCGAAGTCGGCTCTGTGGTCGATGGCGATTGTTGTTCCCGGAAGGGACATGAATGTGTTTCGGGCGAGAATTTTGCCCCACGGATAGCCGGATAGCATGTACATGCCGTCTTTGTCGCGGAGGTAGAACTGCTTGGCTGCGTTCTTAAGGCAGTTGAAGAAGCTTGTGCGGCAGGTACGTGTAGCGATTTCGTTTTCGTACATTTTTGTGAGCGAGCGCGGGCTTACTTCCGAGATGCCGGCGGAGAAGATTATCGATTCTCCTTTTTTGATGGGAATTTCGAAGTATCCGGGCACCCAGAGGTCTTCAGTGTAGGGCACTCCTCGTTCGAGGTCTTTGATGTATTCGAATCCCTTGTACCAGTTCGGTTCGTAGACCCAAGTCGGTTTGCGGTTGAACTGCATGAAGAGGTCCGGATATCCGGGATAGAGGCAGCAGCTTACGCCGTTGTTGACCGGCTGACACTCGCTGTTGAGGGCGTCGTTGGCAACGACGAGCTGGTTGACTTCGCGGAAGGCAAGCATCGGCCGGAAGCGCAGTGTTGTCGGGGAATGTGCCTCAAGGAGGGTGTAGCGGATTAAGATTCGGTTTTCATTCGAGATGAAAATTTTTTCTCTTGTGAGGATGACACCACCGACGCGATATGTAGTTCTGGGAACGCTTTCGCAGTCATACTCACGGATGTATTTGTGACCGTTGGGGCTGTAGACACCGCCGTTGTAGCGATGTAGACCGAGGTTGAACGAAGCTCCGTGCTGGATTACCGAAACGTCAAGTGACGAGAGCATGACATGCCAGCTGTTGTTGAATTCGGGGATGGGGATCACGAGCAGTCCATGTTGTTTGCGCGTGTTGCAATCCACCACCGAAGAGCAGTGATAAGCGCCTGCCTGATTTGTCCGGAGCGTCTCTTTAAGAAGTGACTGCTCAAGATTAATCATCAGGTTTTTATCAAATTTCAGGTAACTCATTTAAATTTTGGTTTAGGATTTCAGAGGGTATTTAATTTGACTATTGCGAAAATAGTTACAAATTAGTGATTATGCAAACTTTTTCGACGTAAAATTCAACTTGTCGGGATGATTGTGGCATTAAGGGATGAAAATATGTTGTATAGCTATGTTTTTTAGTGATGTAGTGCGGATTCGCGCGAAATTGCTTTCATCTGCCATGTTATCATTGCTAAGGTCACGATTGTGGCGCATGTGTCGCTGAGTGGAAAGGAGGTCCAGATGCCGTCGAGTCCGAAGCGGGAGGGGAGGATGACGAGCAGCGGGATCAGGAAGATTACCTGTCGTGCGAGGCTCAGGAATATCGATTTCCAGATTTTTCCGATGCTCTGGAAGAATGTGGTCGAGACGATCTGGAAGCCGACGACCCAGAACATTACCATGGACAGGATTAGTGCGCGGTCGGTTGTCGCTATGAGGGTCTGGTCGGTCGTGAAGGCGCGGGCAATCAGCGAGGGGCATGTGAGTCCGATGACGGTTCCGAGTATGACGATGGCAGTGCTCCACGCGACGGCAAGGGTGTAGGTGCGTCGCAGGCGGCTGATCAGTCCGGCGCCGTAGTTGTAGCCGATGATTGGCTGCATGCCCTGGCATATGCCGACGACGACCATTGTCAGGAGCGATGTGAAGGTCACAAAGATTCCTGCGGCGGCTACGGCGTTGTCGCCGCCGTAGGTGAGGAGGTTTTTGTTGATGATGACGTTGATTAGGCATGATGCGAGGTTGACGAGCGAGGGTGCTGCTCCGATTCCGATGATGCCCAGGACTGTTTTTGAGTGGAGCCTGTAGGAGCCGCGCGTGAAGCGCAGGGTTGTCTTTTTCTGGCAGAAGTGGTAGAGTACTCTTGCGGCGAAGATGCCCATTGCGATGTCGGTCGCGATGGCAGCACCCTTGATGCCCCAGCCGAAGCCGAAAATGAAGATCGGGTCGAGGATCAGGTTAATGCCTGCGCCGAGAAACATTGATGTCATCGCTTTGACGGGGTAGCCTGAGGAGCGCATCACGTTGTTGAGGGTGAAGCCGATGTTCATCACGAGCATGCCGGGCATTATGCAGGTCATGAAGTCGCGCGCATAGGGGAGTGTGGCTGCGCTTGCTCCGAAAAGCCGCAGGATGTCGTCGAGGTATATTCCGAAAGCGGTCAAATAGAGGGTGGCGTTTATGAGTATCAGCACGAAAGAGTTGCCGAGGACCATTTCGGCTCCGCGCTGGTTTTTTGCTCCGAGCATTATTGAAACCCTCGCGCTTGCTCCGGCGCCGATCAGTACGCCGAGGGCTGCGGAGACGTTCATGACTGGAAATGTTATGGCGAGACCTGCGATCGCATCGGGGCCGACGCCCTGGCCGATGAAGATGCGGTCGATGACATTATACAGCGACATGACGAGCATCCCGACGACGGCTGGGAGGCTGTAGTCCCAAAGCAGTTTCGCTATGCTGCCTGTTGCGAGGATCTGGAGGTTGCCCTGTACGTTTTTTTCGTTCATTAGAAAAAAGTGAGTGTTATTTTAATATATAAATTCAATGAGGGATTCAATTATCTGCAAAGTTACCAAGAATTATCGAAATGACAGCGGATGGAGGTTATGTGGTTGATTTACTGTTGTGGAAGGCGTTGGGGAGTGGATTGTGGGGAGCGGCTCGGTCGGGATTTTAAGAAAAAAATCAAAAAAAGTTTGGAAAAAATTTGTTCGTTCCGGATAAACGTGCTAACTTTGCACTCGCAAACGCAAGAGAGCGTTAAGCCAAATGGCTCCTTAGCTCAACTGAATAGAGCATCTGACTACGGATCAGAAGGTTACA
>CAJUHM010000037.1 GCA_910586475.1 uncultured Muribaculaceae bacterium | reverse complement strand
AGACCTGCGGCTTAACATGTCAATACATTAATTTATTTATACGAGATACTTAGTAAATGCGATTAATCGATTCGGCTACCCGGAAAGAAGGTAAAGAGAAACGGTTAGGGAATGGATCAGGGTCTGATCTGGATTCCGGCCCTTGGTCAACTCAGTTTTCTAACGCGCAGGGCATTCCGAAGGTTCACTTCGGCGGGGTTGTGTGGCTGACAGAATTCCGCTGACGGAAATAGAGTTGGACAGAATTGACCGTGTTCTGAAAGGCCACATATGCCGCCGGAGCGATCGAGGATAGAGGATTGAGATAGGTCAGTGCCATCCAGATCGCAAGGATAGTGTTTTTCTGACCGAGCCCCTGCGCTCCTGAAACCGGATCGCCTGCACGACGCCCGACAATACGTCCGATCAGGAACTGAGCTCCGCAGGCCACACCGGCAATGACTGCCAGCCAGACAGCCGTCGGAATGGCATCGACCGGTTCAGCCATTATGAAACTGACGGAGTTGCCGACAACGATAAGAAGCGAGACGGCCCATATATAGAACGAGATGCTCTGATGGCCGGCGATTGCGCCGCGCAGTTTCGGAGCGATACGTCTCATGGCCAATGCTATGACGAGAGGGAGAAGTATCAGCGGCGCGACTTTAGCCGCAATGTTTGCGGAGGCGTTGATCAGTCCGACCTCCGAACCGCCCATCACTGTGAATGCGACCGGAGCGGTAAGTGCTACGGCAACATTGCTGACCAGCGAATAGGCCACAAGCCTCTCGACGCTGCCGCCAAGCATTCCGGTCACCACCGGCGCTGCCGTCGCCGTCGGGCAGAAGATGCAGATAAACGCTCCCTGCGCGAGCACCGGACTGATGCCGGCCAGAAGCATATAGGCAACGGCAGCCCCCATAAGCTGGATAAGGAGCAGTCTCACAATCATGCGGTCGATCCGGATATGGGCCGGATCAATGCGGCAGAATGTTATGAGAAGCATCAGAAAGATCAGATATGGGGTCAGGAAAGCGATGTAATGGATCCGGTCATGAAATAAAACTCCACCCGCCATTGCGATCGGAAGCATCCACGGCTTCAGCTGCCGACGTAAATCCGCACTGTTCATAAGCAAAAACTTTTCCAAGCAGCCAATCGGCGCTGTTTCGGTCGTGCAAAATTACAAAAAATCCTTCACATAAACGGAATCCGCAAACGGAATCCGCCGAGAGCCGTAAAGCCGGGCATTTCGTAGCCGCGATTTATTTCATATCGGGCGGAGGTCATGTTTTCGAGACGGAGGAAAAGATCAAGCCACGAGGCTACGGAATACGTTATCTTCGTGTTCAGCAGAGCATAGTTCTGCCGACGAATTTCTTCGGCCACAAAGAGACCTGTGACACCTTTGAGCGACAGAGCGATTTTCAGTTTCTTCCAGAGAGTCAAATCCGCACCGATATAATACTGGTTTTCGGGCGCACCGGTCAGATTGCGGAGGTCGGTTGCGAGAAAGCTGTAGGTCGCATAGAGCCGCAGATTGTCGAACGGCTCGGTTTTTGCCGAGATCTCCAGACCTTTATTGATGAATCGCCCGGTGTTTTCGTTTTTCATATCGACCGTCTGGATCATGTTTCGTCCTCGGCTGTAATAGGCAGTAATCTCAGCCGTCAGATAGCGTGAAAAGGATTTCCCCAGCGAGAGTTCATAGTTCCACATTTTTTCGGGCTGGAGGTCGGGATTGGCCATCCGGTAGAGAAACAGCTCCCGGAACGATGGATTACGATAGCCCATCGCAGCGGTCGCTTTTATTGTGATGTGCTGTCCGGGGTTGACGGCAAGTCCGATCTGGGGCACCCATTGAGTATGAAAACGGTCACTGGTGGCCACACGCAGGCCTCCGCTGAGGCTGACAATATCGCCGGCAAGAGATTGCAGTAAAGTCATGTAGGGCGACAATTCGGCTATCTTCTTCCGTCCGATGGTCGTCAGCGATCCTTCGGTATGGTTCTGTCCACCCGAAACCGGAATCTCACCGGAGTATATGTCGAAGTCAAGACCGGCCGAGAGTGATGCACCTGCCCACGGACGGAAGTTCTGATTGATTATCACTCCAACGCGGCTGTCCTTGCTGTGGAAACGACGCGGATCGTCAATAAAATGGTTGCCATAGCTGAAGTAGACCTTGACGAATCCGTCTGTCGCGCCATAGGAATTGGTGGCTGAGACAGAGAAATCGCCCCGCGTCACGTTCTGATGGTAGATGTCGGTCGACTCGGGATCAGACAGCCGCGCGTAGATGGGATCGTTGCCGACGAAATTCATCAGAGTGAAGTCGGCAGCGGCTTGCCATGCTGAAGAAAACTCATATCCGACTTTAGCGTAGCCGTCGGCCTGCCGGAAATCGAAACCGGAGACGTTGCCGTCCGTACGGTTATAGGATGCGGAGACCATCGAGGAGAACTTTCCGAATCTGACGGTGTTGGTCAGCGATGAAAGCCATGTGTTGCAGGAACCGAACTGCGAGGTGAGAACTGTCGTGACGCCACGCGCCCGGGGCTTCGCCGTTATCACGTTTATGGCTCCGGCCATAGCGTTTGATCCGTAGAGGACCGATCCCGGTCCGCGCAGAACCTCGACCCGCTCGACATTTTCTTTGTCATAGAAATCAGCAATATGATGGGAATAGGTTCCTGCGAACTGGGGCTGTCCGTCTACCATCATCAGCACCGCACTCGCCCGGTCGCCACCCACTCCCCGGAGCTTTATGTGGCCGGAACCGCCGTTGCTCACTCCGAAGCCGAAAATTCCGCGTTCGGTCACGAACAGGCTCGGGACAAGTCCAGAGATCGCTGAGAGCACCTGAGTCTGGCCGGTCGACTCGAGCCTGTCATGGCCAACGACCGACACCGAATAAGGGAGCAGATTGTCCGCTACGGGGGCTGCCGAACCAGTCACCACAACCTCACCGGGATGCATGACCGAATCAATCGTCTCCGAAGCGAACGCCTGCGTGGCGGCTGTGGCCGCGACGCAGAAGAGCATGAGCTTAGTTGTCGATGCAGACAATCTCATAGTCGAGAGATCCAAGTCCGATAGCAGACGCGTGGTCGATTGTATGTGTTCCGTGGCGGCTGTTGATTCGCTCGATCAGAGGCGCATTGTCGTTTCCGTCGGCCGGAGTCATATTGAAAATTATGTCGACACAGGCTTTGTCGAGAGCCACAGGGTCTGTCGATGCGAGAATCCCATAGTCTTCGAGCAGCACTTCCGACGGGTGGGCAGCGCAGTCGCAGTCGACCGACATGTTGTTCATCACGTTAATATAGACGATGTTCTCTCCGAAATAATCGTCGACGGCCTGCGCGGCCGCTGCCATTGACTCAAGAAAACTATCCTGCGGCGCGATATTGTCCCAGAGCTGTTCGGTCTGATCGGCTTTGCCGGCAGTATGGATATAGGCCTTGCCGTCGGCCGACGCGACTCCGATGCTCGCATTTTTCAGCACGCCTCCGTAGCCGCCCATAGCGTGGCCTTTGAAGTGGGCGAGATTGACCATATAGGTGTAGCGCGGAAGGTGACTGCCTACGATGTCGTACTTGATGTGACGGCGATCGCGCACCGGAATCTTCATCTGTCCCTCCTCATCCATAAGGTCGACTGGAGCAATTGAGTCGAACCCATGATCACGCACTGTCTTCCAATGAGCCTCAAATGTGTTTCTGACACCGTTGTAGGCAGTGTTACACTCGACGATAGTCCCGTGGACCGAATCGACAAGATTCCGGATAAGCGTAGGCTTCAGATAGTTGGGGTTTCCGCCCTCGCCGGTGCTGATTTTGACGGCAACGCGGTGGCCGTCGGCCGGTCTGCCGAGCGCCTTGTAGATTCTGACCAATGCGTCGGGGGAAATCTCCCGTGTCATGTAGACGGTTGATTTTGCAGAAGATGCCGCAGTCCCGAGAAGAAGGGCAGCTGCGATCAGTAGAATTTGTCGTGTCTTCATTATGATTATTTGATTGATTTTCATTAGACTGGCGATGATGCTCAATAGTATTTTGCAAATTTAACACAATCCGCAGTATCAGCGCATACCAAAATCACGGTTTATCTGATCAGAATTACCGATAGCAGATACCGCCGTCGGAAAGAGAGTGTCTTTGTGTTAACACAATTTAACAATGAAGAATATCAATAATAGCAATTACGGGCGTAACTTTGTAATAATTGCATAATCATTATCCTAAATACCTGATGAAAAAACTTCTATGCTCTGTGGAAGTGCTGGCTGCCGTCAGCGGAATTGCCCAACAGCTTCCAGAATGGCAAACAATTGATGCTTTTGCCAATGGACAACTTCAGCCTCATGCGCTGATCGTGCCCTATCCGGCCAACGACATCGATGCTATCCGCGACTTTAAGTATGAGGAATCGCCCTACTATCTCTCGCTCAACGGAAAATGGCATTTCTCCTGGGTCAAAGGCACCGACAACCGCCCAGCTGGCTTTCAGGCACCGGATTATGATGTCTCCTCATGGGACCAGATCACGGTTCCCGGCAACTGGGAACGTCAGGGCTACGGCACGACGGTCTATGTCAACACCACCTATGAGATCGACTCCGAATGGGCAGACTTCAAGAAAGACGCGCCGCGGGTTCCGTCGGCGACAAATGAGGTCGGATCGTATCGCCGCTCGTTCACCATTCCCGACGACTGGAAAGGACGCCGGGTCGTGCTCTGCTGTGAAGGCGCGACCTCGTTCTACTATGTCTGGGTCAACGGTCAGCTTTTAGGCTGCAACATGGGGTCAAAAACTGCGGCAGAATGGGATGTCACCAAATATCTCAAAGCCGGAGAAAACACGGTTGCCTTCGAGGTCTACCGCTGGAGTGCCGGAGCTTACTTCGAATGTCAGGACTTCTGGCGCATCTCGGGCATCGAACGCGACGTCTATCTCTATTCGACTCCGACGACATTCATATCAGATTTCACGGTCACTTCGCCCCTCGACTCGACCTTCACCAAGGGAGAACTCGGCATCGATGTCGACATAGCGGGTCTGGCCTCAGCATCGTCGAATAAAAAACAACCGGCAAAATCGGGTCTGAACTTCCGCCTCGTCGACGCACGCGGAGCGATTGTCGCATCCGGTTCATCGACAGCAAAAGCCGACAACCGGTTCAACATGACTATAAACAATATTATTCCGTGGTCGGCCGAGAATCCCTATCTCTACACACTCGTGATGAATCTGACCGACTCCCGGGGAACAATCACCGAGACGGTCGGCTGCAACGTGGGCTTCCGCACTTCGAAGGTCGTCGACGGACTCTATACGCTCAACGGCAAGCCGATCAAGATCAAGGGTGTCAACCGCCACGCACATTCTCCCCAGGGCCGTACCGTCCCGAAAGATCTTGCCGAGCTTGACATCCGTCTCTTCAAGGAAAACAATATCAACACGGTCAGGAACTGCCACTATCCCCAGGACCGCTACTGGTATCACCTCTGTGACAAATACGGTATCTATGTGATCGACGAGGGTAATGCCGAAAGCCACGGCTACGGCTACGGCGACGAGTCGCTTGCCAAACGTGCCGAATGGATTCCGGCGATCATCAACCGCGAGGCCCGCATGTATGCGAAATCCAAAAACAATCCTTCGGTCACGTTCTATTCGCTCGGAAACGAATGCGGCAACGGAATCGTGTTCGAAGAGGCCTACCGCTTCATGAAAAAACTCGAGCCGAACCGTCCGATCCAATATGAGCGTGCGATCCATGACTGGAATTCGGACATCTTTGCAAAAATGTATGAGAGTGTCAGCTCGATCGAAAACTATGCAAAGGATCCTAAAAACAACCGCCCGTATATTCTTTGTGAGTACGCCCATGCGATGGGCAACTCCGTCGGAGGTCTGAAGGATTACTGGGATGTGATCTACTCCTATCCGAATCTTCAGGGCGGCTGCATCTGGGACTGGGTCGACCAGGCTTTTGAGGAAACCGCTCCCAATGGACGCAAGTTCTGGGCCTATGGCGGCGATTACGGACCTGCGAATGTTCCGTCGGACAACTCGTTCAACTGCAATGGTCTTGTAGCAGCCGACCGCACTGCCCATCCTTCACTTGCAGAGGTGAAGAAGGTCTATCAGAACGTGGTCGCATCGCTTGTCAATCCGTCGGACCTGACAGTCCGGATCACCAACCGCTTCGATTTCACCAACCTCAGCGACTATACACTCGACTGGAAGGTCACAACTCCTTCCGGCAAGGTCATCGCAAGCGGATCGCGGGATATCGATCTCGCCCCGGGAGCTTCGACAGACATCTCGCTAGGCCGATACGAGACAACTGACGAGGCCGAGGCTTATCTCGATCTCAGCTGGAAGCCCGTCAAGTATTCTCCGATGATCTCTCACAACCATGAGGTGGCCTATGAACAGTTCGTGCTTCCGGGCACTGCCGTAGCAGCCGAGCACAAACCTTCGAAACTCAAACGCAGCAAAAACAGATTCACCGGCGCTGAAGAGACCGGCTTTGAAATCAGTCCTCTGACCGGCAAAATAACTTCCCTTTCGATCGGTGGCCATCAGGTTCTGTCGTCGCCTGTCGCTCTGTCGCTCTACCGTCCCGCAACAGAAAACGATCTTGCCTGGGGTGGCAAAAACAGAACGTGGGTAGAATCAGGAATCGACTCGATCAGCCAAAAGATGACATCTCTCAAGGTCAAGAACAACACAGTCTATGTCACCTCACAGATCCTGGGACGCAGCGGCTCGGTTGTAGCGAATGCTACCTATGCCTATTCGATCGACAAAGACGGCCAGCTTGCGATCGACTGCGACTTCATCCCCGACACAGCTGTCATCAGAAACATGCCCCGTCTCGGCCTGACATTCACTGTGCCGGAAGCAATAGCTTCATCAGTGACATATCTGGGCCGCAGCGGAGAGACCTACGCAGACCGCAAGGCTGCAGGACGCATCGGCCTGCAGACCGTGAAGCCCGTTGACGATTTCTATATCTACAACAAGCCCTCAGCGGCCGGTAACCACACGGATGTAAGATGGGTTGCTCTAAACGGGAGCGGACTGAAAATCACATCCTCGAAGAAAGACTTCCAGTTCTCCGCCTACCCGTATGCAGACGGAGACATTCAGCGCGCACAGCATATCTCCGACCTCATTCCGGGCAATAGCGTGACCGTTCATATCGATGCCGAACAGACCGGTGTCGGGACAGCCACATGCGGTCCGGATGTGCTGCCGAAATATTATGTGCCTGTACAACCGACTAAATTCTCGTTCTATTTCTCAACAAAGTGAACCAAGAAACAACCAAACTAAACCGTAAGGATTTTGAAATAATGGCGCCGGTCGGGAGCTACGAATCGCTCCACGCGGCAATCAACGCAGGCGCCGACGCCATTTATTTCGGAGTCGAGGGGCTCAATATGAGAGCCCGTTCATCAGTCAACTTCACACTCAACGATCTGCGCGAGATCGCGTCGATCTGCGACGCCAGCAATGTGAAGTCATATCTGACAGTCAACACCGTCATCTACGACTCCGACCTGGAGGCAATGAGAGAGATCATTGACGCTGTCGCCCAGTCGGGCATCTCAGCCATTATCGCGTCGGACATGGCGGCGATAGGCTATGCCCGCTCACGCGGAGTAGAGGTCCATATCTCTACGCAGGTCAACGTGACCAACACAGAAGCGGTGAGATTCTATTCACAGTGGGCCGACGTCGTCGTACTCGCCCGCGAACTTAATCTCGATCAGGTCGCGGGCATCGACCGCGCCATCCGCGAGCAGTCGATCTGCGGACCCGGAGGAAAACCGATGCGCATCGAGATGTTCTGCCACGGCGCCCTGTGCATGGCAGTCAGCGGAAAATGCTATCTGAGCCTCCATCAGATGAATTCGAGCGCCAACCGCGGTGCCTGCACTCAGATCTGCCGCCGCGGCTACACTGTCACGGACCGCGAGACCGGCGACGAGCTTGCGATCGAAAACAAGTATATCATGTCGCCCAAGGATCTCCGGACAATCCACTTCCTCAACAAAATGATCGATGCCGGAGTGCGGGTGTTCAAGATCGAGGGACGCGCACGCGGACCTGAATATGTCAGCGTCGCTGTGAGGGCCTATTCAGAAGCAATCGAGGCGATCTGCAACGGAACGTACACCGAGGAGCGCATCGAAGAGTGGACAGCGCAGCTGAGAAAGATTTTCAACCGCGGATTCTGGGACGGCTATTATCTCGGGCAGCGCCTTGGGGAATGGTCGTCGAAATACGGTTCGAGTGCCGAACGCGTCAAGCGATATGCCGCCAAGGGTGTCAGATATTTCTCGAACATAGGCGTTGCAGAATTCTATGTCGAGGCAGGCGAGGTGAAGGTCGGCGACGAAATAGTGATCACCGGACCGACCACCGGCGCGATCGTCATGAAACTCGACGAGATCCGCGTAGACCTCAAACCTGTTGAAAAAGCAGTCAAGGGCGACAGTTTCTCAATAAAAGTCAGCGAAAAGGTGCGCCCGTCGGACCGACTCTATGTCTGGGATCCGACTGAAGCTGCCCGCAAACAGAACTGATCATAAACACAAAGAGGGTGCAGCCCATAATGGCTCATCCGTAACCGTAACATCGAGGCTGTGTCGTAATCCAAGGTATTACGGCGCAGCCTCTTCATTGACCTGAGAAGCCGAAACGAATTCAGGAATAGGCTCTGAGGATTTCGTCGATAAATCTCTGATAGGATAGATTTTCAGCGAAATAACCGGCGCCCCGGCGTCCGATGCGCTGACGGCGTCGAGGGTCGGTGATCATTGATCGCAGAGCTGCGGCCAGAGCCTCGACATTGTCGGGCGGGACGAGCACTCCTGTCTCGCCATCGGTTATATACTCGGGCTGAGCGCCATTGTCGGTTGCGATTACCGGAACGGCCGCCTGCATGAATTCCATCGGAGAAAGCGGACAAGCCTCGCGCACGATCGAAGGAGCGACGCCGATGTCGGCCTGACGTATGAGAGCTCGGACATTATCGGAAAATCCATAGAAACCGACGCGGTGGCCGACAGCACCGCGCTGCGCGATTCGGACAAGCTCCTTGTCGAAATCGGCCGGCTTGCATGTCCCGACGAATATCATTGTCCAGTCGAGATCGCGCACACGCACAAGTGCCTCGACAAGTACCTGACAGCCTTTCGATTCGCGGACTCGTCCGGTGAAAAGTATCAGCGGAACTCCGGGCCGGACAGCATAACGCTGACGCAGATCCTCGGCCTCTGCTCCGGCATAGGGCGGAATGCTGTTATGGACGACCATGCACTTCTCTGCCGGCATCCATGAGTTGACACTCTGCCAGAGACGCCGGCCGAGATGGCTGACAAACAGAATCCGATGGAGTCTCTTCAATGAGCCGCGCCGCCACGGAAGAGTCCGGCTCGCGCGGGCGATATGGCGCGTCAGGATGACTTTCGCGTGAGATCCGGCAATGTCGACAGCCCTGAAAACCGCGTCGACGTGTGAGATGTCGTGGACATGGACAATGTCAGCATTCCGGACGGCTTCGACAAGAACCGGATCGGGCTTTCCGAACGGAAACACACCTCCGCCGAGACCGACAACCGAAAACTCTACGGCATTCTCAAGCCGCGCGATCACGGCGTCAGAACGCCGCACTAGAAACTCGACTTCGTGGCCTTTGTCGCGCAGGGCAAGACCAAGGTCAAGGACAAACTGTTCGGCCCCGCCCCATACCTTTCCGGGGAAAATCTGAAGAATTCTCATAGATCAGTCGTTTTTGGGTTTCAGAGGTTCGACTACGGCGGTTGCCGCGTTGGTGTTCATGCGGTGCATGAAGCTTTGGATGATTGCCTGCGCGTCGCGCTTCATGGACGCTTCTGTCTCAAGACCTTTTCCGGCAAGGTTGTTTTTCAGCAATGGGTCGGCCCGGTAGTTGAACAGCCCGGACACCTCCTCACCGGCAAACTGAATGACATAGTCGCCTTTGAAATACTGCGGTATATTGTCCCAGTTGAAAGCCCACGTGCGGTCGGCAGGAGTTGCAAACAGGTCGATGCCGTAGGCCACATAGGGACGTTTGTTGCCAAGATAGTTTAGCACCGTCGGCATTATATCGGTCTGCTGGGCAATTCCGGGCAGCTGGCCGCGCGGAAGTTCGCCAGACGGATCGAAGATAAGAATCGGAATACGGAAGCCGCCGACATCGTTCTTATACTCGGCATGGGTCCGTTTCGAACTGCCGTGGTCGGCTGTCAGAACAAAGATCGTGTTGTCGTACCACGGCTGTCGGCGCGCGGTGTCAAAGAAGCGTCGCAGAGAGTAGTCGGCATAGCGTATGCACTTATGGAGCGGAAAGAGCCCCTCATCCTTCATCACGTCGGCATATTTGTCGGGAATGCGGAAGGGATGATGAGAAGAGAGGGTGAAGACCGTCGCAAGAAACGGTTGCGGCATCGTGGTCAGCGTCTGCGCGAAGAACTGCAGGAACGGTTCGTCCCAGACACCCCACGTCCCGTCGAATTCCGATTTGCCGCCGAACCGGCTGTCGGCATAGAATTCATTCTGACCGTAATAGCGGTCGAAACCGGCATGGCGGGTGAAGGCATTGAATCCGAGCGATTCGTTGTCGGCCCCGTGGAAGAATGCCGATTCATAGCCCATCGGCTTGAGCAGTGATGCGATCGAATTGATGTCGTTGAGCGAATAGGGCGACACGACAAACGGACGGTTCATTCGTGGAATCGATGCAAGAACAGCCGGGGGTGCGTCGATACTGAAACCAGCGTTGGCGAATCCGTCGCGCCAATGGGCGCTGACCGTCAGGAGAGAGTCGGCAAAAGGTGTATAGCCCTTGTAGGTTCCTCCGTCGAGGTCTGTGTTGAGGCCTCCGATAAATTCCTGAGCAAAGCTCTCGACGATCAGGATGACAACATTTTTTTTACGTTCGACAAGAGTGTCGGCCGGAACATGGACGGGCGAATAGATCGCATCCAGCTCCTCTTCAGAAAAATAATGAGGTTCGGCCATAGTGACTTCGCCTAGAGTGCGCAACAGAGCGAACGGAGTGTTCAGCACAGCGCCCGTCTGAACCGGTTTCTCGACAAACCGCTGCGCGTAGCCGACAGAGATCGGGCGTGTAGCCGAGAGGAACAGAATATTTCCGCGCATACCGCAGACCGACAGAAAGCCAATGACAACCAGTGAGAGCGAATTGGTCAGATAATAGCGCCACAACGGGCGTCCGGGATCAGCAGGCCACCTGTAGAGACGGATGAATCCGAATATGATCAGTGCCGACAGGAGAAGCAGATACCAGTGGGACACGACCTCCACCCCAATGATTGAGAGAAGATTGCCTTCGCCTTTGAATTCGGTGACGGTAGCCATCGTCGAACGCTGCATACGCGTCTCAAAAAAGACTGAATCGCCAAGATTTATGATGACACACAGTGCGTTGACACCCACATAGAGCCATTTTGTCATAGCGTTCCACCACCGACGCCCCTCTTTCCAGTGGAGCGGAAGAATGTAGAGCAGGATGAAGAGGCAGTTTGTATAGAAGATCGCCGAAGAGTCGAACCTGAATCCTCCGGCGCAGACGGTCAGGAAAGCCGGCCATGAAAGCCCCTCCCCTACGAGATCGAAATTCTCAAGAATAAAAGCTATCCGACAAATGAAATAGGCCAGATAGACAACGGCAAGATTCAGAATCAGCCCGACGGGAGTCGAGCGCATCAGTTTACGGAGCTTTTCGTTCATTGTCAAGATTTGCAATGTAGTTATAGAGACTCTGGAGAATGGCTTTCCCCTTCAGTTCACGATCGGCGTCGGCTGTGCCCGGCGCGGCAGACTGACGGAGATTGTCGTAGTCGGTCAGTCCGGTCTGATCGGTGAATAGAAATCCATTGTTATAAGTGTGGAAAGAGGATTGGACCGTATAGGTGTCGGCCAGGACGTCGCGGCTGAATGGATAGCGGTCATGGCTCAGGCCGAGCTGTCCGAGAAGAGTCGCGGGAATATCCGTCTGACTCATGATCGCGTCGATTCGCTCGGGCCTACGCACGGCTCCTCCGGTAAACAACAGCGGTATATGGGAATACTGATCACGATGCGACGGAGTGTTGCTACGGTTCAGCCCATGATCGGCCACTACGACCATCAACAGATTGTCCCATGCACCGGAGGCTTTCAGACGCCCGACCATCTGCCCGAGAGCATGGTCGGTGTAGGCCATCGAATTGTCGGCAGGATCAGCAAGGCGGTCGTAGGGCACGGTGAAAGGTTCATGCGAACTGAGCGTCTGAACCGAAATCATCCATCGTTCGCCCGCTGCGGTCAGCCGGGCTGCTTCATCGGCAACTCGCTCAAGGACGGGAAGGTCATGGACGCCCCATTTCCCGTGGTCGAGATTGCCGGGAAAGTCGCGCTGAGCCATCAGACGTGTGTTTCCGGCCGAGAGATAGAAATCGGATTTGTGCATGATGACGAGGTCGCCGCCGTGGACAGCCATTGTCCGGTAGCCGATCCCGCGCAGATCGCGAGCCACAGCGGGCAGACACGGGAGCTTGCGCGTGTGGCGCACTATTGTGGCGGTCGGTTGTCCCGGCAAGCCGCAGAATACCGCGGGAAGCGCCCGGTCAGTACGGAACGAGGACGCGCAACAGCGGGTAAAGAAGAGTCCTTCGTCGCACAGACGATTGAAATTCGGCGTCACTCCGCTACGGCCACCGAGCTGCTCGCAGAACTCAGCTCCGAAGCTTTCCCAGACGACCACAAGAATGTCGGGACGATCGGTCGCAAGCCGCGATTGCGACTTTCCTTCAGTCGGAAAAAGAGGGGCGATCAGTTCGAGGCACTTCTCAGGCGACATAGTCTGGAACTGACCGGCATAATCGTCGCGGGCGCCAAGCGAATAGATCAGATTATAGGCGGGATTCAGTGCCCAGTGGTTAAAGAAGTTTTCGGAGTGGAAATAGACAGCGCTAGGGTTGTTCGGACGGATACCGAGACCGCGGATGATCAGGAAACAGAGTCCGACCATAAGCAAAAACTCCACGGGCGCAGCCACATAGGTCCACCAACGTGGGGACGAATCAAATAGAGGAAGCCATCCGTAGCGGACAACCGCCCCGGCACCAAGCCAGAAACAGCCGCCGACGGCCGCCGCGACAAGAAGCCACGCGGCCACATACCATCCGCTTACGCTTGCAAACGCCCCTTTAGGATGGCGTAGGTATTCGAACACAGAGGCATCGATCTTCGAGTTCCAGAACCCGTAGAGAATCGAATCTGAAACCACAATGAGCCCCAGAGCCATTGCGATCAGAAAGTTATAGGGACATAGAATCCAGCCGAGATCAAACGTTGGAAACATCACACGGACAAGCCCGGCGATCAACGGAACGGCTGAAAGATAGGACGCGATTATCGCATCGGACTTAAACCCGTGGCGATAGACTGCCGCGGTTATTCTGAGTCCTACCGCAGTGCCGGCAGCACTCTTACGGTTCGATATCGCGAAAAACGGTTTCTGGAAAATCTGAAAGAAGAGTGCACACCACAGCCAATAGAGTAGCGAAAATAGAATATAACCGATCAGACTCATTTCTTTGTGCTGGCTAATTCTGAAAGAATGTGAGAAGCGACCGACTCGGGCGTCAGCTCACGCATGCAGGCCAGATCCCCTCTCGGACATGCAGGCGCTCCGGCAACGTTACATGGCTGACACTCCAGACCAGCCACAATGGATCGCGACTCGCTCTGTCCGAACGGAACGAATCCGCATCGGGGCGTCGTACTGCCCCACAGAGTCACCACCGGAGTTGCCACGAGCGATGCAAGATGCTGATTGGCCGAATCCATCGAGACCATCAGATCCATCTCCTGCATCAGCCGCAGTTCCTGTTCGATCGGGTAGAGACCGGCCACTGACCGACAGCCATCAATCTCCCCGGCCCATCTCTCAAGCTGCGCGGCCTCTTCTCCCCTGCCGCCAAACAGATAGACCGAGACTCCTTTCCGGCATATATTTCGGATGACTTCGACCATCAGTTCGGGAGGATAGGTCTTAGTGAGGTATCTCGCAAAAGGCGCAATGCCTACCGCCGGATGTCTGACCTCAAAGTCATCCGGCGCACTTAGCTCCGGAAGGGCCGAAAAAGATCCGGGAATTTTCAGACCGAGATCGCTGAAGACTTCGACATAGCGGTCAACAAAACTTTTCTGGCGGATTTTGTCCTTTAACGCGCGGGAACGGCCTGATCTCATTTTGTCGACCATCACGACCCTTATACCTTTAGCCCTGAAGTAATTGTCGATCATCCATGAGCGCAAGACATTGTGAAGGTCGGCCACATCTGTCGGCTTCAGACGGCTAAGCCGCAAAAACAGCCGCCACAGTCCAAGCGCGCCTTTATAGTCTTTCGGATCGACACCGATCACCGAGAGATTGGAGGGTGCATCAATAAACAGTCGCGAGAAAAATGGCCGTGTCACCATGGTGAATCTCACCTCGGGATTTGCCCTGGCAACAGAATAGACAACCGGCAATGTCATTGCGACGTCGCCTAACGCTGAAAAGCGCAACACGAGAATATGTCGTTCGATTTCGCTCATTTTTGTCTGTAAAAACAGCTTCAAAGCCGCCGTTCCGCTTAATTACAATAGGGGTTATTTGCAAATTTAGTCAGAATCCTCAACTTACAAAAACTTTTCCTACCCTGCATTAATGTTTCTTGTCATACGACAGAAAAGGACACAAAAAAGGGTAAGCTTACTACATCGCACCGCTACAACCCGGTACCGCTGCTTCGGTCAAGATCTGACGGAGTTCCCGGGGAGCTGGTCGTGTAGGACTTACCCGACAGCAAAATTACAAACTTTTTTTCATCCGGCCAAATTTTTTTCAAAGAGGCTGCGCTGCAATGATCGAACCCACTGCAGCGCAGTCTCCGGATGAAAACGTGTGATCAAAGCGATTCGCGCAGGATCTCGATCACCTCGCTTCGGTCGAGTCGGTGATAGCCCGCATCGAATATGATTGTCGCGTCGGCGATAGGCTCGATCAGTGCTTCAGTGACGCCAAGCGACGAGATTTCCGCTGCAGCCCCTATTTCCCGGATCCACGCTTCGAGAGCGTCGATTCCCTCGGATGCAAGCTGCGAATCGGATTTTCCGTCGGAGGGAATGTCCCAGACAACACGCGCAAACCGCGCGAAACGGTCGAGGCCATAATTCATCACATGGCGGTAGTAGGCAACGGAAACGCCCGAAAGAGTCATTCCGTGAGTGGCATCTGTATGGGCGCTTATCGCCTGACCGATCATGTGGACCATCCAGTCCTGGATCTTTCCTTTTCCGATCAGAGTGTTGAGCGCCCATGTCGCTGTCCACATAATATTGGAGCGGGCCTCATAATTCTCCGGATCGTTCACGGCTACCCGGCTGGATGCGATGAGCGACCTCATCAGACCTTCTGCAAGATAGTCGGAGGTCGAATCGTCATCGCCGGAAAAATATTGCTCCATTATATGGATCATAGTGTCAAAGATTCCGGCAACCATCTGGCGGTGCGGCAGCGAAAAGGTGTAGCGCGGATTAAGTACAGCGAATTTAGGCATCACTTCCTCTCCGAACACCTTCCCTATCTTGAGCTTCGCCTCCTGATTGGTGATTACCGAGCCTCCGTTCATTTCCGACCCGGTTCCGGCCATCGTCAGTACAGCACCGACCGGGATTATCCGCTCGCCGGGTTGCGGATCTTCCTGACGCACGAAATATCGATCCCAGGCGTCACCGTCATACCAGGCTGCGACGCTGACCGCCTTCGAATAGTCGATCGTCGACCCGCCGCCGACGGCAAGAATGAAATCGACATTATTCTCCCGCGCAACTCTCCTCCCCTCATTGAGCTTCGCGAGAGTCGGATTCGGCATTACGCCCGACAGTTCGACGACTTCTTTTCCGGTCTGATGGAGAGCCGCCATTACGTCGTCGTAGACACCATTGCGTCTGATCGAGCCACCGCCATAGACCAGCAGCACCTTTTTACCAAATCCTTCAAGAGCCGAGGCAAGATTCTTCTGAGCCTCATCGCCGAAATAAAGGCGAGTCGGATTAGAGTAGATGAAATTTCCTTTCATGATTTATTTCTGTTTAACGGTTTAACAAAACTATTCAACCGCAAAATTACTCAACCGTCCGCCAACCCAGCAAAACCAATTACTGAATTGCCTACCCCGATTGAAGATTTCAGGAAAATATTTATGTCATAGACAGCGACGCCGCTCTGAAGGGAGAGCGGCGTCGGGGCGATTCTATTTTTTAGATTTTTTTGTCTTCTTAGCTTTGGGCTGCTTTATTTTTGGAGCGTCGGCAGTCTTGGAGAAGGAGTAGGGCCGCGATTCGGGGGCGATGCCGCGGTCCGTGGCCGGAGCGGCCGACATGACGAAGTCGAGTGTCGGGCCTTCATGAAGCTGGCCGAGTGTGAGATAAGTGGCGTCGGTCACCTTACCGTCGACTTTCAGCTCCTTAATGTAGCGGTTGGTGTCGCTGTTGGCCGGAGCTTCGATTTTAACGGTCTGTCCGTTTTCAAGATGGATTGCGGCTTTACGGAACAGAGGCGCTCCGAGAATATATTCGCCCGTTCCGGGAGCCACGGGATAGAATCCGAGAGCCGAGAACACATACCAGGCCGAAGTCTGACCGTTGTCTTCGTCTCCGCAATAGCCGTCGGGGTTCGGCGAATACATGCGGTTCATGACCTCACGCACCCAGTATTGCGCCTTCCAGGGCTGACCGCCATAGTTATAGAGATAGATCATGTGCTGAACGGGCTGGTTGCCGTGGGCATAGTTGCCCATGTTCATAATCTGCATTTCGCGGATCTCATGGATTACCTGACCGTAATAGCTGTCGTCGAAGATCGGGGGAACAGTGAAGACTGAATCCATCATTGCGATGAACTCCCGGTCGCCTCCCATGAGATCAATGAGTCCCTGCGGATCATGGAACACAGACCAGGTGTAGTGCCATGAGTTACCCTCTGTGAAGGCATCGCCCCACTTCAGCGGGTTGAAAGGCGACTGGAAAGAACCGTCTTCGTTGCGTCCGCGCATAAGTTTGGTCTCTTTATCGAATAGATTGCGGTAGTTCATGGCCGCACGTGCGTAGGGTGCAAGTTCTTTTTCACTCTTGCCGAGAGCTTTGCCGAGCTGATAGATACACCAGTCATCGTAGGCGTATTCAAGTGTGCGCGCGGCGCTTTCGTTGATTCCTACGTTGTAGGGCACATAACCGAGACGGTCATAGTATTCATGTCCGAGACGTCCGGTCGACGAAACTTCAGGGTGGACTTTGTGCGCGCCCGATGTGACAGCCTCCCAGAGCTTTTCGATGTCGTAGTTACGGAGGCCCGAGAGATAGGCGTCGGCAACGATTGAAGCGCTGTTGTTGCCCACCATACATCCGCGGTGGCCGGGGGAAGCCCATTCTGGCAGGAATCCGCTTTCAAGATATGCGTTGACGAGTCCGGCCTGGATCTTTTCGTTTTCAGACGGATAGACGAGGTTCAGCAATGGGAACAGACAGCGGAATGTGTCCCAGAAGCCGGTGTCGGTGAACATGTAGCCTGGAAGGACATCGCCATTATACGGGCTATAGTGCACGACTTCTCCCTGTGCGTTGATCTCATAGAGCGAACGGGGGAAAAGTACAGAGCGGTAGAGACAGGAATAGAATGTGCGCATGCGGTCGAGAGTCTGAGCGTCGGCGGGATCATGTTCGATCTCGATACGTCCGAGAATATCGTTCCAGCGAGCACGGCCCTCTTTCCTGATGCGGTCAAAATCGCCGTCGCCAAGCTCCTTCAGGTTCAGAAGGGCCTGCTCCGGACTGATGAATGATGAGGCCACACGAGCGTTGACCACCTGCCCTTTGCGGGTCGGGAAACCGATAATCGCACCGGCATGGTCGGCCGTCACGTCGGTCGAGCCCTTGCGGATGTCGCCGTCGGAAACGGAGGCATAGTAGGTAAACGGAGTGTCGAACTCGATCACGAAATAGTTTCTGAAGTTATCGGGAACGCCTCCTGAATTTTTAGTCGTATAGCCTTGTATGCGGTTATTTTTCAGATCAATCGTAACACTGGAGCCCTTATCGAACGGATCGACAACGACATATGAGGTCTCAGCTTCGGGGAATGTGAAACGGAAAGCTGCCGCACGCATGGTCGGAGTCAGCTCGGTGACAACGTCGTGGTCGGCGAGATAGACTTTATAATAGTATGGAGTGGCCTCTTCGGCTTTATGTCCGAACCAGCTTGCGCGCTGCTCCTCATCGAAGACCGGGCCGGAGGTCACGGGCATTATCGCAAACTGACCGTAGTCGTTGATCCAGGGACTGGGCTGGTGGGTCTGTTTGAACCCGCGGATTTTCTTAGCGTCATAGGTGTAGGCCCATCCGTCGCCCATCTTGCCGGTCTGCGGAGTCCAGAAATTCATCCCCCAGGGCATAGCGACGGCCGGATAGGTATTGCCCGTCGACAAAGCAAATTCCGATTGCGTACCGACAAGCGTGCTGACATAATCAACCGGATCAGTAGCATTCAAATTAACAGCGGCAGCAGAAACAATTAGTAATGTTGCTAATTTTTTCATAGGTAGAAGTTATAGTTAGTCTTAATCAGGTAAATCACACACCCTGTGTAAACAGGCCTGAATGCTTACAAAATTAGCAATTTACCGGCGCATAAGCAAGCTTTTACGATTCATTAAGCCTAAATCATGCACAATCCGCATTGAATCGGACCGCCGACATCTCCGTAGGCCGCAAAAAAATGAGCCCGGAGTGCCGAAAACCTCAGGTTCAGACACTCCGGGCCGCATAAGGCACATATAATCAATATTTATGGGAAGTCTCTTTCATCTCATGCGGAGTTATTCGGTCCGCATCCATCTTCTTCCACACATAGGCAATATAGGCGATCACTACGGGCGTAATGAGCGACACCCAGCTCATGACCGTCAGCGTGAATAGCGACGAGGAACTGTTGCGGACCGACAACGAGGATGAAACGTCGAGCAGCGAAGGATAATAGGCTGTCGAATTGTAGCCGGCAATGCAGAATAGCGCGACCACAACCATTGCCGTACCGATGCCGCTATACCAGATTCCTCTTTTGAAACGGGCCGAAAGCGCTGTCCCGAGCACGCCCCAGAGAACAGCAACGACTCCGAGCAGGAAGATAACGGCAACGGGCCACATGTCGATGAAATTCCAGAGATACTTGTTTTCAGTCCATCTCATGGTTCCGTCAGTCGTCACACCGTCGGCTGTCAGCAGAAGGTAGAGGAACAACAGGAAAAAGACGACAAAGACAGCTCCGTTGACCAAAACGGACCGGCGCTGGCTCTCGGCAAATTTCCGGTCGTGGCTGATCGCCGACAGGAAATAGAGCGACGCCTGGGTCCGCGAAAGAAACAGAACGGCAAGCCCCAGCTCCAGACATCGCCAGTCGGCGATCGCCTCCAGTCCATGAGTCGGAGCCCAGCGGGAGATCACCGGCGAGGAGCTGTCAAGAATATTCGTTTTTGTCACCTCGAATTCGGCGCCGAAAAACATCATTCCGACTGCGACTCCGAGCAGAATGCATCCGACACTCCCGTTGATGAACAGAAAGAGATCGTAGGTGCGCGTGCCGAAGATATTTCCCGGTTTGGACCGGAACTCATAACTGACAGCCTGGAGGATGAAGCTGAAAAGGATAAGCATCCAGAGCCAGTAGGCGCCGCCGAAACTTGTCGAATAGAACAGCGGGAACGATGCGAAAAATGCCCCGCCGAAAACCACAAGCGTCGTGAAAGTCAGCTCCCACTTGCGTCCGAGAGCGTTGACCATCATCGAGCGCTGGAGATCAGACATCCTCTGCAGAAGCATCGATTGTCCGCCCTGAACGAAAAGCAGGAACACGAGAGCGGCTCCAAGCACTGCGACGAGCAGCCACCAGTAATTCTGAAGATATTCGAGTTGTTGCATAAGGATCAGTCTTTAATTGATGAGAAATCTTTTTTTGAGCCTTTCGAGATCGTCTTGAGCATGATTCCGACCTCGGCGGCGAGAAATGCGGTGAACACCACGGCAAACATCCAGAATGTCAGCTGGACATCCGCGGCCGAAATATCGGAAATTGCCGCCTTGCAAGGCATGATGTCCTGAATGATCCACGGATGACGGCCGACCTCAGCTGTGACCCATCCGGCCTGACTGCAGACATAGACAACCGGAACCGTAAGCATCCCGGCCCAGACAACGAGGCGGTTGCCGAGCCACTGCGGACGCTTGTAGGCAATCCACAGGGCAGCTATCATAAAGAGAAGCAGATAGCCACCGAGAATCACCATGATATGGAACGCATAGAATGTCAGGCCGACCGGCGGAACAGCCTCCTCAGGAGAATCAAGATAGCCATAGCCGAAATAGGGATAATTAGCTTCAAGCTCTGCAGCAGCCGACGCCATTGCGACGGAATCGCCACGCGCCGAAGCGGCATCGAAAGCCCTCAGCGACTCGTGGGCGCGGCGACCGAGCTCGATCCGTTCGGCATAGCTTACGGTCCGGACAGTGTCGCCGGCAGGCGTGATTTCAATTCCGTCGATCAGGTCATTGATTCCCGGAACGAACGCCGACGGATCGTGGGTTGCGAGAAAAGAAAGCCCATAAGGGATCGAGATGTCGAACAGATAGGGCTTCTGATCGTCGCCAGGCTTCTTGTCAGGATTCAGGATTCCGAAAGCGACAATCTCCTGACCGCAGCTGCCATCGTAAAGGCCTTCCATCGCCGCAAGTTTCATCGGCTGAACGCGCGCGACATCAAGAGCCGAACTGTCGCCGCTCCACATCGTCAGGACCATTCCGGCAAGCCCGACCCAGCCGCCGACCTTGACCGAACGGCGAGCCATGTCGACATTGCGCTTCTTAAACAGGAACCAGCAGCTCACTCCGACGACGAATACTCCAGCAAGACACCATCCGGAAAAGACCGCATGGAAGAATTTGTGGATTGCAACCGGCGAGAGAGCTACCTCCCAGAAATTGTCCATCACATTGCGCATCTGCGCCGGATCAAACCGCATCCCGACAGGATACTGCATCCAGCCGTTGGCCACAAGAATCCACAACGCCGAAATCGAAGCGCCGATAGCGGTCAGCCATGTGGCGGCAAGATGAAACCGCCGGCTCACCTTCGACCATCCGAAAAACATCACAGCAATGAATGTCGATTCCATAAAAAAGGCGAACAGGCCCTCAATTGCGAGCGGCGCGCCAAAAATATCGCCGACAAACCAACTGTAGTTCGACCAGTTGGCACCAAATTCGAACTCAAGGATAATTCCGGTCGCAACCCCGACGGCAAAATTGACTCCGAAGAGCGACATCCAGAACTTAGTGATAGCAAGCCAGCGCTCGCTGCGCGTACGATAATAGATGGTCTCCATGATCGCAACGATGACAGACAGGCCGAGTGTCAGCGGAACGAACACCCAGTGGAACATCGCTGTCAGGGCAAACTGCGCCCTCGACCAGTCTACCACGCTCATTAAATCATTCATAGGCAAAGATTTTTATAATAGATTCTGTTTAGGGTTAACTCAAAAAGACTGTCATATGCCGAACGAGGCCTGGCAAGATCCCGGCGGACTGCCCTGGCCCGCTCCTCGTCAGTCGAATAATCGCACTGGAGCCTGTCGGGAAAGAAAAAGATCTTAAAGACAAAAAACAGGATGGCGAGTTTAACAAGAATCAGTGCCCACAGATAGCGCCCGAGAGTCATTTCCCGAAAACCATCGACATAAAATCGGACAATGCGCCCGATCAGACCAAAGCGATTTAAACCCTTTCTCATCCTTTGACTAAAAAAAATATTTCTTTACGGCTATAAATTTACATCAATAAAACAAATATTCATTGAAAAATTCAAAATAACCAACCATAAAAATCAAAAATTCGACAAAAAAGGCGGTTTTAAGAGCACTCAAAGAAAAAAATCACTTTTTTTTGAAAAAAAGTTTGCCAAAAATTTGCAGAGTTAAAAATTATGCGTAACTTTGCATCGCTTTAGCAGAGAACCACTCTCAAAAACGGGCGCTTAGCTCAGCTGGTTCAGAGCGTCTGCCTTACAAGCAGAGGGTCGGGG
>CAJUHM010000036.1 GCA_910586475.1 uncultured Muribaculaceae bacterium | reverse complement strand
CCCCGACGCGCCATACCCTCCTAAGCGCCGCCGTATGCGCCCAAAGGCCCACCCCAAACCGGAGCGGACCCAAATACGGCAAAGAGCACCTTGACATCCTGTTTTTCATCCTATCAGCCACCCCCCTCACCCACCCGGATGGCCGGCGGTTCGTCAGAACGATTCGGATGTTAGGCGCTAAGGCCGAGGGTGTGGGAGCAGACCCACGTCCGTGACCGATCCCGAATCCACCCCACCCGGATGGCGGCGGTTCGTCAGAACGGTTCAGATGGTAGGAACACGTCGGTGAGGGTGAGGGAGCGGACTGCCGTCCGTGACCGATCACGAATCCGGCTCGTGACGACCCAGATGAGCCGTTATCACGAACCGCCCTAAGACGCAGATGAGCCGTTATCACGAACCGCCCTAACCCGCCACAAAACAAACCTCCCCGAAGAACCATGCCTGCCAACATACCCTTCGGGGAGATCCACTTCAAACGAAGCGTCTATCTTTACTTGCTTTCATCAAGCACAAGCTTGATCGGGAGCGCGTCACCCCCATGCGTTATATTAAAGTCGGAAGTACTGTAGTTCGGTGTGAAGCCGACAGGGAAACTATACGGAATAAAGTTCATGTCGAAATAATTACAGTCCCAACACATATTGTTTCCGCTCGGCGTATTGACCCAGTACAACGCACCGGGAGATGCCGGCATATTGTAAGGAATCGGTCGGAAACTATTGCCTGCACCTGTCAGCGGAGCGAGCACATTCGAATAGCGCAACTGACCGAACTTGTCATAGCTATCCGCCGAATAACCGGCTATCGTTCGACGCCCAACGCCACGCGCCCCGACAGGGAAGAACAGCTGATGCGCATTATTCGGATTGAACACGATAACACCACGCATTCCGCGGGAAGTGCTCCTTGTCGAACCCATTCCGTTATCGTCTCCATCATTGTCAAAGTCCTCGAAACCGTAGGCATCATCGACAGTTGTGGCAACATGGGTTGCGCCGTCGCCGTACAGCACTCCGATACCGTAGTCTGCTCTCCGCTGAAGGCTGGTATATTCATCCATTGTCGGCACTCGGTAATGACGCCTCTCCCTCTTCCCGTCTATATCGAAATCGACCAGGAAACGGCCCCATGCATATTTCTTTTGAACCGAATCGTCCGGGAAATGAACCACTGTCCATCCGCCATAGCTGTTCGTATAGGGATACCCCTCCATATACTTCCATGTACTCGTGCCGCCGTTCGACATCTTGAATTTATAGTACGCGCCCGGCGAGACTGAGACTCCGAGCTGTTCATTATTGCTGACCAGCACTCCGTTATAGTTCCCGCGCTTAAACATTGTGCCCAGCGCAAGCGGACTCCTCGTCAGTGTCGCCTGAATATAATTCTCTTCCGTCTCATCCCACTCTGTTCCGAACTTTGCGTTCGGGTCACAGCTGAACAATGCATAGCTGCTCCATTTCACCCCGTCGCCCGCAATATCGAGCGGCTGGTTATAACCCTGACGGACAAAAATCGAGTGATAACAAGTCAGTCCGTGATACTCGATCTGAATGATCGCGCATCTCGACCGGTCGGCATCCCCTGTCGTCCCGTTGAAATTGATCGTAAAGTCTACCGGAGTGCCGGTAGTGCCGACAATCGCGCCCGTCGCGTCGCGACCGGAGCCTCCCGAAAGCGTGATGAATCCATTGTCGCCTGCCGACCATGTCTTAACGTAAGCGCGCCATCCGCCCTCGGAATTAAAGGGAGTAAAATCGTTCGACTCGGCTGTCAGTCGACGAAGAAGCTTCACTTCAAACGGACTGACGTCGTCCCAGCGGCGCCACACCGCCTTCGGATTGACCACGCGGCGAACCTGGAAGACCGGCATATACTTGACAATCGTCTTGTTATTGTACTCTGCAGTGATTTTCACTACCGCTCGGCGCTGATACGTGTCGTAAGGATTATTTCCGGTAAATCCCGAAATGCCGAGCATCGATTTCGGACGGGTCCACATCGGGAAATGGACCGTTATCGATCCGTCCGGTGCTTTTGTGATCTCGCAGCTGTTGTTCCCGCTGCCGACCGTCTTCATTGTCTGGCCTGCCGTAAACGTCAGATCTACCTTCGACAGCTCTCTGTAGTTCTGCTTGTTATCATAAAAATATTTCTTAAGATCGTAGACTCCCTGACGGTAATCGGGATCTGGAAGCAGCACTGCATCAAGCTGGTCCGGGACATTCAACGCCAAGAATCCTGCCCAGATAGGAGTGGCATATTCCGGCGCGCCCTTCCTTATATCCGCTTCCGAATATTTGCCTTGCGACTTGCCGTCCCGGCTATAAGGTCTCTGAAGGCCGTAGAAATATCCGTATTGGGCTACATTTAGTTCATTCGTACTTTCCGTTGTTGAGCCTGCATACGTCCCGGTACATGATGTGACATCTCGCTTGCCGGCATTGACATAGACATTGCGATTCCACTTGAAATCCATGACTCCGTCGCCCACCCCGGCCTTCGGCACACACGAGGCCATTCCCGCCGGAAGTCCTGACGGATCATTTTTGATCGAGTCAAACGGAGCCCAGTTGTTTTCAACGATCTCAACCGAGAATTTCTGAACATCTCCCTTGATACGCACCGGGAAGATAGCCTTCTGGTTATACATGTACGAAACATAATAAGTCGGGTCGGCATAGATTGCCTGGTCAGGCTCTACATATGCGATGTGCCAGTCCGGCTGGTTGGCATAGCCCTTGAAGCCGAGTGTCACCTTATAATGATTGTTGCGGCTCGCATTGTAGTTGAACGTTTCATTCTCTCCGAGCATGAAGCGATAGATGATTCTGCCGCGCGACACATTCGTGGCATTCTCCGAATTATAATAGGCCTCTACCTCGATATATGTTCCGTAAGGTATATTATCCTTGTAGTCATCCTCGCCTGGCTTCGGCATATAACCGACCTTATCCCAGTCCTGACGCTTGTCATATTTCGGATCGTCTGGATAATTGCCCTGCAGATTCTCGTAGAAATAAAGTGCCTCGGCATACTCTGAATGAGTCTCAGGCTTGCCGTCGGCGCCAATGACCGGGTTACCATCCTTTCCGGTAGTGACCGCTCCTTTCAGACCGCTGCCCTTTGAAATCTCGAGCCACTCCTGATAAAGAGGGCTCGCTGCTGTCCCCTCCGGCAGCGCTCCCGCAGCATTGTAATTGATCGAGCCGCCATCGACAATCATCGAGTCCGACTCGAGCGTCTTCACCCAGTTCTCGCTGCCGATCTTGCAGTAACGCGGGATATCCTTGACCTTGACGCTCTTCACATAGATCCAGATATTATCATGGAGGCCCGACCCGTCGAAAACGACTGTGATCTTCGATGCGGCTCTCTTGACCCAGGCGTGGAGATCCACACGCGCACGCGAAACTGTCACCGCAGGGGCCTGGAATCCGCCGCTCTCGTCATCTTCGGCATCCGTGAAGTAGCCGAACATCTGATCGTTGGCAGCTACATCATCCTCGTTCCACTCAACTGTATAGTCGCGCAGCTTGTCGACCGTCGAAAACTCCTCGCGGGTGTCTTCATCGTCGATAAACTGACGCCCGAGATTGGCCACGGCATAGAAGTAATAGCGCCCGAACGGCACATCCTTGAGCGTGAATGTCGCTCGCGCCGTCGACTCCTCTGCCTTGGCACTCTCGCCTCCGGCATCATCCGGCATCGACGTGTTGGATCCCGATGTGTTCTTCTCTTTGACCTGAAGATCGATCAGATCAGCGCCCGAATAGATCTTAAAGAGCTTGCCCTCGCTGTCGTAAGCGAAAACAGCGATGTCGTCGAGATCCTTCAGGGCATCGCCTGCGGCACGCGATCCTGCCGTGTTGACCTCAGTCGAAACCAACGGATGGAAATCGACTGTCGCTGAGACTATGGCTTCGCCTTCCGGGATGACATAGTCATCGGAAAGAAAATCATCGGTGCACGACGAGCCTGCAGCCAGCATGGCCACGCCCGTAAGCATCCTATATATCAGTTTTTTCATCATTGCAGTTGAAATGAAAGGGGGATTGTGTGAGAAAAGAGGTGTCTGTCATCCGCCGGAATCTGAGAATCTGTCCGCTATTCTTCGTCGGGATCGATCTCCAGCCACGGCGGTACATCGCCGCCCGACGGCGGACGCGGCAGCAGATCGTCGAAACCGAATTCCGGATTCAGCGGCACTGCCGTATAAGGCAGAACATCGATCCGGCACTTCAGATCCGACCGGTCGAGCGTCAGATTGACCTTGACATGGGTGTTGCGGGGTAGCGCCGGCAGATTCGGAAGAACGATCTCCGCGTCATAGTCCGCCGTTTCGTTGCCTGCAAGCTTGAGCTTCAGCGTACACTGACCGCCGCTCAGCATCGTCTCGCAGAAATAGAGCTGAGGCGAGAAGCTGACGACCGTACCGGGGACGTAGTCCGTCCCGAACTTCAGAAGCGATTCCGGAACGGCGAGACTACACAAACTGTTGACCGCTCCCTCCGGAACAGAATATGATTTTATGTAGCGGTCGCCGAAAGATGTCGGGTACTTCGCCGGAACATACTCAGTCGACGTCGGAAGCAGATACTCCCGGTCACCAAGCGACGAAACCGCAAACTCCGAGATCTCAAACGGACTCGACGGTGTGAACGTAGCGCTCACATTGAACGAGAACTTGACTGCCGAGCGTGTAATGAAAAAATTAGCCTCCTGCTCGGAGTCCTCTCCGTCCGGGCCCGCCTTCTTGACGAACACCTCGAAGACTTCGCTCATCGGGACATATCGCTTCTCATCGCCGCTGTTGTCAACCAGCACTCCCGATGCATCCGCCGCAAGCTGCAGCGAACCGATCGTCTCGGCCGGGAACACCGATCCGCTCGGTATCGAATTGAAATCGAACGGAGTCGTAGATCCGGCGGCCACAATCGAAGCTTCGTTTGCAAAGAGATAGACCCGCTTCGTCTCGTTGCCCTCGACCCTGACGCGCACCCCGTTGTAATAGCTGACGCCCGATGATGGCAGCTCGCCGGAGACCAATTCGTTGTGCTCGACAGTACCGTCCGGACGAACAATGATAACTCGCAGACTGCGCATCCGTTCATACTGGTAGAGTGGTCCTTCAAAGTAGTCATCGCCCGGCAAGACTCCGACGCGCGACCCCTTGTCCTCCGGATCTCCCGCATAGACATTGATCCTGAATTCGACCTTGTCGGCACGGCCCGGAGCCGACACCCCGTCCGGAGCATCGTCGCTGCAGCCGATGACCGTAAGGGCCAGCGTCAGTAAATAGGCGATATTAAGATATTTCTTCATTATAAGTTTTTACAAATCAGGGTTATTGATCCGCACAACCCATCCCTGAACTTCAATCTGCACTGAAATCCATTTCCAGTGACGGTCGAGGAAGAAGGTCATGTTCCACTGATTTTCGCGATCCAGATACTCCTGGACTGACATTTTATGGAAACTTTCGCTCTTCATGAGCGCAAGATAGTTGATGAGAGGTATGTTGATCACTTCGCTGCCGTCGGAAACACGTGTCACCCGGAGCACCGGTGCATTTTCCGTAACCAGACGGCCGAGACTGAATTCGGCAAAAGCGACCTTACATTCCGAACCGTCGGGCAGCAGACCGGTCGAGGCCTGCCCGCGAGTCCAGGGAAGGTAGGTAAACGGAGCGGCGGGGATAACAGCGTTGTTCCAGCCCATGAGTGTGTTGTCGTCGATCACTTCAAAATTGAAGGACTTGTCGTCGACAGGGTCACCGCTCAGTTCCTGAAGCACAATGCGGAGATTGTTTGTGTCACGCATCATGTAGACGGTATATTCGTCGTAGGCCATTGTCGATTTTCTGACCTTGACGTCTATTGCTTTCGAGAAATCGGTCGGATCGGCCGCATTCTCTTTTTCAAGGGTTGTTCCCCAGAATAGTTTGTGGAGATCCGTGCCGATTACTCGGTCCATCACCTCCTGGTTAAGTGCCACCTGCAGTGAGCCGAGCTGACTCGAGGGAGCGGGAGTTTCAACGAAGTGGTACGAATTGTCGTTACATGCAAGACCTCCGTAGGCGATGATCTTATAGTCTCCCTCGGGAAGATCGATGTCGAGACGCCATTTTTCATCCGACAGCAGCGAACGGTCTGTGATTTTGTGCGTTTCGCGATATGTCCCGTCACTGTTGAAGACCAAAACGGTCAGACACTCGACCTGTGATGGAAACGCATTCGCGAACTCCATGTTGTAGTCATAGACAAAACGCAGACGAACGCCCTCGGGACACGGATCGAGATCGTCGTAGATTACTCCGTTGCAAGAAGACAATCCGGCTACTGCCGGCGCGATAAACATTATCGCGCCGCGCAGCAGGGATTGAAAGAATCGATTGAATAATTTCATTTCGTTGATGCTTTTTTCACAATTCTCAGAGAATGGTTCTGCAATTCCGGCTGTCGGCCGCGGAGCGGCACAGAGAGAAATCCAGGCCGATTCCGTTAGTCAAGAATTGCGAATTGCACATTGAATTGGAAATTAATTAGAGAATGATATTGTTTACACGAACAACCCAGGGAAGAACCTGTACCTGTACACGGAAGTAGGTCTTCGGAGTTTCGTCGGGATTTTCGGGAATTTCAGGATCGGGATCATCACCCGGGTTGCCGGTGTGACCGAACTCAATGATGTTCTGAACGGCGATCTTGTAAACGTTGTTGCGGACTACTGAGAATTCCATCGGTCCCATAACGGTGTTGTTGCCGTTATCGTTGTGACGGTTGTAGTACGGATAGTAAACGGGATATTCGCCATTGACCGGACGGTAGATAGTGAAGCCTTTGGACTCAGTCAGGTCTGTTGTGATGTCTGCGAGAGTTTCCTCGTTAAGATCAGAAATGTCGAAGGCGGCCTTGAATGTTTCAGCAAGTGAAGAAACCGGCTTTTCAACTACAGCTTTCTTAAGCAATTCGAGGTTACCGTAGATAACGCCGTTGAACGCGTAGATGATGTTTGTTCCGTTCATTGCTTCTGCAAGTTTAGTACCTGCAACAGGAACGATATGGCCCTTGAAGACGATACCGCTGGTGATACCCTTGCGCTGAGTTTCAACCTCAGGAATAGTGTTCTCAACAGTGTACTTCCAGATGTTGTAGCCTTTTTTGTCGAAACCGGGAATGTTGTTACCCCAGTTCTCATCATCATCCTCACCGAGAGAAGTCGAAAGAGCGTCGTAAGAGAGTGTCTCGAAAGTCAGAGCTGTCGCATTTTCAGGCAGACAGTTGTAGAGATATTCATTGCGGATGAACGAAAGGTCGAGCTCAGTAGCAGATTTCTGAGTTGCGAACGGGCTGACGATGTAGTTGCTGGGAGTCTCGGCGCCGCAGATGGTCACATCCTGGGCCATACCGTCGGCAGATACTCGGGGCAGATAGTAGTAGTTCTTAGCCACATTCATCAGCGCCATACCGTCGAGCTTGACATAACCGAGAAGTTCTTTCTTAACGGGTTTGCCATCTTCGCCAAGTTCAAAGTTCTCGTTGTTGTAGATAGGATAGAGGTTGGCTTCATCCTGACCTACAATCTGGGTCTGCTTGAAGTCGAAACGTGCAGCTGTACGCTCTACTTTGACAATACCGAGGTTGAAGGGATTCTCAGGTGTGTTGTAGAATTCGTCCATCTGTGTTTTGCTCGGAAGAGTACAAGAAGTCACTTGGGCGTTGCTCATCAGGAAGCCGTTGGGTGTCCAGATTGAAGCATCTTCGATGTTACCCATTTCGTCAACAAAACCGTTGGTGAAGCCCGTTTCAGCAGCTTCGACAAGTTTAGCTGTCGGGTTACAGTAAGCGAAAACATAGACTTCGTTACCGGCCTGTTCAATAAGTTCGCGGGTTTCGAACTGGATGTTGTAGGTCGGACGTGTGTTGTTTGTTGTCGAGGTGTGGGCGTCGGCAAGATTGGAAGTGATGTAGGTGTAGTTGCCGTTGTCTACCTTAGAGGCCAGAACGACGAGAACAGAACCTACTTTGTTTTCCTTGTCATTACCGTTTTCATAGCCGGCGTCAGAGTTTGTGTTATCATTCCCCTCAGTTGTGGTCGAACGGCCCTGCGGAAGCGAGAGCGTCAGAGTGGCATAGATGTTGCCCTCGGAGGGGGTCACCACACCTGCTCCAGGTTCGTCACTGCTACAGCTGAACATCGTTGCAGATGCAGCAAAAGCAAGAAACATTGTGCTGAATTTGTTCATAAAAAAAATGTAATTAAAAATTGGTTGAATTATTATGTTTTTGATCTTAGTCTTCAATTATCTCGATTCGGCCATCGGCGAAACGTTTCATCTCTTCCATCTGTGCCACGGCGGCATCAGCCTCAGCATAGCCCTCGGAAGCAGCCTGACGGAAATAGGTTTCGGCCTGAACATAGTCCTTTTTCAGAGCCGCAAGCACACCGCGGGCATAGGTGACGACGGGAGCTGTTCCCGCACGGTCGAGATAGCGGGCAGCCGACGCATAGTCGCCGCGGCGCATCGCAGTGTTGGCTGCGTTGAGATTCGAAGCCTCGTCGTTGGGATACATTCTGACAGCCGTCTCAAACACTTCATTATATTCGTCGCTACCCGGAGTCATCGACTGCGCTGCACGGTAGAATTCCGAACGCGACAGCTTCTGGGGAGCGGTGTGGAGCACTTTGAGAATCTCCTCAAGCGTGGTGTAGGATCTGACGGTATAGTTGATGACATAGTCCGAACGGCGCAGGCCGGGATAGACATTGGCGAGCAGGAACGCATATTCGTTGGGATAGGTGCGTTCGATACGTGCGTTTTTGGCATCTTCGTCCATGTCGGTGTTGATGATCGCGAGAATAGCGTCGCGGTTGGCAAGCTGCGATTTCTCGACATAGGCTTTCAGTCCGGGCCAGTTTTCAGGCAGATAGTCTGTCGTGATGAAGCCCGACGGGAAGTTGTAGAGATTTTCGACATAGGCTTTGAGTGTCGCCGTACGGCCTTTCGCAAGGCGGACGTTGTTGCTGTAAGGTCCTTCAGGCGAAGCGAAACCTTTGATGAAGATCGACGTGATCTTCACGTCGGCATCGCCCTTGACCGAGTCGATCGTTCCGGTGATCTTTGCCAGCTCGGCGGGGTTGTTCATGTAGGTCGGATAAAGCTCCGTGCGGTTGACTGGGAAGTTGACGAAGGCGCTTCCCTCAAGTTTGAACACTTTGACTGTATCGGCCACAGGGCTGACATAGCCGAAGACAGGAGAGTACTCGACGCGGCGCACACGCGCTACGGGGTCAGAGTAGTTTCCGGTCGGCTTGTCGCAGCATCCCTGACGGCAGGTGTTGATCTTCAGCACGGCGTTGTCCATCCAGGGCTGATAGTCGACCGACGACGCATAGGAAATGTCGGTCTTTCCGGAACGGAACAGCTGAGCTTCGTCAGGAGTGTTGCGGCGGATGTGGCGGTAGTAGAGATTGCGGCCGGCAATGACAACCGGACGGAAGGCCACAGAGTCTGTGCCGTCGGCCGACACAAGAACCGGCGTCAGAATATATTCCTGATCTTTTGAAGCGCTGAACTTCGAAGCCTCGAGACTCATGTCGAGTTTCATCTCCTCGCTGCGGTGGCGCAGATCGAGCCCCGAAACGGGAAGCTGACGCTGGATAACGCGCTGGGCTGAGAGGCCGGTGGCGCCGAGCGCCAGCAGGCAGAGGGAATAGATTATCTTTTTCATAGCGTTACTTTTCCTTTTCGGGTTTTAAAACAGATAGACAATATTGACAGCGGCTTTTGTCGGGCCGAAATAGTTGTGGCTTTTGCCGGATTCGAGTTTGGTGCCGCAGTGGGTGCAGGGATAGCGGTCATAGCGCGTATAGCTCCATCCGATGCCGATCTCTCCTTCGAGGTTCCAGTGCTTGCCGAGAATCCATGAATAGCCGTAGCTGACCCCGACTCCTCCGAACCATCCCTGATAGCGTGTGTCGGACAGCTTGGAAAAGTCCGTGCCGAGAAATTTGATTCCGTTGCCGATTCCGCCGATATTATACTGACCTCCGTGGACGTGCGCGCCGACGAAGTGGCCCGCAAAACTGTTACAGAACCAGTAACGGACTCCGGGCTGCACGGACCAGTGCTTCCATCTGCGGTCATGACTGAGCGTCCAGCCGTTGAACTCAGCCGGAACATCAAGCGTCCATTTAGGCGCAAGTCCGACCTCGATTCCTGCGTTGATATTCAGAAACGCGTCGGACAGCAGATTGGTTTTCAAAGCAACAGTCTGGCCGAACGTGGCAGACGTGAGCGAGAAGAAGATGCAGAGCATCAGATAGCGTATTGCTTTCATTTCAAGTGTGTGATAAGACTCTCAAGAGCCGGTCTGCGATTTTTCAAAATATTTCATCCCGAGAGACTCTTCAAAAGGCTTAACTATAATGATTGTAAAACTTAATATAACTCAAAGGTTTTTAATATATTCCTAAAAAAAGAGAAGTCAGACTTCACATCTGCGGCATCCCCTTTTTTGTCTTTTGCTGTGCAAAATTACTCAATCGTTTACAAATCGCCCCCCCCGCATGTTAAATCTTGTTAATTCAGGCTTTCGTCGACACATTCCACCCGTTCACGTTGAAATATTTATATATTTTAACATATTTACAACCCGACTCCCACTCCGTCTATTAAATTCCGACAACAGCATCAGCTAAGACCGGTTATGACTCCGTTGCGGCAGTCGATCTGTTCGGCACAAGGGTGAAGCGGGAGTCCGGGCATACGCATGATGCTGCCGGCTATCGCCACGATCATTTCGGCTCCTCCGTTGATTGCCACATCCTTTATGTCAAAGGTGAAACCGCTGACCGCGCCATAGCGTTTCGGATCGCCCGAAAAAGAATACTGCGTTTTGGCGATGCAGACGGGAAAATGCCCCATCCCGTGCTCTTCGGCATAGGCGAGCAGCGCCGATGCTTTGGGTGAGAAGGTGACCTCTCCTGCCCCATAGATCCCGACAGCGACCTTCCGGATCTTGTCGCGGAGAGTGTCGGACTCGTCATAGGCATATGCTATCGGTCGCGAGGGGTTATCGGCAATCTCTCTGACGACAGCTTTCGCCATCTCTTCCGCTCCTGCCCCACCCAGAGCAAAAGAATCGTTGATTGCAAACCGGCAGCCGAGATCCGACTCACAGAAGCTGCGCAGATAGTCCATCTCCTCCTCCGTGTCGGACGGGTAGCGGTTGAACACGACAACGACCGACTGACCGAAACGATGAAGATTGTCAACATGGCGGCGAAGGTTCGCCACTCCGGCTTTCAGCCCGTCGAGCGAAGGCCGGCCGATCTCGTCGAGAGGAATGCCGCCATGCATCTTGAGCCCCCGGGCTGTCGCAACTATGACGGTCAGATCAGGCGAGAAGCCGGCACTGCGGCAGACTATGTCGAGAAACTTCTCGGCACCGAGATCCGCTCCGAAACCGGCTTCAGTGACACAGTAGTCGGCATGACGCATCGCCAGACGAGTGGCAATCACCGAATTGCATCCATGAGCTATATTGGCGAACGGGCCTCCGTGGATGACGGCGGGTGTCTGCTCGACCGTCTGGACGAGGTTGGGCTTGACGGCATCGGAAAGGAGAGCCATGACTGCGCCCGTCGCGCCAAGATCGTCAACACGAAACGGAGTGCCGTCGGGACGCGTGGCTACGATGATGTTGCCAACGCGACGGCGCAGGTCGGCCTCATCATTGGCAAGACAGAGGATGGCCATGAGCTCCGACGCAGCCGTGATGTCGAAACCGCTCTGCGACGGAAGGCCGTCGGCAGGCGACCCAAGGCCGGTCACAATCGACCGGAGGGCACGGTCATTGACATCAAGCACCCTCCGCCATAGGACCTCCTTAAACTCCAGCCCCTGACGGCGACGCTGAAAGATATAGTTGTCAAGCATCGCGGCTATAAGATTGTGGGCAGAGGTGATGGCGTGGAAGTCGCCTGTAAAATGAAGATTGATGCGTTCCATCGGGAGCACCTGAGAGTAACCTCCGCCGGCAGCACCTCCCTTGAGTCCGAAACAGGGACCGAGCGAGGGTTCACGCAAGGCAGGAATCGCATTGTAGCCCAGACGGCAGAGACCCTGGGCGAGTCCGATCGAAACGGTTGTCTTGCCGATACCGGCTTTGGTGGCGGTTATGGCTGTCACAAGAATGAGTTTTCCGCCGGCAGCAGATTCGGTCTCGCCATTTACGGGCGCTACTTTCGCAATGAATCTGCCATAGTTCTCAAGGCGGTCACGGCTGATCGCAGCTTTGTCGGCAATCTCTTCGATAGGAGCAAGGCGCGCCTCACGCGCGATTTCAATGTCTGTCTTCATTTTTTCAATTGTACCTGTTCTGATAAGAGTGCGGGCTTCCGGACGGCACGTGGAGGGGCGTCCGGACGGAGGGCAAAATTACAAAAAATCAGCGACAGCCCCAACTCCCGGCTTTCCTGTCGTGAAAATTCCTGGGAGAGATGCATGTTTTATGGCCTTTTTTCGTTAATTTTGCAACATTGTTAGCTATGCTGACATGAAAAACCATCGAATAACCGCCATGACAAATTCTCATAAATTCAGATTTGCATGCCTCCTAATCCTTTGGCTTGCGCTTTGTTTCCTATTGGTAACAAGCCGCCCGTTCTCGCTTTGGGTGGCCTTTGTCATAGTGGCCTCGGGAATTGTGGTGTTTGTGCCTCTTTATAAAAAGTATATGAAGAAATGACAACGACCCTTTCCTCAATTCCGAACGACTCCAGACAGGAGCTTGACCGTAAAGAATTTCCGATTCTGTCCGGAATCGGAAGTCCTGCCGACGTCAGGAGTCTCGACCCGACGGAGCTGCCTCAGCTCTGCAACGACATACGCAGGTTTCTCATCGGACAGCTGTCGAAAAATCCGGGCCACTTCGCCTCAAGCATGGGTGCTGTAGAGCTGACGGTCGCACTCCACTATGTCTTCAACACACCCTACGACCGCATTGTCTGGGACGTCGGCCATCAGGCCTACGGACACAAACTGCTGACGGGACGCGCCGAACGGTTCCACACGAACCGGACAATGGGAGGCCTGAGCGGCTTCCCATCGCCTGCCGAAAGCGAATATGACACCTTTTCGGCCGGCCATGCCTCCAACTCGATCTCGGCGGCTCTCGGAATGGCAGTAGCGACGGCTCTCAAAAATGAGAATCCGAAGCGCAATGTCGTGGCCGTCATCGGCGACGCCTCGATTTCAGGCGGACTGGCCTTCGAAGGGATCAACAACGCGGCCAACTCAAATGCCAACGTTCTGATAATCCTCAACGACAACGACATGTCGATTGACCACAACGTCGGCTCGCTCAACTCCTATCTGGCCCACCTGACGACATCGAAAGCCTATAACACACTGCGGTTCAAAGCATATAACACATTGCGCCGCACACATCTGTTTTCAGAAAAGCATCGCGGACGAGTGCTTCGCTTCAACAACTCACTCAAATCGCTCATCACAAAGGAACAGAACCTGTTCGAGGGGCTGAACATTCGCTATTTCGGACCGTTTGACGGCCACGATTTGCCTCGCATCATCCGTGTGCTTCAGGACATCAAGGACATGAACGGGCCGCGGATACTGCACCTGCGCACTGTCAAGGGACGCGGATTCGTGCCTGCCGAGGAAAATCCGGCAGAATGGCATGCCCCGGGGCGCTTCGACCCGGTCACCGGCAAACGCATCCTGAACGAAACGACCGACAGACGGCCACCGAAGTATCAGGACGTTTTCGGCGAGACACTCGTCGAACTTGCCCGGAACAATCCGCGGATCGTAGGCATCACGGCAGCAATGCTCTCCGGCACCTCGGTCTCGATGCTCCGCAACGAAATGCCCGAACGCACATTCGACGTAGGCATTTCCGAGGGCCACGCCGTCACATTCGCAGGCGGAATGGCCAAGGACGGACTGATTCCATTCGTGGCTATCTACTCATCGTTTCTCCAAAGAGCCTATGATCATATCATCCATGACGTCGCACTCATGGAACTGCCGGTCGTCTTCGCAATTGACCGCGCAGGTATTGTCGGCGAGGACGGCGCGACCCACCACGGCCTGTTTGACCTTTCATATCTTTCCGACATTCCGGGAATGACCATAGCGTCGCCCCGCAACGAAATAATGCTCCGCAATCTGCTTTTCACCGCCCAGCTGCCCGGCAGAAAGGGTCCGATCGCCATACGCTATCCGCGCGGCGAAGGCAAAAACGCCGAATGGCGTCAGCCTATGAAAGCTCTCGAGGAGGGAAAAGGCGAAATGCTGACCGAGGGCCACGACGTCGCAGTGCTTTCTCTCGGACCGATCGGCGACATTGCAGCCGAGGCTGTCCGGGAGGCCAACAGACAAGGAATCTCCACAGCTCACTACGACATGATCTTCCTGCGTCCGCCCGACGAATCGATCCTCCGGAAAATCGGCGACAGCGGAATGCCTGTCGTGACGGTCGAGGACGCATCGGTCAAAGGAGGTCTCGGATCGTCGGTGCTCGAATGGTTGTCCGACAACGGCTACACCAACCGAGTGACCCGCATCGGCACACCTGCCGCCCGGTTTGTCACCCACGGCAAGGTCAGCGAACTCCACACGCTCTGCGGCATGGATGCCGACTCGATCCTTAAAGCTATCACCAACGCTAACCATCCCACGAAATGAAAATTGTCATTGCCGGTGCAGGCGAAGTCGGGTCTCATCTGGCCCGAATGCTTTCACACGAAAACCAGGACATCATCATAATCGACACCAATCAGGAACGGATCGAACAACTCGACCAGTCCTGCAATCTCCTGACGGTCGTCGGACTACCCACATCTATCACCACCATACGCACGGCTATCGGCAACGGATGTGACCTCTTCATCGCGGTCACACCCGAGGAGACATCAAACGTGACGGCCTGCATGATCGCCAAAAGCCTCGGCGCAAAGAAGACGGTGGCACGCATCGACAACTACGAATACATGCAGCGCGACAACGCCCGGCTATTCAATTCGCGTGGCGTCGACGCAATGATCTATCCCGAATATCTCGCAGCGAAAGAGATTCTCAAATCGCTCGAAAGAAACTGGGTCAGAAACTGGTTCGAGCTCCACGACGGCAAACTGATCGTTGTCGGGGTCAAGATCCGCGAAAACGCAGAGATCGTCGGCAAGAGTCTGCGCGAACTCTCGGCGACCAACCATTTCTATCACGTCTCAGCGATCAAACGAAACCAGGAGACGATCATCCCTGGCGGCAACGACTCAGTCAGAGCCCACGACATCATCTATTTCACGACCACCCGCGAACATATCGAGGGTCTGCGGCAGATCTGCGGCAAGACCCGAACCGACATACGCAAGGTGCTCATCATGGGAGGCTCGCGAATCGCCGTAAGACTCATCGCTCTTGCCGGCGACAAATATAAGTTCAGAATCATCGAGATGGACCGCGAGCGCTGCGAGAAGCTCGCCGAACGCTGTCCGGATGCTCGTGTCAGCTGCGGTGACGCCCGCAACGTCGACATCCTCTCCGAAGAGGGAATCAGCGAGATGGATGCTTTCGTGGCACTGACGGACTCGTCGGAAACGAACATTCTCACGTCGCTGACGGCAAAGGAATACGGTGTGAAGAAAACCGTTGCCGAGGTCGAAAACATCCAGTTCATCTCACAGGCCGAGAATCTCAATATCGGAACGATCATCAACAAAAAGCTGCTCGCCTCGGCCAAGATTTTCCAGATGCTGATCGATGCCGACGTCGAATCGTCGAAGTTCATGGCTCTTGCCGATGCCGACGTGGCCGAGATCGAAGCCAAACCAAAAGCAAAAGTAACCCGCGCGGCAGTAAAGGACCTTTCGCTTCCGCGCGACATGACAATAGCGGGGCTGATCCGCAACGGGCAGGGAATGCTTGTCAGCGGTTCGACAACGATTCAGCCGGGCGACCACGTGCTGGTCTTCTGTCTGGCCAATACGATCCACAAAATCGAACGTCTCTTCAACTGACCCCGTCATCTCCAACTGCCTATGAGTCCGAAAATCCGCCGAATAAACTATCCGATGCTGCTCAGAGTTCTGGGCTGGCTGCTGCTGGTCGAAAGCTGCTTCATGACAATCCCGCTGCTGACGGCCCTCATCTACGAAGAAAACGACTGGAAAGCATTTGCCATCGGATGGGGTGTCACGATTTTGTCCGGAGTGTTGCTCACCACCTTCGTGCGTCCGGCCCGTTCAGAAATGGGACGCCATGAAGGATTCCTGCTGACGGCATCAGTCTGGGTCGCCTTTTCTACATTCGGAATGATTCCGTTTCTTCTGGCGGACAATCCGATAGGTGTGAGCGACGCATTTTTCGAGGCGATGTCGGGCTTTACCACAACGGGGTGCTCAGTGTTGCTCTCGGTAGAGGATATGTCGCACTCGATCGCCATGTGGCGCGCTCTGATGCAATGGATCGGAGGAATGGGAATCATCCTTTTCACGCTTGCCGTCATCCCAATGCTCAATCACTCGGGCGGCATGCAGCTCTTCAACGCCGAAGTGACCGGAATCACCCACGAGAAACTTCGTCCGCGAATCAGCTCGACCGCAAAAAGCCTTTGGCTCATCTACATAGGACTGACCGTCACACTCATCGGACTGCTATGGGTCGGACCAATGGACCTCTTCGACAGCATCTGTCACGCCTTTTCGGCAATCTCGACCGGCGGCTTCTCGACCCGCGACAACAGTCTGGCATTCTACAATTCCGATTATGTGACAATCGTTGTCACAATCTTCATGTTTCTCGGAGGCACGAGCTTTGCGCTGATGTACAGAGTCCTGCTCGGCGATCCCGGGGCGCTTATGCGCAATGATGTGTTCCGTTCCTATCTCATCATCATCGGGGGCTTCTATCTGGCATTTGTCGGAAGCATCGTGATGCTCGGACAGGTAGAGGACTGGCGTTCAGTCACGATCTACCCTCTTTTCCAGATCATCTCGACCATTACGAGCACAGGGCTTAGCGTCTGCGACTTCGAGGCCTGGGGGCCTTTTGTGCTGGCCCTGATCTTCGTGCTGATGTTCACGGGTGCATGTGCGGGGTCGACATCAGGCGGTGCAAAAATCGACCGGATGCTCTTTTTGATCAAAAACTCCCACAATGAGCTATATAAATGCGTCCATCCCAACGCAGTGACCAATGTCAGAATCAACGACAAAGTCGTGCCGTCGCCGATCGTGTCGAAGGTGATCGCATTTCTCTGTATCTACATTATGGTGATCGCCGTCGGGGGAATCATTCTGACAGCTCTCGGCCTGCCTATTGTCGATTCGTTTTTCTCGGCATTCTCCTGTGTCAGCAACACCGGACTCGGCGCAGGCGTGACGGGCCACGGCGGCAATTTCGACATTGTTCCCGATGCCGGCAAATGGGTTCTGTCATCACTGATGCTCATCGGCCGTCTCGAGCTCTTCACCGTGCTGATCCTTCTGACTCCGGAATTCTGGATCAAATAAGGCTATCTATGTCAGGGATGACGCCGGATTGACAAAGGCAAGACGCGCGGTGGCACGCGTTGCTGCCGTATAGATCCAGCGGTAGAAGTCTTTTGTCTGATATGCGTCAGGAGCTATGGAACCCATGTCGACAAAGACGCTTTTCCACTGTCCGCCCTGTGCCTTATGGCAGGTGACCGCATAGGCATATTTCACCTGAAGCGCATTGACATAGGGATCACTGCGCAGAATTCTCATGCGGGTTTTCAGGGGTATTGCCTGCGTAAACAGATCGGGATCGTTCATTGCCGCCATATACAGACTATTGTAGCGGTCAGGCTCAAGAGAGGGAGTGTCATTGACCAGTGTGTCAAGCAGAATCTTGCAGTCAAACGACAGGTCCCGGTCAGGCAACCGCAGGCTGACGTCGGCAAACCGGAAACCATATTTTTCCTCAGTCCCATAGATTGCATCGACAATCGCCGTGTCGCCATTGGCCACAAAGTCAAGCCCTTTCACTTTCGCACTCCAGAGATAATTGTTTTTTGCGACCATCAGAAGCTCGTCGCGGCACAATTCCTCCTCACGATAGAGAATGTTGGCCCGTATTGCCAGATTGAACATCGTGGCCCGTCTGTTTGAACGGGTGACAAGAAGCGTCTCGTTGATTCCATGTTCGGCGTAGGCGGCCGAGATCTCATCTTCAAGCTCTTCGCCGCAAACCGTCGCTACGTCTGCAAACTGGCGTGTGAAAAGTTTCGGAACCGGAAGGGGATCCCGGAGCATCGCCTGCCTCAGCCACGTAGCGTTATAGAGAATGCCGGAGTCCTTCGACTGTCGCACAACACGGGTCATCACCGCTCGCGTCACTCTGAGCCCGAAGCCTTTCAGGACATCGGGACTCATTGCCGGGCTTTCGACACATCCGACCGGAGGAAGCTGGGCCGTGTCGCCCAGAAGTATCATCCGGCAACCATCGCCGGAGTAGACATAATGGATCAGATCCTCGAGAAGACTGCGGCCTCCAGGACGTTCTACGCCGGGACCGTTGCCGATCATCGAAGCCTCGTCGACAATGAAAACTGCGCCGGTAAGGGGATTGTCGGCTACATCAGCCATGTCGCTCAGCAGTCCGCCTTCCGTTCCTCGGTAGATGCGCCGATGGATTGTCGAGGCTGGGAAACGCGCGAACCGGCCGAAGACTTTGGCTGCACGCCCTGTCGGAGCGAGCAGAACGACCGGCACTTCAGCCTCACGCAACGCACGGACCAGCGCACCTGTCAGAGACGTCTTGCCCGTTCCGGCATAGCCGCTGAGCAGGAAAACGGAATCGGACGGAGTCGCGGCCGAACAGAACCGCGCGAGCGCGGCCATCAGCTCGACCTGCTGATCGGTCGGATCGTATGGCAGGTTGAGAAAAATACGCTCGGCAAACTCATGGGTATCCATAGGGAGGTGGAGGGATGTGCGGACCGGAAGTTATTTTCGGGCTGTCTTCAGACTGCGGACGCTGTCGGTGGTCTGAATCAGACGATGAAGATCGGCCGGCGTAAACGAGATGTCAAACGAGTCTTTGCGGTCCGAGGCAACGTAGCGGTTGCGGTAGCCGAACCGAGCATCGGAAATATCGAGGAGGGATCTGCGCTGGAGTGAGTCGTCGAGCTGCTGACGGAGGAAGGCGACAACACCGTGGCTGAGCGAGTCGCGGTTTTCCTTCATCACCATGAAGTCGAGTTTCTCGACATCAATTTCCGTGCGGAAGGTCACGTATCGGTCCGTCACCGACATGCTGAGCAACACGACTCCGTCTTCAATCTCATAGGGGCAGTCTCTGTTGTCGGAGCTGACACGGTTGCGCACCTTGATTTCATCGATGTCACGCACCTGAGGCCTGTCAATGCTCATGACACGCCACTCCCCTGCCGGTATCACGAAGGAGAGTCCCGGGCGGGATGACCGTCCATCGACAGCTATGCGGAGACTGACTCCGGCATGGCGCGAGAGCAACAGCATACTGTCGACCGCACCGGCCTCACCAAGCATTCCGAGAATCGTTGTCTGCACTTTGCGGTCGCGTGTGACCGAGACTGAATCGACCAGGTCGTCGTCGAGGGTGATCCACAGAGAAAGCAGCGAATCGGTTTCCGACAGACCGACAGAATCGATCCGCAAATCGGCAGAGACCTCGAGAGGCAGACGGACAGGAGCCACGGCCGATCGAAGCATTTCGAGCGAATCGGGCGCATCGGACGTCTCTGTCCCGGACGAGTCCTTGCGGCATCCGAAGATGCCGCAAGCAAGCATGATGCCTATGATTAATATGAGTTTTTTCATAAGTTGACGTTGATGTTCACAATATCATAGCGGTCTGCCGGTTTCGGCAGAAACAAATTATTTCTCAGAATGCGTTTTTCTCACCTGCAAAGACATTATAGACGGTCCGGAACATGATCTTCAGATCAAGCAGAAACGACCAGTTCTCGATATACCACACATCATGGCGCACACGCTCTTCCATCTGCCATAGCTCTTCGGTCTGGCCACGGAGTCCGTTGATCTGCGCCCATCCGGTGATTCCGGGCTTGATGTAATGACGAACCATATATTTGTCGATCAGGGCTGAATACTGCTCGGTGTGTTTCAGCATATGGGGACGTGGTCCGACAATCGACATGTCGCCTTTAAGAACGTTGAAAAACTGAGGAAGTTCATCGATAGAAGTGCGTCGCAGGAAATCGCCGAGAGGCGTTTTCCGTGGATCATCCTTTGACGCCTGCACCTTATCCGCATCGGAATTAACTTTCATTGTGCGGAATTTCAGACAGTTGAACTCACGTCCGCGATAGCCGGTGCGCTTCTGGCTGAAAAACACAGGCCCCGGCGAAGTCATCTTGATCGCAATCGCTATGGGGATGAACACAATCGGCGAACAGATCAGCACCGCACCGGAGAATGCGACGTCGAACAGGCGCTTTATCAATCGGTTGCGCATCTTTTTCAATGGCTGATGGCGGAAGGAAAGAACGGGCACCTGCCCCATCGCATATAGGTCGAAGGTGCGCGCCATTGTCGGTGAGAGCTGCGGAACATAATAGAACTGAGCGACTTTCGACTCGGCGATAGCTACAGTTGCCGCAATGTCTTCTTCTTCACTTCCCGGAAGGGTGCAGAAGATTTCGTCGACAGCGTGGCGCATTATAAAATCCTCGAGTTTGCTGATCGGGCCCCGGTAGAGTCCCTCTGGAGTTGCCTCGCCCGGAGCACGGTCGAAAAAACCCAGAACCCGGTAGCCGAACCCGGCGTCGGAAGTCATTTCACGGAACAGGCGATGGCCCGTCGAATTGTCGCCGACAATGACCACTTTCGAAAAATTCCTGCCGTGTCCCCGGTAACGCTTGATTATTATTCGCGAAACCGACCACCACATCGGAAAAAGCAAAAACAGAATTCCATAGAATTCGGCAAATCCCGTTAATGGCATCTGGTCGATCTGAAGAAAAAACAGACTCGCAATGAACAGAGGAGCATGCAGAAGCACCGCCTTGAAAGAGTTCGAGATGACATGTTCCATCGCAATCGCCCTGCGGGCCTGGGTGTTGGCCATAGAGTAAGCTGCCGGAAGATAGGCAAGGTTAGCCATGAGCCAGACAAGCCTCGGACGCTCGGCGTCAAATTCCGGAGTGAGGAGAACAGTTATAAAATAAGCGATATTCAGGATTAGGAAGTCACACCCCGTCAGAATCCACCGGATGTAACGTCCATAGCGTCCACGCTGATTTATGCCTGTCATGGTAGTTAGAAGTTGTTTAAAAACAAATGTTAAGCCGGAGCGGATGGATTTTTGAGCCAACCTGTTCATGATCTGAAGGAGCGATGCCGTAACATTGTGGCTGGAGATCAGAAACAAGGGAGCCTAAAAGACATCCATGCAGCGTTAGGAATTCTTTTTTAACATTACTCATACTTCACAAGTCACATTCAGAGGTTGAAAAAAACTTTTTCGCATCCGTTCTCATAGGCTCATTTCATGCTGAATTTCAATCATAACGCGACTGCATTAATCCCTCTGTTCTTCCCGAAATCCTTCTCAAGAGAATGGACTCCGAGGTTGACATTTGTCGTCAAACGACCTCTCTGAATAGTTCTTGGCCAGCTTACAGAGGGAGGCCCCGGGCATCCCTCTCCGTCGGAATAGCCCAGACGTAACGGCGGGCGGTATGACGCGCCCCGCCGTCAGTCCGGACGTAATTAATCTGTAAATAGGTCTCAGGGGGTTATTCGCCTGCCATCTGATCGTCGATCATGCGGATGCGGGCTTCCATCTCGCTGAGAGTGTTCTTGAGGCGCTGGATGTTCTTCTCCATCTCCGCAAGCATCGACGAGCCGGAGCGTGAACGGGCCGAAAGGAACGACAGATTGTTTTCGTAGGTCGAAAGTTCAGCCTTACGGCTTTCGTAGGCACGCATCATCCTGTCGCGCTCTCTCGCAAGTTTGCCTTTGTCTCCGGCGTTGGCTGCGAGCGAATTCTGGAAGTTTTCCATGCGGGCGCGCTTTTCGTGGATGTCGTATTTGTCATAGACCTGACGCATTGCCTCGCGATATGCGTCATGGATTTTATCTTTGTCGCGGAAAGGAACGTGACCGGTTTCCTGCCACTTCGCGCGGATCTCCTTGACCATTTCGATGACGTCCTTGCGATCGGCTGTCGACTCGTCGGAATTCAATGCCGTAAGTTCCGCGATGATCGCTTTCTTGGCCTTGAGATTGGCCTGTTCGGAACGGCGGACGTCGATTGTGGCGTGTTTCTTGCGTTCGTAAAATTTGTTGCAAGCACCGAGGAATCGCATCCAGACAGCCTCACTGTGTTTTTTGGGGACAGCTCCGATGGTCTTCCACTGTTTCTGAAGTTCGAGCAGAGCGTCGGAAGTCTTGCGCCAGTCAGTGCTGTCCATCAAAGCCTCGGCCTGCTCGCAGAGACGGGTTTTGGCCTCGAGATTGTCGGCAAGAGAGTTCTTGACAGTCTGGAAAAACTCAGCTTTTGCGGCGAAAAACGCGTCGCATGTCTTACGGAAACGTGCATAGAGCTGATTGTTGACTTTGCGCGAAGCAAAACCTATCGATTTCCATTCTTTCTGGGCGTCCATGACTTTTTTGGTCGCCTCGTTCCAGCGTGAGAAGTTGGTCAGCTCTGAGAGGACCATCGCCTCAAGCGATTCGCAAAGAGCGATCTTTGCGGCCTCACTCTCCTGCTCACGCTGTTTGCGCTGCTCGAAAAATGCCTGATAGCGCTTGTTGACCTCAGCCGACGCATCCTTGAACTGCGCCCAGATCTCTTCACGGAGGTCTTTCGCGACAGGACCGATCTGACGCCATTTCTCATGGAGATCCTGCAGACGACGGAAGGCTGTCACAACATCCTCTTCGGCCGTCAGGGTTTTCGCTTCATCGATCAGAAGCTGCTTTTCGGAAAGATTTTTCTTGAAGTCATAGTCGCGCAGCTCTTTGTTGACCTTCCACTGGTCGTAGAAATGCTCGACTGCGTCCTGAAAAGCCTTCCATATATTAGTGGTGTTCTGCTGCGGAACATCTCCGATTTCCTTAAATTCAGACTGCAGCTCTTTGGCGCGGGGATAGTGGCGGTTGACATTATCGGTATCCGCAGCCATCGCTGCCAACTCGTCAACGATTGCCTGCTTGCGTTCAAGGTTCTTCATTTGCTGAGCTTCGACCTGAGCGCGATATTCGTTGCGTTTCTCTCTGATCTGCGCCATGAGCGACTTGAATTCAGACTCTTCCTCAACAGGTGCGGGAGTGAAGGCCTCGGGATCATTGCCTGCTGCCACGAACTCGTCGCGCTGCACGGCCATTAACTCATTGACAAACGAATAGAACTGCTGCTTCAGCCGGCCGATTTCGTCGGTCGTGATCAGCGCCGCATCTCCCTGCTGTAGTTCTTTAAGTCGAACCAGAATATCAGCAACCGAGACCGGTTCGGCAACAGCCGTTTCCGACGCATCGACGGTTTCTTTATCCGATGTGGCCGTTTCACTCACTTCTGTGTTTTCAATTTCAGTTACCTGAACATCTTCAATAACGTTAAGCTGAGACTCCGCTACGGTTGCTTCCGCTCCAGTAGCTTCGGTGGGGATAATAGCGTCAACCGTTTGTTCTACAGACTGGTCAACCTTTTCATGGGATTCCATTGTCAAGAGTGTTATGGTGAATATTTCAATGATGATTGCCTGGCCGCAGCAGACGGCTTCAAGCTATTCGGAGTCAAAAATAGTCATAATTTCCAAAACTTCCAACTCCAGACAGCATCTTTTGCAGGGCTGACGCATCTTAATTTTTTACAACATCAAAACTTTTTAAGGCATAA
>CAJUHM010000035.1 GCA_910586475.1 uncultured Muribaculaceae bacterium | reverse complement strand
CACTCTTTCCCTACACGACGCTCTTCCGATCTAGAGTCCGGTAATGACTGCCATAACCCAGATCACCCAGTGGTGGGCCATGAAGAATTCGGAGGTCACGTTTTCTCTCAGGCAGATTGCTATATAGATTGCGGCGAACCAGAAGTCACCGCTGAGGCCGTCGAGGATTCGTCCGATGCGCGAATACTGGCGGGTCATTCGGGCGAGCTGGCCGTCGGCACTGTCAAATGAGTTTGCCCAGATGAGCAGCAGCATTCCGACAATGTTGAGCCACAGATCGGAGAAATAGAACATTACACCGGCTCCGAGTCCGAGGAAAATCGAAGCGATAGTGATGACATTAGGGGTGATGCCTAATTTTTTGGCGAGGCAGGCCCATGCATATCCGATCGGACGGTAGAAGGCGAGATCTATATGCTCTTCAGTGTCCATCGACTTCAGAGAGTCGCGATAAGAGGAGGATGATGTGGCGGAGGAGTTTTCTTTGGATGATATCTTATTGTCTGAAATCATTTTTTCAATTTTTAGGAGCTGGATTTACTGGATTGGCGCGCAACTCATAGGTTTTATGACGGAGGAATTGGCCGAGTTGTTCGATCGAACCGTTGTGGGCTTCCTGTTCGGCGACAGTGATCGGATTTCCGATTGAGATGTGGAGTTCTTTTCCGTTTTTGCGGAAAACTTCTGCCGGCAGGCGCAAAGAGCGGGCGGGCCAGCAGACAACTCCGAGAATGTTACACCACCAGCTGTTTGAGCCGTGGAAGAAAACCGGAATCACCGGAACTTTCGATTTGGCGATGATCTGAAGAACGGATTTCTGCCATTCACGGTCCTGGAGACGTCCGCGCCAGTTGACTTTGCTCATGGCTCCGGCCGGGAAGAATCCGAGCGGTTCGCCATCTTTGATCTGTTTGATGCATTCGCGTATGCCTTTGACCGACTGGGCTTTTTTAGCGGGGTCATTCGACGGGATCGGATCGACGGCGATGAAGTTGGGGCGCATTCCCGAGATGTAGTTGAGGATCATGTTGACCATCACACGGAATTTCGGGCGCCGGGTGCCGAAGAGGTAAATGAGAACGATTCCGTCGAGCGCGCCGAACGGATGATTGCTGATCGTGATGAACGGACCTTCGGGGAGATTGTCGAGAAGCTCGGCGTTGTCAACGCGAAGAGTGTTGTGGAACTCCTGAAAAAGCAGTTTTTCGGTGCATTTTGGTCCGGGTTCAGAGCAGCTGTTGGCGTGTACCCGGTTGACTTTGTCGACTGAGAGAAGACGCAGGAGAAAGTTGACAAGACGGGGGTGTCCGTCAAGTTTAGGCACCATTCGCCGTATGTCGTCATAGTTGAGGACATCGGGTTTGATTTCAGGCTTACAGGAATTCGGGTTCTTTTCTTCAGACATTTATCTTAATAGATTGGTGTGGAGATTAGGGGTTAGGGCAATGGCCAACCGACATATTCGGTCAGTGTCTCAGCGGATTTTTCAGCGACGGGAAGAGCAGGTTCATGATCCTGATTGCCTTTTGGTCAAATTTGGTAGGACGGTAGACGAAATAGCGCTGGAGAAGGAAGTTCCAGAACCATGAAACCATGATAGAGACTGTCAGACGTGCGGCGGCGTAATAGCCGTCGGGTTTGAATCCGAGTGAGTCAAGCCAGTGCCAGCGTGAGAGGACGGCATAGAGTCCCTCGGTTCCCGCCGAATTAAGAAACATGCTTCCGCACCATACCAATATGTATTTGACAATCACTGCCTTCCACGAACAATTGGTCGCACGGAAAGTGAAGCGATAGTTGAGAATGCAGTTGAGTATACCTCCGGCGATGGCCCCTATAGCAGTCGAGAGCCACACCGGAAAACCGAGAAATGCGAAAAGGAGAAATCCGGTGAGCATGTCGAGGATTCCGGATGACTGCGAAGAGAATCCGCTACGCAGAAACGTATAGAAGATCTTGTCGCTTTTCAGAAGATTGTCGCTTACGTCGCGGAGTTTTGTCATTTTCAATCGGAATTGTGGAAAAGGGCCTCGGTCTAACCGTCAGTGAGAGGGGATGATGGAACGATCAGCCGACAGAATGTTTTTTTATTTCATTCATTATCGCTTTGGCAATGTGAGGGGCAGCTTCATTGCGGCATGGAGCGAAACTCGGCCAGTCGTTGAAGTCGATGATGCGGATGTCGCCCTGAGGCGAGACAATGCAGTCTCCGCCGTAGATCTTGACGTCGAGAACTTCCGATGCTTTCTGACAGATGCTTTTGAGCTGGTTGATGTCGAAATGCAGTCCCTGTGAACGTCCGTTGATCGCTTCATGACCATATTTGCTGTGACCCAGATCGAAGGGATAGAACCAGTAGAAGAACGGGGAATCCTGAACACCGTAGAATTTGATAAGGTCACCTTCGAGGTGGCGGTTGATGACGGCGCGTTTTATGCCTCTGAGGAAGTATTCCTGAAGAACTTCTTGCGCTTCTTCTGGATGGCGCACATAGCTGACATCCTCTTTATGCATTGCGTGGAAGTCGCCGCGTTTGATCCAGCACTGGTTCATCTTGAGCCGGGCGAGCTGATCGCGGACTCCTTCGTCGGTGTTGACAATGATGCTTTCTGGATAGGGGATGCCGCATCCGACCAGAATGCGGGTCATTCGTTCACGTGTGCAGTTCTCGATTCCGTAGCCGGAATTAATGACGAGAGCGCCGGCGTCCTCAAGCTGCTGGAGTTTTTCGATCGACCGCTGCTCGCGACACATATTTATGATGATCCGCTCTTTGACCTGACCGGCGATAAGCTGTTCTTCACTTAGCGTGGTGACGGAGCAGCCTCTTTTTCTGAGCTGGTCCGCGACGAGATTGAAGATCGCAGCATCATTGCCGATGTGGTTTGGAGAGAATGCCCCGGCTCTCATGATGCCTACTATATTGATGTCTGCCATATGAAGATTTATGGAGTGATGATTGGTAGTGGGGGAATAGGAATAAAAGGGGTGGTTAAGGTGGCGGATCAGGCAAGATCGCTCAGTCTTTGCTTTGTAGGAATTTTTCGGCAGTTTCGATGTCGCCGGCGTGGTCGACGTCGACAATTTTGCTGAAGGGAAATGCTTTCAGTCTCATGCCTTCTTCGACCAGCGCACGCTGATAGTTGCGCATCCGGCTGACTCCGCGGTCCATGCAGTCCGAGAGTATTTCCAGAGCCCGGGGTGTCAGACCATAGATTCCTCCGGAAATGAACCTGACTCCTTCGAAGGGTTTGTCGCAGAAAGCCGTGATGTCCATCTTTTCGTTTACGTCGATATAGAGGGGTTTTTCGTCGTCGATAAAAGAGGTGACTGCCATGTAGCCGTCGGCTTCGCTGTCTTTTTCGAAAGCATCGACATAGCGGCGGAAATCTTCCGGATGGAAAATTGTGTCGACTGTGGTCAGAATGAATTTGCCGTTGTCGAACCCGCGGCTGACTTCATAGAAGCTGTGCATTGAACTTGGAGTCGATTTGACGACAAGATTGAACGGAACGGGCAGCGAAAGAGATTCGAGATATTCTCTGACTTCTGTCATCTGCTCGTTGACAATGATGCTCAAAGACGTGGGGTTGCAGTCCATCATTATGTCTATGAGGCGTTTGATCATCGGCTTGCCGCAGAGACTGACAAGCGGTTTGGGGAGCTGCACACCCTCCTGGGCGAGTCTTGAGCCTTCGCCGGCTGCTATTATCGCGTAGTTCATGCTTCGTCGGTTGATTTTGTTAGGTCGAGGACGACGTTGTCCTTTTTGTTGCGTTCGACATATTGTTTACGCAGCGGATTGCGGGTAATTTCCCTGTGCTGTTTCCTGGAACGGATGATGTCTATCGCACGGTAGATCGCCTGGCGCATTGATTCTTCCGAGGCCTCGCCTTTTCCTGCGATGTCGAATCCGGTTCCGTGGTCGGGCGATGTCCTGACGTGGGGAAGGCCGGAGGTCACGTTGACACCCGCATCCATGGCGAGAGCCTTGAACGGCGCAAGACCCTGATCGTGGTACATGGCGAGAACTCCGTCGAATTTCTTCCACTGTCCGCTGCCGAAAAATCCGTCGGACGCAAACGGGCCGAAGCAGTTTATTTTTGAGTTGCGGGCAGTCTCAATCGCGGGGATGATTTCGTTTTTCTCTTCAGTTCCGATCAGTCCGTTTTCGCCACTGTGGGGATTGAGGGAGAGAACGGCTATTCTGGGATGCGGAATGCCGAAATCTTTTTCAAGTGCGGAGTTGAAGTCGCGGATTCTGGATTCGACTTTATCGGCCGTGATTTCCGAAGCGACGGATGCGAGCGGAGTGTGGATTGTGACCAGCGCCACGCGCATATTCTCCGAAGAGAGAATCATCAGTGCTTTCTCGCCGTTTTCTGCCAGCGAGGCTTCAAGGTATTCTGTGTGGCCGGGGAATGTGAACTCTCCGCTCTGGATCGTTGCTTTGTTGATCGGGGCAGTTACGATTGCGTCGATTTTCTCCGCTCTCATATCGGCGACGGCTGCTTCCAACGCGATAAAAGCTGCTTTTCCGGCTTCCTGCGATGGATTGCCCGGCTCGATTTTCAGCGATTCGTCAATGACATTTATAATGTTGACCTGATCAGGGCGGGCATTGTCCGGCGTCTGAATCTGATGGAGAGGAAACTGACTGATGTTCGACAGTTTTCTATAGTGATTGGCAATTTTTGCCGACCCATATATAATAGGTGTGCAAAGTTCCAGCATGCGGGGATCTTCCAGCGCCTTCAGGATAACTTCATATCCGATTCCGTTGGGATCGCCGTGGGTGATGCCTATTTTTATCTTATTTTGTGACATTGGTACTTCTCGGGGAGATTTTTTTAAGCTATCGCAAAATTAGCAAATTTTCCCCAACCTCCTGCAATTTCATTGAAAAACGGCTCAAAAAAGGACTTATTCAGTCTTTTTTGAGACTTATAAGATGACATGCTGCAAAAAAAGAGGGCTTCCTCACGGGAGCCCTGATTCTTTAAAAACCAATCATATTTGTTAAACCAATCAAAAAACGTATGTGCTGTTAGAGAGTATTTATCTATAGCAGATGTTGAATTTCTGTTATGAGGGAGATAAGACAAAGGTGTTAAAAAGGAAAGAGTGGAGAGATTGGTTAGCTATCAGTCTGGCCGGTTTTCAACGATAGTCGGCAAAACGCTGCTGCAGCGCCTGGCGCGCGAAGAAAATGCGGCTTTTTACAGTGCCGAGGGGGAGACCCATGTGGTCGGCTATTTCGTTATACTTGTAGCCGGCTACGTGCATTGTGAACGGAACGCGATATTTTTCAGGAAACTCCTCGATGGCGGCGGAAATTTCGTTGACGCCGAAAGATCCTTCCGGAGTTTCGAAGCCGGAATCCTGCGGCAGATTAAGATGGTAGAGGTCTTCGGTGCGGTCAACAACTGTTGCCGAGCGAACGACACGGCGGTAGTTGTTGATGAAGATATTGCGCATGATGGTGAAAACCCATCCCTTGAAGTTGGTGTTTTCGATATACTTGTCTTCGTTCGAAAGAACTTTGAGCATAGTGTCCTGCATCAGATCATATGCGTCATCACGGTTGGATGTAAGGGTGTAGGCGAAGTTGAGCATGTTGCTCTGGAGATCCATCAGGCGGTTGGAGAAATTAGTTGAAGCGTTCATGATAGCTGAGATTTTATAGTAACCGAAAATAGAGTTTGTCAGGCGTGCGACATTTGTGTTACAAACCGTTGACAATGCAAAGTTACAAAGAGAAATCCGCATGCAAATTTTTTAACGCTAAAATAAGTTAAAATTATTACATCGCTGTTACAATCAGAGTGGTCCTTTAACGATTAATGTGGATAACATGTTGGAATACAGAGTGAATGGCCTTTTGATTATAGGCATAAGAAAACCAAGAATTTTTACTAAAAATTCTTGGTTTAAGAGAGTCCTGATGTATTTTTTTTCTATTCTACCAGCCGTTATAGTGAACACGGCTGCGGTCGAATTTATCTTTCGGGCTGAGTGGGTTTTTAGGCTGTCCGATCGGTATGACGCTCAGTGGAATGACCGTTTTTGGCAGATCAAGCAGCTCCTGAATGAATTCGACTCTCTCCTGGATCGGATAGATTCCGCACCAAACGGCGCCATAGCCCATTGAGTGAGCGGCTAAGAGAATATTTTCAGAAACAGCCGACAGATCCTGATCCCAGAATTCGTCGCCGCCTTTTTCGTTTGCTATCGTCAGATCTCCGCATGCAACAAAGGCCATCGGAGCCTCGGAGGCCATCTTTATGTTCTTATATGTTGAGGCGATTGTGTCCAGAATTTCGCGGTCCGTTATGACAACAATCTGCCAGGGCCGGGCATTGCGCGCTGTCGGTGCGGCCATTGCTGCATGCAGAAGAGAATCGATCTGTTCTTCGGTCGGCCGTGCGTCTGTGAAAGAGCGGCAGCTTGAGCGTGTCATTATGCAGTCATATGCTTCATTGCCTGACGGTTCGGACGAAGATGTATCGGATGCTGTACTGTCGGATGAAACCAGTTTCCATGTGGCGAATCCGAGAGCGATTGCAAGGACAAGGCAGAGTAAATGGGATGTTTTCATTGTAGAATCACAATATTTGATTGATGTATTTTTTTGATTTGACGTAGGGATCAATGATTGTCGGGGTTCTCTGAGAGGCGGAAGAGGAGTCCGGTCGGACAGACAAAACGGCAGTAAGGGCGTCCGATGAAAAGCGAGATGATGATGAACACGACTCCGGCGACAGTGACTCCGATGGCAGCCTCATTGACCATGAAGGCCGTGAAGAGTTCAAAGTCGATCCAGTTGACCATGAAGCCTGTCCAGAGAGCAAGCATCAGAACACTCCAGAGCGCGGTGCGGAACCATCTGAGAGCTTTGACGGTTGCGGCCGAAAGTTTCAGCTTGCGGGAAGGGTTGCATCGGCCTGCGAGCTCCTGAAGCGAGCCGAGCGGGCAGATCCAGGTGCAGTAATAGTCTGTTTTGCCGAAAAGCGGATAAATGAAAGCTGTAATCAGCATAAGGATCAGAACCAGCGAGGCAGAAGTTCCGAATCCGTTGGAAAGAATGCCGAGCATGACAGTATAGTCAATGAATGTTCCGGTCCAGAAACCGAGTACTCCGACATTAAGTGTCTGCTGAATAATTCTGTAGCGTTTGCTCTTGATCAAGAGCGGAACAACTGCCCCGAGAATTGCCACAATCAGCGCACAATAGAAGCCGACCCCCTTCTTAAGAGGTTGTTTTGCGACAGACGAGTTTGACGACTCATAGTAGTTCAGACCAGTTCTGACGTTGGAGATGAGGGCTGAAGAAGTGAATGTCGCGCCGGTGACAGCGTCGACCTCTTCGGCAAGTGCCTCTTCCGGAGACTTGCCGACCCATCTGTCTGTGATGCCTGAGTCGAGCACGCGTTTGAAAAAACCGGGCGTCTCTGAGTTTTCGAGCGGAGTAATGGAAACAATGGTGTTGTCGGCGATTCTGATCTCGACAGGGACCGGTCCGGCATAACCGGTGATTTCAGCTCCGAGTCCGGATGTGTTGAGTGTGACGGATCCGTCGGCGTTGTCGATCCGGGTGACACCGGCGGATTCAGTCTCGTTACTTTTTTTAAGCGAGTGGCCGAAAAATGTTCCGTCGCGGAGCATCGCTGCCGACGCCATCATCAGAAACACAATAATAAGGCCGGTTATATTGGGCCATATCGTTTTGCTTTTTACCATTATTACTTTAGATTAGAAAAAAATAGTCAGTGCAAAATTACGTCATAAATCCCATAATATCCAACCGAAGGTAATTTCTTTTGTCATCTTAATGGATAAATACGCCAACTTTATTCCGCTTATGGGGTTGATCATCCAGTTCGCCCGAAAAATGTTTTGGTGCGGATAGGAAATTTTTTTAATTTTGTGGGGCTGCAAAGCGCGGCCGGTATTGTTATTAACAATCTCTTATTGTATTGTCTCACACACTATGACCAAGGAATATGATTATCTTGTGATCGGCTCAGGCATCGCCGGCATGAGTTTCGCGCTTAAGGTGGCTGACGAAAACCATCGTGTTGCGCTGATTTGCAAAACTGAAATCGATGAGGCCAACACTGCGCTTGCCCAGGGCGGAGTAGCTTCCGTTACCGATCTGAGGGTTGATGATTTTGAAAAACATATTTCCGACACTATGGTTGCCGGAGACCATCTGAGCGACATCAGTGCTGTCAGAAAGGTCGTGACCGAAGCGCCGGAACAGATCCGTCAGCTGCTCGAATGGGGAGTTGATTTTGACCGAAAGGAGGATGGTTCATTTGATCTCCACCGCGAGGGCGGACACTCTGAGTTCCGCATTCTCCATCACGCTGATAATACAGGCTATGAGATCCAGCAGAGTCTGATCAGAAGGATCAGAGAGAATCCGTGGATCGATCTCTATGAGAATTATTTCGCGATCGAGATTATCACGCAGCATCATCTCGGTAAGATTGTCACGCGGCGCACAAAAGACATCACTTGCTATGGTGCCTATGTCCTGAATCCCGAAACCGGAATGGTCGATAAATTCCTCTCGCGCATTACCCTGATTGCCACAGGCGGAATCGGAGCGGTCTATACGACAACAACGAATCCTCTGGTTGCTACAGGCGACGGCATTGCGATGGTCTACCGCGCGAAAGGGACTGTTGCCGACATGGAGTTCGTCCAGTTCCATCCGACTGCCCTGTTTCATCCGGGCGACCGTCCGTCGTTTCTCATAACAGAGGCAATGAGAGGTTATGGAGCGGTTCTGCGTAACAGAAAGGGCGAGGAATTCATGCATAAATATGATCCGAGACTGTCGCTTGCGCCCCGCGATATCGTTGCACGTGCGATAGACTCCGAAATGAAGCTCCACGGCGATGATCATGTCTATCTCGATGTCACCCATAAGGATGCCGAAGAGACAAAACGGCATTTTCCGAACATCTATGCCAAATGTCTTTCGCTCGGAATCGACATCACACGCGACTATATTCCTGTCGCGCCGGCGGCCCATTATCTGTGCGGCGGTATAAAAGTCGATCTCAACGGAGAGTCATCGATCAAACGTCTCTATGCCGTCGGCGAGTGTTCCTGCACCGGTCTTCACGGAGGAAACCGTCTGGCCTCCAATTCGCTCATCGAGGCTGTCGTTTATGCTGACGCCGCCGCTCGTCATGCAGTCGCTCAGGTCGGCCACTATGAGATTCGCGGCGATGTGCCCGACTGGAACGATGAGGGCACTTCCCATCCTGAAGAAATGGTACTGATCACCCAGAGTATCCGTGAGGTGAACCAGATAATGAGTTCCTATGTCGGAATTGTCAGAAGCAATCTGCGTCTGGATCGCGCATGGAACCGTCTCGACATTCTCTATGAGGAGACGGAGCGTCTCTTCAAATGCTCGAAAGCTTCGCGTGAGATCTGTGAGCTGCGCAATATAATCAATGTCGGTTATCTGATAATGCGGCAGGCAAAAGAGCGTCATGAATCACGCGGTCTGCATTTCACTCTTGATTATCGGCCGGTTAAAAAAGCTGACTGACACAATCTGAGGCCTCTTCGCGCGTTATGATTTAGAGCAGGGGAAACAATGAAAAACCGTTCAGCCCCCGCCTGACACAGAAATAAAACTGTCGCATTTGAAGAAAATACTCACTCTCCTGGTTTTTATCGCAGCGTCATTGTCACTGATGGCGTCAGAACCGCCTTTGCTTGAAATTCCGGACGTTGGCTCGGGCCGCAAACAGCCGACCCGAGGCTACTATGTCACCGAAATGGATGGAGAGGAGGTGACGATGATCGTTCTGAGCGATGTTGTCTGCTATCCTCCGCTTGTGTTTAAAAACAAGAAGGAGGAGGAATTCTACTGGCGTACGGTCAGGGATGTCAAGCTGACGCTTCCTTATGCGAAACTGATCTGTTCGACTCTGCTCGAGACATATGAATATATTGAGACATTTCCGACTGTCAAAGAGCGCGAGGATTATCTCAAACGGATGGAATCGGCTATATTTGATCAGTATAAACCGGTTCTGAAGAGATTTTCCAAGAACCAGGCCACTATGCTCTGCAAGCTTATCAAGCGCGAGACCAATCAGTCGGGCTACAGTATCATAAAAGCTTTTTTAGGCTCGTTGCGTGCGACTTTCTGGCAGACTTTCGGACGTTTTTTCGGCGTCAATCTCAAGGTTGACTTTCAGCCTGAAAAGGACCATAAGGATGCGATTATTGAACGCGTAGCCGCTCACGTCGAACTTGGAATCCTGTGAGACTATGATCAGATTTTAATCCAGACATTCCTATCGAAGGGCCTACTATGATGCGGAGATGGAAGTTTTTTTGTAATTTTGCAAAGAAATGACTGAAAAACAATCTGGAGGCACTGCTGTAGTAGTCTATGGAGCCTCAAGCGAGAATATAAAACAGATCTATAAAGACGAGGTTTTCGAAGTCGGTCGTCTGATTGCCGGACATGGTCATGCAGTAGTGTGCGGCGGTGGCCGGCAGGGTCTTATGCGTGCCGCTATCGACGGTGCTCTCAGTGTAGGTGGCGAGGCGATCGGTGTGCTTCCGCAATTCATGGTGGCCAATGCATGGCAGCATCCGCAGCTCAGCCGCATGATCGAAGTGCCTGATATGCATGTCAGAAAACAGACAATGGCCGGCATGTCAATGGCGGCCATCGCCTGTCCCGGCGGTTGCGGCACATTCGAGGAGCTGACTGAACTTATCACATGGCGTCAGCTCGGCCTTTACCACGGCAATATCGTCATTCTTAATATAGAAGGCTACTATGACAGTCTGATCGCCCAGTTTGACAGAGCGATAGCCGAAGGATTCATGCATGAGGACCATAGGAGTCTTTTCTGTGTGGCGACTACCGCAGACGAAGCGGTCAGACTTGCGCTTGAGCCCGTTGAACCTATCCGGTTTTCTCAAAAAATCCACTAATCGATCAGACTGATGCCCGACAGCGTTGCGACACATATGCCGGTTTCGCCCGATACGGTCCGGTCCGACAATAATTTGTCGGAAACATCCGTAGTTGCAGACTCTACGGAGACGCCTGTCGTGATTTTCAATGCTCTCGAGCAGAAGACCTGTCACGAAGTTGACGCTCCGCGCATCATCCATCTGCGAAATGCCACCCTCGGACGTGTCGCCTATGCTGAAGGTATCATGCCGTCGCCTCGGCCGAAGCTTCCCGGCTATGATTCAGGAGTCACTGCCCTGCTGGTTGTGCTGTTCCTCTTTATCGCGTCAAACTTCCGTCATTATTCGACGTTCATCAAGACATTTGCACAGGATCTTTTCAAGGTTCGCCGTCGCGCGAATATATTCGATGACAACAATACACTGAGCGAGACGCGTGTTCTTCTGTCACTTATTTCATTGCTGTGTGTCTGTGAGGGTATTCTGCTCTACAGTGCCGTCGGACTGCGGGGAGAGATGGCTGTCAGCCCCTTTGCCGGAATCGGGATGCTCTCTGTTCTGGCAGGCGGGTATTATCTCTGTCAGCTGGCTGCTTACAGGACAGTAGGCTATCTGTTTTCCAACGAACCGGACACCCTGCAGTGGTTAAAGGGTTTCAATGCGTCGCAGTCGCTTCTTGGACTTGTGCTCGTCATTCCGGCCCTTCTTTCGCTTTTCAGTCCGGGGCTTGCTCCACTGCTGTTAAGTCTGAGCGTATTGTTCTATGGAATTGCCCGTTTTATATTTATCTCCAAGGGTTTTAGGATTTTTTACGACAATTATACCTCTCTTGTCTACTTTATTTTGTATCTTTGCACTCTGGAAATTATTCCACCTGTAATACTTTGTCAATTAGCTTCAAGAATCTCCACAAGTATCTGATTCTCAATTTTTTATAAAAACACTTCGAGCGTGAACGTTAAAAAGATTTTAGTGTCCCAGCCCAAGCCTTCGTCGGAAAAGTCTCCCTACTATGACATTGCTCAAAAGTTCGGAGTCGAGATCGTTTTTCGTCCGTTTATCAAGGTCGAGGGCCTTTCTGCCAAAGAATTCCGCCAAGCTAAAATTAATATCACCGATTTCACGGCTATTATTTTTACAGCCCGTACTGCCATAGATCATTTTTTCCGCCTTTGCGAAGAGATGCGAATTTCAATTTCGGACAATATGAAATATTTCTGTACGACAGAGTCGATCGCACTCTATCTTCAGAAGTATATCGTTTATCGCAAGCGTAAGATTTTTCATGGATCGACCGGCAAACTCGAAGGTCTGGTTCCATCTTTGGTCAAGCACAATAAAGAACGCTATCTGTACGTAGTCAGTGATGTAAACAAGACTGATTCGAATGTTCTCGACGAGAACAAGATCAATTACACCAAGGCAGTCATGTATCGTACGGTCAGCAACGATTTTGCAGCCGACGAGGCTTTTGACTACGATATGCTTCTCTTTTTCAGCCCTCAGGGCATTGACTCTCTTATGAAGAATTTCCCGGACTTCAAACAGGGTGATATCAAGATTGGCACATTCGGACCGGCAGCGGCCGCAGCAGTCAAAAACGCAGGCATGCGTCTTGATCTGGAGGCTCCGACTCCGAAGACTCCTTCAATGACCGCAGCTCTCGACTGTTTCCTCGCGGAAGAGTCTAAAGCGTGATCAGCGCGGGTCTAACAGAACTTATTTTCAATGATTTACAGCAATGGCCCGTCTGAGGTGTTTCAAGCCGGAAGTCGGACCATTGCTTATTAATTAATCCGGGCGCCCAGTCGGAATCGCATGAATTCCGATACGCGCTCTTTTTTGTTTTTACATTATTCCCGATGACCGCTTCCTTACGACTCTATAAAAAGGAGAAGCTCTGCAGTCTGACTGCTATCGAACGGCTTTTTTCGGCCGGGGAGAAATGTCACGGACGCATGGCTTATCCGTGGCGTGCGGTGTGGCGGTTCCGTGAAGATAGCGACATTCGGCCTGCAGTGCCTCAGTTTGTCATAACTGTGCCAAAAAGGCGTTTGCGTCATGCTGTCGGGCGTGTCAGAATGCGAAGGGTGCTGAGAGAGGCCTATCGTCTTAACCGTCATCTTTTTCCCGACGGCGGTAACTGTCCGGTCGACATCGCTTTTATCTATGTTGCCAACGATCTGACAACCTATAGGGCCGCAGTCAAATCTGTTACGAAAATTATCGGTGACATAGCCGCCGAGTGGACGGTCAGAAGCAATTCTGCCGGAGATAAGCCTGTCATATGAAGAAGTTATGATCCGCCGTCTGTTTATTCTTCCAATCCGCTTCTATCAGCTTTGCATTTCGCCTATGTTGCCGAATGCATGCCGGTTTACCCCGACATGCAGTCAGTATGCCGTAGAGTCTATTATGCGGCATGGTGTCATATACGGCAGCTGGCTGGCATTGAAAAGAATTCTCCGCTGCCATCCCTGGGGAGGAAGCGGCTATGACCCCGTGCCGTGAGACTGATTGACGCCCACTCCCATTTTTTGCGCTGTGATGCACTCGTTAACCGCTATCCGGGCGAGAGTCTTCCTTCCGGCTTTGTTTTTTCGGCCGGAATTCATCCGTGGTATTCCACCGACGCAGATTTCGGGTGTCTTGAGGAAATGCTGAAGAAGCCGTGTGTCAAGGCCTTAGGCGAGGCAGGCCTCGATGCTCTGAGAGGACCTTCGTCAGATGTTCAGACAGAGGTTTTCCGTCGTCAGATCGATCTGAGTGAGCGTTTTGAAAAGCCGCTTCTTGTACATTGCGTCAAAGCATTCCAATCTCTGTTGGCGATCCGCAGGCAAGTGCGTCCGCGCCAGCCGTGGATCATCCACGGCTTCCGGGGCAAACCGCAAATGGCCCGGCTGCTCATCTCTGCGGGACTTTATCTCTCTGTCGGTCCGAAGTTTAATGCGGATGCTTTGAAGGAGATACCCGCTGACAGGCTGCTGATTGAAACAGACGACTCTGAAACTGGAATCGAGGCAGTTGCGGCAGCGGTTGCGGAGAATCTGGGACGCCCGGTAGCCTGGATCACTGATAACTGTGGCGACAATCTTAGAGAATGTCTGGGTTTGACGCGGACAGGCAAATAGAAAATATAATAATTTATACTCTCAAAGGTTCTTTCCGGAACTTTATGGAGGTTTTCCCGGTCACGATGCCCGCATCACTCCCCTGCGTAAGTCTTCATAAATCCCTCGAAAACATCTCTTTGAGTGAATAAGAGCTAAATTCAGGCATGAGATGCCTGTTTTGTACTTAGAAACTGTTTCAAGCCGTAATGTGGGTTTGAGAAACGAAAAACTCATCTCAATGCGGCGGAAATGTGGCGATAAAAAGTTATCTTTGCAGGTAGTTAATAGTTGAAATGAAGCCTGTTTTTCTCATCGGATTCATGGGGAGCGGTAAATCCACTCTCGGTCGGGCCCTTGCCAAAGCGTCCGGCCTCGGTTTCATAGATCTCGATAATTATATCGAAACACGTTTCCACAGGAATATCCGCGATCTGTTTGCGGAATGCGGTGAAAACGGCTTCCGTGATATGGAGCGCCGGATGTTGCATGAGGTCAGTGATTTCGAGGATGTCATTATTGCCTGCGGAGGCGGAACTCCCTGTTTCTACGATAATATGGAGCGGATGAATCTCGCAGGACTGACAGTTTTGCTCGAGACTTCCCATGAAAAGCTTCTGCAGCGTCTCAAACTCGGACGCCGGCGCCGTCCGCTGATAGCGTCGATGTCGGATGAGGAACTCGACGCCTATATCCGGAAGGCGCTCGAAAGCCGGATGTCGTTCTATTCGGGAGCATCGGTCAGATTCTGTTCGGATTTTCTCGATTCACAGGAGGAGATAGACAGTTCTGTCAGACGATTCATGGAGCGTTTCAACTTGCCTTCCATCAAAAAAGCTAACTCGTTATGATCCATTCCTTAGATCCGAATATGGCCACTCTTGAGCAGCCTTCCGCACTCGCATCACGCCGGAGACTTTTTTCACTCGGCCTGCCTAAATGCAATGATTTGTCGGAGCGTCGCTTCCCTCTGACTCCCGAAGGCGCGAGAATGCTTGTCGAGCAAGGCTTTACGGTCAGAATGGAGTCTGGAGCTGCTGACACGATCCACTATACTGACAATCAGTATGCTGCAGCCGGGGTCAGAATAACCTCGCGCGGAGAGGTGCTTGGCAGTGACATCGTCATTCATCTTGCCGATCTTCATCCGATGGATGTCAGGCAGATGCGTCGCGGAGCTCTCCTTCTTACGCTTCTGACTCCGATGCGGGTCAATCGCGACACAGTTGTCGCTCTTCTCGACCGGCATATCATTTCCGTGGCTGTCAATCTGATCCGTGACGAGCGAGGCAACCTCCCCTTTGCGGATATTCTTGATGAGGTCGACGGGCGTGCTGCGATGGCCAGGGCGTCGTCATTTCTTGCGGACTCTGTTCATGGAAAGGGTATTCTGCTGGGCGGAGTAGCCGGAGTGGGACCGTGTGAAGTAATGATAATCGGAAGCGGTATTGCTGCATGTGCTGCGGCGCGTTCGGCGACAGGTGCAGGGGCGCTTGTCAGAATGTTCGACAATGACGTTTATCGTCTGCGTGAGGCCACCCGTCTTCTCGGACCGTCTGTGGTTGCTTCGGCGATGCATCCGCGCGTGATGGCTAATGCGTTGCGCACTGCCGATGTGCTGATCTACACGTCAGTCAGCCAGTCCCCTGTCTTTGATTGCGAATCGATATCCGATATGAAGCGCGGTCTGATTATTTTTGATCTCAGCGAAGATCCCGGAGTGGCCTTTCCCTCATTGCCTACAGTCGATCTGGCACTTGCCTCGCCGCTCGACATCTCTCCGACAGAGCCTTCAAGGGCCTGTTATGTCAATGCCGGCAGCGCAGTGGCCCGCACGGCTGCCATGGCGCTCAGCAACACGTTTTCAACGATGTTCAGCCAGCTTGTCGATTGCGACGGTGTGACAAATGCCCTGAACCTTCATTCGGGACTTCAGGCAGCGACGTTTACCTTTCTGGGAAAGGTTGTCAACCGAAAGGTTGCCGAGATGGTGGGACGCCGGGCAGTAGATATCCGTATATTCCTGACACTATCGTAACGTTCTGAAAAATTATGGCTCGTAGAAAATTTTATGTCGTCTGGGCCGGCCATTCGCCGGGAGTTTATGATTCATGGGAAGAATGCCGTCTGCAGACGGAAGGGTTTGCCGGTGCGCGCTTCAAGAGTTTCGACTCTCAGGAAGAGGCGGTTGCAGCCTACCGCGGCAATCCGCAGGAGTATCTCAATATCTTTAGGGCTATGGGTAGCCGCAAACAGCCTGTGATTGTGAACTATAGCGCTATTCCGGAAATTGTCCGCGGAGCGATTGCGGTCGATGCCGCGTGTAGCAGGAATCCGGGGCCTGTCGAATATCGCGGAGTCGACATCGAGACGGGTGAACAGATCTTTCATGTCGGGCCGCTTGCAGGGGGCTCAAACAACATGGGGGAGTTTCTGGCGATAGTCCATGCGCTTGCCATGTTGACTAAATCAGGACGCGGCAATGTGACGATCTATTCGGACTCGAAGACCGCGATGGCGTGGGTCAGGAACCGTAAGGCTAAGACAACGATCGCTACTACCCCAGAAAACCAGCGGATCAGAGAGCTTGTTTCGCGCGCAGAGGTGTGGCTGCAGAACCACACCTATACTAATCCCATTGTCAAATGGGACACAGAGCGCTGGGGTGAGATACCAGCCGATTTCGGCCGTAAATAGATCAGTTTATCTGTTCTTTCCGTTGTCGGCCTGCTGTCTTAGAAGATCGCGGATCTCGGTCAGAAGGATCTCTTCTTTAGTGGGTTCGGGTGCCGTGGCCGGTTTTTCTTCCTCTTTCTTTTTGAATTTCAGAATGATGCGTAGAGCAACAAAGATGCTGAACGCGATGATCAGGAAGTCGACGACGTTCATGATGAAGTTGCCGTAGTTGATGGCTACTTCCTGGACGGCTGCCACTCCGGGAGCTGCGTCTTTGGCGTGGACTATGACGTATTTCAGGTTTTTGAGACCCTCGCCGCCGGTTGCGATAGAAACCACCGGCATGATGATGTCATTGACGAGGGAGCTGACTATTGCGCCGAATGCGCCTCCGATGATTACACCGACTGCCATGTCGATGATGTTGCCTTTCATGGCAAATTCCTTAAAATCTTTGAGAAATGACATAACTGATAGAATGTTTTTATAGAAATTTGGATATGAGAAAAGAGGGCTGTCGCCTGCACAAAATTAAACAAGGGAGCGGTTTTGTTGGTTCAGACGTGCAATGTCGCTGCCGGCGGGCGACTGGAACAGAGACAGTCCGAATGCACGTACAATAGAGTAGACGTGGTCCATGAAGTCGCTCTGGACTTTTTCGAAGGCTACCCATTCGGTTGTCGGTGTGAAGAAGTAGATCTGTAGGGGCAGGCCGTTTGGTGTCGGCTCCATCTCGCGGACCATGTGGGTCATGTCGTGGCGTACGAATGAGGCTTCGGCGACATAGTTTTCGAGGTAACGTCTGAGAAGTGTCAGATTGTTATGGGGATGTGGTCCGGTGGCTGTTTCTGTATTGACAAATCCGTCGGCTGCAAGTCTGTCGACTTCTTCGGAAGTGAGGAAGCGTACGGTTGACAGGTCGATCAGAATGGAGCGTTCGATTCTTCGTCCTCCGGAATCGCGCATTGCCTGATAGTTGCGGAAAGAGTCAGAGATGAGCGAATAGGGAGGGATAGTCGAGACTGAATTGTCCCAGTTCCGGACTTTTACTGTTGTCAGCGAGACATCGATCACCTCTCCGTTGACGTCATATTTCGGTGCAGAGATCCAGTCGCCGCGATGGAGCATCTCGTTTGCTGTCAGCTGAACTGACGCGACAAGTCCGAGAATAGTGTCGCGGAAGACAAGCATCAGGACGGCAGCAGAAGCTCCGATTGTCGTTATGATCGCCAGAGGGGTCTTGCCGATCAGAAGGCTGATTGCCACAATCGCGCCAAGGGCTATAGAAATCAGTTTGCCCATCTGGAAGACTCCCTTGATTGCGAAGGCTTTAAGCTTGGGACGGCTGGCAAGAGCGTTGTAGAGGTTAGATAGGGTTACATTGATGATGTGGACAACTGCCCAGACGATGTAGAACGACGTTGTGACGCGACACCAGTGATTAAGCGGGTCGGTTTCTTCGAACAGGTTTGGGAGCATCCAGTTGATCAGCAGGGCGGGAGCGAGCTGAGCCACGCCGCTGAAGAGTCTGTGGTTGAAGAGGTCGTCGTCCCATGTGGTCGCTGTGTTCCTGACTACTGAATCGAGGAGATAGAGAAGAGCCTTAACGATGAAGAATGTTATGACTGCGGTCAGTGCGATGCCGAGAAGGAGGATGGCGTCGATCAGCACACCGGAGCCGGGCCCGGATATTGATTGTGCAAGGAATTCTCTGACAGTCTGTAGCATGTGGAGATCAATCTACGAAAGTCCGTTGCTCAAAAGTCTCAATCTTTCCGACCCAACGTTCGGGTATGGGGATGCCTGTCATTGTCTTCGGGTCGAAACCGGCCATTACGGTCCGGGCAACGCATTTGGTTTCACCGGTGTTTCGATCGACCAGTCGCTGTTCGAGTCTGACGCTGCGCTCGCCGATGTGGGTGGTGCGTGTCCAGACTTCGATGCTGTCGCCGAGGAAAGTTGGTGAAACAAAGTCGCAGTTGACGTTAACAACGACCATGCAGAGGTCATGGACAGAGACGGGAGCGCCGTTGACGGCACAGAAGTATTCGATTTTTGCGAGATCCATGAATGTCAGATAGACATTGTTGTTGAGATGTCCGAGCATGTCGATGTCAGAGAATCTGATCTGGACTGGGAGGCAGAATCGGAAGGGATGGTCGGCAGGTGTGACACGCGGATTGTCAGAGGGAAGATATGTTGGTGCGGTCATTGTGGGTTAAATGATTAAAGAAGACTGATTTCAGTGGAAAACGATTGAGGTGATGGCGTCTGAACCGACGGCTCTGTTGATCTGGTCGACGAGCGAGCTCCGGTTGAACGAGAGTTCGTTTTTGAGTGCTGCAGATGTCAGGTAGATGTGGAGGACGCCCCGGTCAACGTAGCGTTTGAACGTGTAGCGGTTTATTCCGGGACCGACGATTTCAGGCCAGATGTAGCATGCGCGCTGTTCGGCTACTGTCGAGCTCAGTCCGACTTGCTGGATTCCTTCGCGGATAATTTCGGCAATGGTTTTGGGTTCAGTTCGTTTCATATCGTCGGTTGATCGTCAGTTGGGGAGAGTATCGGAGTGAATCTTCCGTGTCGGACGCTCCACATCGAGTAGTTTCCGGCCGTGTGTGCCATTATTTCGTCGAGGTGTTTGCGGTTGGTGTCGGTGACGAAGATCTGACCGAATTCGTTGCCAGTCACGAGCGTCATAATGCGTTCGACGCGAGAGCTGTCGAGTTTGTCAAAAACGTCGTCGAGCAGCAGCATCGGTCGGAGTCCGGAGGCTTCACGTAGAAAATCGTACTGTGCGAGGCGCAGTGCGGTCGTGAATGTCTTGCACTGGCCTTGCGAACCGGTGCGTCGCATTGACATGCCTTCGAGGTTTATGTCGATGTCGTCTCGATGCGGTCCGACAGAAGTGTGGCGGACTATTTCGTCATGACGTCTGGCGCTGTCGAGCATCTTAATCAGACTTTTTTCGCAGCCGGCTTCCGGAGCGTCGAGTGAACCTCGGAAAGAGAGGCTTACTTCTTCGGCATCATCGCCGGCAATCGCAGAGTAATAACGGTCAGTCAGGCGGCTGAGTTCACTGACCCAGCGGGAACGTATCGAATGGATGTAGGTGGCCGCCATTTCCATTGTTATTTCGAGAGCTTCGTAGAGAGTGTGGTCCACAATTCCGTCGCGCAGCATCCGGTTTCGCTGTTCGAGACCGGCATTGTAGCGTATGAGGGCGTCGAGATAGCGTTTGTCGCTTTGCGAGATGACCATGTTCATCCAGCGTCGCCGTTCCTCACCCGCTCCCCTAATCAGGTCGATGTCCTGAGGAGCAGACATTACAATCGGGAAAAGTCCGATGTGGTCGCTCAGCCGTGAGTATTCCTTGCCACCGCGTTTTAGGCTTTTCCGCTTACCTCCGGAAAGTCCGAGAGTCAGCTCCTCGACAGAGTCACGTCGGGAGTATCTGGCGCGTGCGATCGCGAAGTCTTCACCTCTGCGAATCAGCATTCTGTCAGTCACACCGGAGAAGCTCCGGCAGAAACTGAGATAGAAGATCGCGTCGAGCAGGTTGCTTTTGCCCATGCCGTTGTTTCCCAGAAAACAATTTATTTTCGGGGAGAAGTCGAGGTGGGCTTCCTCTATGTTCTTGAAGTTTGTCAGAGAAAGATGATCGAGATGCACAAGCGTTTTTTTGTACGGCTATTTGTTTTTCGATTACAAAATTAAAAAAAATCTGCCAAATATTGCCTAAATTTGCAGTTATGGAACAAAACACTCCCCGACAGAAAAAAGTTTTGATAGTCGGCGCGGGCGGTTTTATCGGCGGATTCATTGCCGAAGAGTCGCTGCGTCGTGGTTATGAGACGTGGGTTGCGGTGCGCGAGACGACATCGCGCCGTTATCTGACAGACAGCCGGCTTCATTTTGTTGTGCTTGACTATGACAACGATAAAGCGCTTGCCGACGGGCTTAGCCGGGCTCTGCCGGAGGGAGACCGGTGGGATTATATCGTCTATAATCTCGGTGCGACCAAGTGTGTTAACTTTGCCGATTTCAACCGTATCAACTATCTATATCTCTGTGATTTTGTAGAGGCTCTTCGGAATAAGTCGCTCCTTCCGGAAAAGTTTCTCTACATGAGTTCGCTGAGTGCGCTGGGCCCAGGCGACGAGAAGGGTTATGAACCCCTTTCGTCTACCTCGATACCGCAGCCCAATACCCGTTACGGTGTCTCGAAGATCAAGGCAGAGACGTTTTTGCAGACATGTCCGGATGTTCCGTGGATAATTTTCCGTCCGACGGGAGTCTATGGTCCTCACGAGAAGGATTATCTGATGATGATCGAGTCGATTGACCGACATTTTGACTTCGGGATCGGTTTCAGAAAACAGATGCTGACGTTTGTCTATGTCGAAGATCTTGTCGGAGCAATCTTCGATGCTCTACAGTCGGATAAAACACTGAAAAATAAATATATCATCTCTGAGCCGCGCGCATATTCCCAGAAGGAGTTCCGCCGCATAGTCTCGAAGCTGCTCGGCGGACGCTGGGTGGTGCCAGTCCGCTTGCCGCTGTGGGTTGTCTATGCGGCATCTGTCGCAGCGGAGCGCTGGGGCACGTTGAAGGGAAATCCTTCGACACTCAACCGCGACAAATTCAAGATAATGAAGCAGCGCAACTGGAATTGCGATGTCAGCGATGCGGTCGCAGATTTCGGCTTCACATGCCGTTTCGCTCTTGAAGAGGGGCTGCGTGAAACTGTCAGAGCTTATAAGGAACAGAAAAATAAGGGTAAAGATCTATGATGTCGAATCTTCCAAAAACGCCGAAATGGGTTGTGGGTGTGATCATAATCCTGCTGTTTCCGGTTTTTCAGTTTCCTTATCTGCTTGTCTCAGCACCGGATGTCCAGACGATCAGGACGCTGATCTGGATCTATCCGTTCTACTGTCTTGTTGCGGCGTGGCTTGCCTGGCAGTGCTATCCCCAACGCCCTGCCCTTTCGTGGGTGCTTCTGGCTCTGATGGTGATGTCGCATGTCTCGGTGTGGTGTCTGGTGACTCTTCCCGCGTCTGAACTCGATGCGATCGTGTGAGCAAACGGGACTTTCATATAATTTTGACGATTTATTTATGAAATTATTGATTATCAACGGTCCGAATCTGAATCTGCTCGGGCGCAGGCAACCGGAGATCTACGGCTACGAGTCGATGGAGAGCTGTCTGGACGGGCTTCGCCGGCGTTTTCCGGAAGTTTCGATAGATTACTATCAGAGCAATCATGAGGGTGGTATAATCGACGAACTGCATCGTTGCGGGACGGATCCGGCGGGTTGCGACGGGATTATTCTCAATGCGGGCGCCTATACGCATACCTCTCTTGCGATCGCTGATGCGATCTCTTCGATTGAGGTTCCGGTCATCGAGGTCCATCTGAGTAATGTGGCTTCGAGGGAGCCAATCCGCAGGACGTCTCTGATCGGCGGGGTCTGTCTCGGTGTTGTAGCCGGTTTCGGGACTGACAGTTACCGTCTTGCAGCCGAGGCTTTCATAGAACGATTTCAGAGAAATTCCAAGACGCAGTCTGGTAAAAAAACCGTGTAAACAATAAAGAGGAATGAAAAAACATTCTGTTATGGCCACAGTGGCCGATGTGCGTTGTACGGCGGAATTTATCCGTTCGCTTCGCGATGCGGGCATGGAGAGTGTCCGGATCAATTCGGCTCATGTCGACGCTGATACGTTTCGGCATATGGTCGATGTGATCCGCGGCGTAGATGCCGATATCAAGATTCTGATGGATACGAAAGGGCCTGAAATCCGCACTACTGCCCTGCCCTCGCCTGTCATGGTCGCGGCGGGCGATGAGGTCTGCTTTGAATCAGGTTCGGAAGAGTCTGCGGCGGGACATGTCTTTATTGCAGCTGCGGGCGTTGAACAGTATCTGAGAGCGGGTCAGGAGATTCTTTTCGATGATGGAGAGCTGAGGTTTGAGGTTCGGTCGGTCGACGGGACGAAGATCCGTTGCCGGGCTTTGAATCACGGCGTTATGGATTCCCGAAAGACGGTCGCTTTTCCGGGTGTGGAGATCCCTTCGCTTCCGGCTGTCAGTGAGCGTGACCGCAGAAATATTCTTCTTGCGGTCGAGACAGGAATCGATATGATCGCTCATTCATTTGTCAGATCGGCCGCCGACCTGCTTGAAGTGCGCGCTTTGCTCGGGGACTCCCATATCAGTCTGTATGCCAAGATTGAATGCCTCGAGGGATTGCGCAATCTCGAGTCGATAGCCGATGAGGCAGACGGACTGCTTGTGGCCCGCGGAGATCTCGGGACGCAGATAGCTCTTCCGGAGATTCCGGGTGTCCAGTTCCGTGTGGCAATGCTGGCGGCGGAAAAGGGTAAGCCGACAATTCTTGCGACGCAGATCCTGCAATCAATGCTGACGAAACAAACACCTACGCGTGCGGAACTGAGCGATATAGCATTGGCTGTCGCGGAGGGTTTCGACCGGCTTCTCCTTTGCGGAGAGACGGCGCAGGGAGATTATCCGCGCGAGTGTGTTGAGATTTTATCAGAAACAATCAATCAAACATCCCGAATCCCATGGAGGCTCTCGACGACTATATAGCCGCGCACATAAGCGCTGAGCCTGAAATACTTCAGGAGACATTCCGCTACACCCACACGCATCATCTCTATCCGCGCATGTGTTCGGGTCATGTGCAGGGGCGTCTGCTTAAGATGCTGACTACTATGATCCGCCCGCGAAGGGTGCTGGAGTTAGGAGCTTTTACCGGGTATTCGACTCTCTGTATTGCCGAAGGACTTGAGGATGGTGCGGTGCTTGATTCAATCGAGCTTGACGATGAGCTTGCCGACGAGCTTACGGAGCGTTTCGAAAAGGCCGGCTACTCTGACCGTATAAGGCTGCATATCGGTGACGCACTGGAGATTGTCGGTGGTCTTGAAGGGGAGTGGGACATGGTTTTCATGGATGCCAACAAGCGGAGTTATCCGGAATATTACGAGATGATTTTTCCTCGTCTGCGTCGCGGCGGCTATCTTATCGCCGATAATACGCTTTGGGATGGAAAGGTCGCATCGGTTCCTCCTCCTACAGACGGTCAGTCGGTCGGAATCATGAAGTTCAACGATCTTGTCGCGAATGATCCGCGTGTGGAGGTCTGTATGATTCCTGTTCGCGACGGGCTGACGATTGTTCGCCGACTTTAGAAATAGAAAAAAGCAAAATGTCAAGGTGCTCCTTGCCGTATTTTGGTCCGGTCGGTTTCGGCCGGACCTTTTTGCGCATACGGCGGC
>CAJUHM010000034.1 GCA_910586475.1 uncultured Muribaculaceae bacterium | reverse complement strand
ACTATTTATATTGGTAAACTGCCGTTAAGTTTATTTAAGATGCGTCTGCCGTGGTCGGGAAAGGGCGTCATGTTGGCCAATTGCGCTAAAATTCGTAACTTTGGCATCGTTTTTGCAGTAACATCTGCTATCCATTCGGAATCTCATTCTGATCCGAAGAGCCTTCTGACTGGACCAACCGTTTTCTCGTATGTTATATACTATAATTATAATACGAGACAGCTATGGCCTCTGACGAGGCTCAGCATTTTTCTAACCGCGTGTAACAAAAAAGAATGAACGAAAAGCCTATCGTGTCGCTCGGACATATCGACATAAGCGAATCCCGCCCACGGAACTGGGATTTCGACCCGAACAATCTTCCAATTCTTCCGACCCGGGACTTTGTGATGTTCCCTGATGTAACTTTCCCCATCGTCCTCGGACGGGAATCATCACTGAACATTGCCCGCGATGCAGAAAAGAACCATAGCGTCATCGGTGTTTTCTGCCAGCGCAGTCCCAACACAGAACAGCCGAAGCTCCCTTCTGAAATATATAACACCGGCGTACTCGCCCACGTAATAAAAGTCTTCGAGTTGCCCGACGGCAACCACACCGCCATTCTTCATTCAGGAGAGAGGGTCTACGCTTCCGCACCCGGAACAACACCCGACTCAGTCTGCGCGCAAATCCTGCCCAGCGATCCGGAAGAGGACGAAACCAAGCTGAGCGTAACCGGCGACATGGTCAAACAGAGCGCACTCTCGCTGTTCCGCAGCGCAGAGGGTGCCGCCCAGGAGCTTGCCGTCAGCCTTGAAAACATCAACGATCCGACGCTCATCATCAATATGGTGGCAACCCACATTCCATTTGCCACACAGATGAAAATATCCCTCCTGAAGCAGTCGCTGACGTCAATGCGCGGACAGGCCCTCCTCAAACTCCTGAAAGAGCAGGAAATGCTTCTCTCGATCCGCGAGGACATCAGCGAACGGACTCGCGCAAGCATGACTGAAAATCAGCGTCAGGTCTACCTCCAGCAGCAGATGGAAACCATCCGTCAGGAACTCTACGGCGACAACGACGATGACGTGACAGGCTTCCAGAGCCGCGCCGACGAGCTCAATCTCAGCGAAGAAATCCGCAAAGTATTCGACCGGGAGCTCCAGAAACTGACACGCTACAATCCCCAGTCGCCGGACTATGCCGTCCAGTACTCCTACCTTGACCTGCTGCTATCGCTCCCCTGGGGCAAATTTTCTCCGACTGAGACCGATTTCGACAGAGCGACAAAAATCCTCGACAGCGACCACTTCGGCCTCCAGAAAGTCAAGGAACGCATCATCGAGCAGATCGCCGTGATGCTCAGTCGTCCCGATGGCAACAACCCTATCATCTGCCTCGTCGGCCCTCCAGGAGTCGGCAAGACCTCCCTTGGGCGTTCGATAGCCTCGGCTCTCGGCCGCGCCTATCAGCGTGTTTCGCTCGGAGGCGTTCATGACGAAGCGGAAATCCGCGGCCACCGCCGAACATTCATCGGAGCCATGCCCGGACGCATCATCGAGGCTCTGCGGCGTGCCGAAACCTCAAATCCGGTGCTCCTGCTTGACGAAATTGACAAAATCGCATCGGACAAGCGGACAAATCCTGAAGCAGCACTTCTTGAAGTGCTCGATCCGGAGCAGAACTGCCACTTCCACGACAACTATGTCGATGTAGACTACGATCTTTCCAAAGTCCTCTTCATCGCTACGGCCAACACCCTGTCAACCCTCTCCCGACCTCTTCTTGACCGCATGGAAGTCATAGACATCTCCGGCTATCTGCTTGAGGAAAAGATTGAAATAGCGAAGCGCCACTTGATCCCACGTCTTCTTGAAAAGCATGGCTTCACTCCGAAAGGATTGAAATTCACCGATGAGGCAATCCGGTTCGCAATCGAAGGATACACATCGGAGAGCGGCGTCCGCCAGCTTGAAAAGAGCCTCGCAAAGATAGTGCGAAAGAGCCTTGTCAAAAAAATGAGCAATAGCAAATTCAAGCGGACCGTCTCCCCTGCCACCGTCAAGGAGGCCCTCGGCGTCGAAACCTATACCAAAGACATGTATGAAGGAAATGACTATCCGGGAGTCGTCACCGGGCTGGCCTGGACATCCGTTGGCGGGGAAATCCTCTATGTCGAGTCGTCGCTGTCCCGGTCGAAAGCCCCTCGCCTCACGCTGACCGGCAACCTTGGTGACGTAATGAAGGAATCAGCACAGATTGCCCTCGAATATGTCCGCGCCCATGCCGACGAACTCGGAATAGACACTCGCGTTTTCGAGCAATACAGCCTCCACATCCATGTTCCGGAAGGAGCCATCCCCAAAGACGGCCCCTCGGCCGGAATCACGATGGTGACCTCGATTGTCTCAGCAATGACACGCCGTAAAATCAATCCCGGAATCGCCATGACCGGAGAAATAACCCTCCGCGGCAAAGTGCTTCCCGTCGGTGGCATAAAAGAAAAGATTCTTGCGGCTAAACGCGCCGGTATCACCACAATCATCATGTCATCGCGCAACCGGAAAAATATCGAAGAGATCGAGCCGGCCTATCTCGCAGGACTTGATTTCATCTACACCGACGACATTTCAGAGGTAATCGCCGCCGCCGTTTCAGACGAGACAGCCGGCAATTCCCTGACATTCGAGAAAAGCGTCGAGAAAAGCGAGAAGAAATAACGACAGAAAATTACGGAAAAATTTCCATAATGGTGCAAATTATCGTAAATTTGCACCATTGTTTTTTAATACAGACAACTCAACCAAGTCGCCGACGCGCTTACATTCAGCGCCAACGCGGCCGCTATAGAACAATATTCCAACATTATACCACAAAAATCAGATTGTATGGAACCCCGCAAATTAAAAATCAGAGACCTTACAATGCGTGACGGACAGCAGTCGCTGTTTGCAACACGTATGAGTCAATCGACCATCGACCGCCTTCTCCCCCTCTACGAGAACGCCGGTTTTTATATAATGGAAGTCTGGGGTGGAGCTGTGCCCGACTCTGTGATGCGTTACCTTGACGAATCGCCCTGGAATCGCCTCCGCAAAGCAAGCGAAGCCATGAAAGGCAAATCATTGCTTTCCGCCCTTTCCCGCGGACGCAACCTTTTCGGCTATGTGCCCTACCCCAACAGTGTTCTTGAAGGCTTCTATAAGGAAGCAATCAAAAACGGCCTTAACGTCATGCGTATTTTCGACGCACTCAACGACATCGACAACGTCCGTGATTCGATCAAAATGATCAACTCTCTCGGAGGAATCGCCGACGGCGCTGTCTGCTACACCGTTGATCCCAAAGAAGAAGAACCGGCAAAACCCTCCGGCTTTGCCGCACGCCTCAAAAACCTCCTCGGATCGAAGCCAGCCGCACCCGAAAAGATCTTCACAGATGAATATTTCGTAGAAAAAGCCATGGAGATGGAACGTCTTGGAGCAAAGATCATCACGCTCAAAGACATGGCCGGTCTGGTAAACCCCTTACGCGCCGCTTCAATCATCTCTAAACTGAAAGCCAACCTTTCCGTTCCCGTCGACTTCCACACCCACTGTACTCCCGGCTACGGTCTTGCCTCTTCGGTAATGGCCCTGATCCACGGCGTTGACATTCTTGACACCAACATCTGGTGGTTCGGCGGTGGCTCTGCAGCTCCTGCACTCGAACTCATCTACGTCTTCGCCAATCGTCTTGGGATCGAAGTCGAAGTCAACATGGAAGCTGTCGGTGCAATTCGCGACGAACTTCTGACAGCCCGCAAAGAGCTCAAGCAGTTCGACCTTGCCGACCACATGCCTATTGCCTTCAATCCCCTCACAGACACACTTCCCGCCCACATCTCGGAAGAGTTCGACAAGGCAATCGCCTGCGCGAAAGCCAACGACGAAGAAGGTCTTCTTGCCGCATGCCACGCCATCGAAGCATATTTCCAGTTCCCCAAACCCAACGAGCTCGTAAAGAACGCTGAAGTTCCCGGTGGAATGTACTCAAATATGGTTGCACAGCTTAAGACTCTCGGCGCTTCCGACCTTCTTGATGACGCAATGCGCCTCATCCCGAAAGTTCGCCGCGACGCTGGTCTGGTACCCCTCGTGACACCCACAAGCCAGATCGTCGGAAGCCAGGCAGTGAGCCTCGCAATGGACCGCAAAAAGGGCAATCCCGACTATTCCAATGCCTCTAACCAGTTCATCTCGCTCGTCAAGGGAGAATACGGACACACCCCCGTACCTGTTGATCCAGCCTTCCGCGAACAGATCACAGGCGACGCAACCGAACATCCCTACGATGTAAACTCATATCGCCAGCCCGAGAACCCCGTTGTCGCCGATCTCGGAGGAGTCAATCTTGCCTCAAACGATGAGGAATATCTCCTGCTTCAGCTCCTGCCCTCTGTCGCCAACGGATTCCTGCGCCGTCGCCGCACTGAAGAATTCAACGCCCGTCAGGACGCACAGGCTAAAGAAGCAGCTGCCCAAAAGGCCAAAGAAGAGGCTCAGAAACAGCCTGAAGAACCGATCACTGGCGAAGTCCTCTCTGCTCCGATGGGAGGCCGCGTGATCGAAGTCAATGTAAAAGCAGGTGACAAAGTAAAAGCAGGACAGGTTCTACTCGTTTACGAGGCCATGAAAATGGAAAACGACGTTGAATCGCCCAAAGACGGAGTTGTCAAACGCGTATTCGTTAAAACCGACGATGTTGTCGGAACAGACGCTCCCCTTGTTGAATTTGCAGACTGACAGACAAACTGAAAAATCGGGAGAAGCAGCAGCCACGCAATCGCAGCTACAACTTCTTCCCGATTTTTCTTTGATTTTTAGCTCCGTATATTTGTCAGTTACAACAATAATAGCTAACTTTGCAAGCCATTACAAATTATCGCCTTACCAGCGTAGTTTTAACAAATTGAATAATAGCAGACTAACCGTTTTTCAAAATGAAAAAAGATATTCATCCCTCCAACTATCGCGAAGTTGTGTTCAAAGATATGTCGAATGAAGAAATCTTCATTACCCGTTCAACAATTGCAACTAAAGAAACAATTGACGTTGACGGCGTGACCTATCCTTTGGTAAAACTTGAAATCACCAGCTCATCTCACCCCTTCTTCACCGGCAAGCAGAAACTCGTTGACACCGCAGGTCGCGTAGATAAGTTCATGAGCCGTTACGGTAACCGTCGCAAAAAATAACTTCCGAATCAATTCGGAACATGCAGAAATACGAGAGGCAGGCCTTCATTGGTCTGCCTCTTGATTTATTTGATGTCACATATCTGCCCGACAAAAACGATGATGCGTCAGGATTCTTGTTGAACCTGACGCATCATAATTTGCATTTATCTGTCGCAGATCAGCTACCTTTGATGATTCCGTCCCGACGTAGAAGCGCGGTTATGGACGGCTCCTGCCCACGAAAACGGCGATAGAGCGTGTCTGGGTTCTCAGTACCCCCCCGCTCAAGAATATTTCGGCGGAACGACGAAGCTGTCGCCTGATTAAAGATCCCATCACAACGGAACCTATCAAACGCATCCGCATCAAGAACTTCAGCCCATTTATAGCTATAATAGCCCGCAGCATAGCCTCCGGCGAAAATATGGCTGAACTGAGGCGAAACGAGCGATCCGTCGATAGGCTCGAACACCTTTACAGACTCCGTCGCATCTGCTTCAAACCGACACACATCTTCCACCGGTGAATCTATTGAATGCCACGCTATATCGAGAAAACCGAAATAGAGCTGACGCATACATGCATATGCTGCACCAAACTGCTCCGAAGCAATGAGCCTGTCGACCAACTCGGACGGGATCGGTTCGCCGGTTTCAAAATGGAAAGCAAATCCATCAAGAAACTCTTTATTCGTCAGGAAGTTCTCATTAAACTGCGACGGGAGTTCCACAAAATCACGACGAACATTCGTCCCCGATAAAGATGCATATTTAGTCTGCGAAAGAAGTCCGTGGAGGGCATGTCCAAATTCATGCAGGAACGTTCTGACCTCACCCGGAGTCAACAGAGAGGGCTTTGTCGGCGTCGGTTTCGTGAAATTCATCACAATCGAGATTTGGGGACGCGAATTCTCCCCTGACTGCTCAAACCACTGGGACTTGAACTCCGTCATCCAGGCTCCCGCCTGTTTGCTCTCGCGGGGGAAAAAGTCCGTATATAGAAGTCCAAGGTAAGTTCCGTCACCATCTGTCACCTCATAAGCCCTGACATCAGGATGATAGAGATCCACTTTGTAGGTCTCTACGAAATTCAGACCGTAAAGACGTGTCGCAAGACCAAAGACTCCGGAAATCAAATTGTCGAGCTTAAAATAAGGACGAAGATCTTCTTCATTATAGTCATATTTTGCTTTCCGCAGCTTAGTGCTATAATAGCTGTAATCCCACGGCATTAGCTCAACAGGCGTTCCCTCAAGCGTCGAAGCGAACTGCCGGAGCTCTGCAAGCTCTGCCTGTTCTGCCGGACGATAGGCATCACGTAGCGAAGACAACAGCTCCATGACACGATCAGGCGTTGCCGCCATCGTCGGCTCAAGAGAGAAGTGGGCATATGTCGGCCGGCCAAGCAGTCTGGCAAGAGATGAACGAAGCGCCGTCAGCTCTCTGATGATCTCGATGTTAGAGAACTCGCCTGACATATTCCTTCCGGTATATAGTCTGTACATCCGCTCCCGAAGATCCCGGCGACAGGAGTATTTCATGAAACCAACATAGGTTGGCTGTGCAAGCGTGAAGAGATATCCCCCCTCGCGCCTTTTTGCTGCCGCCGCGTGAGCGGCCTCCTCAATCAGATTTTCCGTCAGTCCTTCAAGATCCTCTTCTTTAAGATAGATCTCATATGTGTTCAGCTCCTTAAGGACATTTTGGCCAAAAAGCGTTGTCAGCTCACTGATTCTTGCCTTTATGCGTTTGAACTCCTCGCGGTCATCACCCTCAAGAAGAGCTCCGCTGCGGGCAAAACTGTCGAATGTTTCCTTAAGCAAAGTTGAATCTTCAACGCCAAGATCAAGAGAACCCCTCTTATCATAGACTGATCGGATACGTTCCCACAACTTCCGGTTAAGAGAGATTGCGGCAGAGTACTCGCTAAGCAGCGGCGACACCTCAAGCGATATGTTCATCATCTCTTCATCGGCATTCGCCGAAAGAAGCGGAAAGAAAACATTCAGAGAACGCTCCAGATCCGATCCGGCTCTTTCAAGAGCAACGATTGTGTTTTCAAAAGTCGGAGCCTGATCATTTTCCGCGATCGAGTCTATCTCTTTGAGAGCTTTGGCAATGCTCTCTTTTATTGCCGGAAGATAATGCTCATTACGGATTGCAGAAAATGGGGTTGCAGAAAATGGCGTATCGAATTGTTTTAATAACGGATTTATCATACGTTAGTTTCAGTTATATTACAGTGAGTGAATAGTCATCATTCCGTCTGTCCCGGATCATGACGCAGGAAAAACAGCCTTGTCAAGAACCAGCGAAACGAGCAGCGGATCAACCCCCGCCTTGGCGAGATATTCCTTGTCAGCGCTTACCGCTTCATATAGCTTTCCGGAATCGCCACCAACCTTCTGAAGATAGGCCGAATAGTATCCGGCTGCCTCCTTGAAATTTCTTCTGACGAGATAAAGATGGCCGACATTGAGATAATCTGTCGGCGTAGGATCGCCGGCGAGAATTTTCGCATAATACTTCTCAGAACGCTCGTAATCTCCCTCAACAAACGAACACCACGCAATCGGGCGCAACGCTTTCGAACCGTTTTCATCAAGATATTCAACCTTGAAATAACACTGAAGGGCCTCCGAAAATCGTCCGAGAGCAAGATAGCAATGACCGAGACTGAGAGCCAGACCCAGATCGCGCGGCTTTTCTTCCGAGAGCTCTTTATAATATCCGACGGCTTCCTCATGCTTCCCGAGCATCTTCAGGCAATAAGCAATCCGTCGGCGAAGCCATTGTCCGGGAGGTGACAGGAGTTCACTTCGTCTGTAAAGAGAAAGAGCCTCTGTGATATTGCCCAACTGCTGCTCACAATAGCCCGCTTTCTGCCATAACGAGGCTGCGCCATCCTCAGACAGAAGCAGCCTAAAAACCTCAAGCGCTTCTGTGTGGTAGCCACGCTTGAAATAAAACTCCCCTACTGCCTGCAGAGCCTCCCGGTCGACAAGGTCAGGCGAGAGCAGTCCGACTGCAGCAAGATTGATCGGCTTTGCAAACGGATTGACAAACTCCGATTTACGACGGAAAAGGGTAAAAAAGCGATAGAAATCGTGGATAATATCATTGGCACGATTACTTCGGCTTGCAATCTCAGGATTGAGAAGCGAATTGCGCAGTTCCGACAGATTGATGTTCTGCATTTTGAATTGCTCCACCATCATCCTGCGGTTGGCCGAAGGCATCTGACTCATTGACATAACCAGAGAATACTTGTCGTTGTCGCAGATCATCGGCATCATTGCGATGAGCTCGCCAAGATCGTCGGCAGACTCAGCCAGGACATCTGCCACATCTGTCTGCTCCGTAAAGAACGGAAGAAACCAGTTCGGCACCTGATGGAAAAACGGAAAGCCCTTGAGGGCTGCGAAAGTAGAATGCATGACGTCTCCACCTTCAGACTGAAGGTCATTCAGTGCTTTCAGTTTGTCTGCCATGCCTGATTTTTCAAGCAGCGATTCCCACTCTGGGTTCATCTCTTCCGGATCGAATTCGTCCGACAGGTCCTTTCCCGAAAACTTCCTAAAAATCTCCGGACGAAGCTTCATCATTCCCGGAATGACCTCCTCATTCATCGTTCGGGTAATACGATCGGTGTCGCGTGTGCGCACGAGGTTAAGGAAAATCATCTTCAGATCATCGGCCCACCCTTTCTTCTCCCGGACAGAATCCATCACATTTTTAAGAGACTTTCCGGAGAGAGACTCACGCTGCATCCAAAGCGAAAGAACCAGCCCCACGAGAGCACGTAGCTCAAGATCGCCCGTTGCGGTCAGATAGGTTTCAGCAAGCAACACGATCCGCCTCTCATCATAAAACTCGAAGGCACCAAGCATCACCGCGCTTAGGAAAAGCTCGCGGAACTCACTACGAATCGTTTCTTCCGAGAGCACCGAACGAATTGCCGTTGCGTCATCCGGCTTGAGCGGAAATGCAGTCCATATGACATTGAAGATTCGACGCGCCATATCCATCTGACGGTTTTTCTCCATTTTCAAATTGTCGGACTTCGCAGAGGGCGAAGTGAACGTCATCATGCTGAGAGCCGAATTAAACGCCGTGAACTCGCCAATCAATCCGGGAATTGATGAATCGGACTGAAGCCTCTCATAACGCAGATTGCTGAAATAGATCTTCGGAGACTCTTCAATCATCGAAAGTCGCACAATTGCTTCTGTCTGGGTTATTATACCGGCCTTGATTTCGGCAAGGATATCATCACGGCTCGGATCTTCCACACCGCTGACGGCATATTCTCGAAGAAAGCCGAAACCTTCCTGCAGACGGGCTATCTCATTCTTTATCGCCCAGGGAGCCGAAGTCGCCTCCGCCATAGATGTCAGTTCCGAGAACGCCTCGGAAATTCTTGAATTCTGAAGCGCGTCGCTTATACGTCCGGCAATCAGTTGGAGTTGGGGTGTTTTTATCATCAGGGGAGAATTCTGTTCATTGCAAATTTACAAATCTACAATCAGAATAACAAATTCCATGCCAAAGCTGTTTTTACGGATCTCTGTCCGATGTCAGCTCCCGAAAAGCAAAAAAAAAGCATTCCGCATGGCCTAATGCCATTTTTTTTGTAACTTGCGGAGGATTATTCTACACCTTGAATGGAAAATATCAACCTGACAGATACACAGTGGGACGAAGTCCAGCGACTGGCCCTGGAGGATGTCAACCGTCTGCGCCTGGCTAACCGCGGCATAGCCGGGTTTTCCGACGTGATCGACCAGATCGAATGCCGCCAACGCACGACAAGAAAACTCCACGAAACCCTGCTCGCTGCGCCACGTTTCCGATTCCCGTCGGTCTTGTCTTCCGAACAAGCGACCTCCGATGCATTAGCGTCTTTCCATGCACAACTTTGTACCCCGGCACAAAGAGTACTCGACATGACATGCGGCCTCGGAATAGACACCTTCCATATCGCTCAGGAAGCTTCCTGCGTGACTGCGCTGGAAATCAATCCGACCACAGCCGCATGTGCTGCCCATAACGCATCACTGCTCGGTCTGAACAACATAACGGTCCTCGAAGGTGACAGCGTTGAGTTTCTCAACAGTTCTCAACCCGACAGCTTCGATGCAATCTTCATCGATCCGGCAAGACGCGGATCCCACGGCCGACGGCTATTTGCGCTTGCCGACTGCTCACCCGATGTGACAGCCATTCTGCCTCAGATGCTTACCGTTGCGCCTAAAGTCATCATCAAGGCGTCGCCAATGCTGGACATCAAACACACCCTGAGCGAGATCTCAAATGTGAGCCGAATAATAGCCATAGGCGACAGACATGAATGCAAGGAACTCGTTGTCATATGCGAGCGCGACATATCCGCTAAAGAACCGACGATCATATCGGCGACAATAACCGATTGCGAACCTCTGGACTCTTTTTCCTTTACATTCAGCAAAGAAGAGACCTCCCACGCCGTCATTTCCGATCCGAAACAGGGACAATGGCTTCATGAGCCGTTTCCCTCAGTTTTCAAAACAGGTCCGTTCAATCTCCTATCATCGCGTTTCGGTCTTAACAAAATCGCGCCCAACAGCCATCTCTATACGTCTGACAATGCCGCTGAACACTTCCCGGGATCATCCCACAGAATAATCGGCGTTTTCTCTATGAGCAAAAACGACACAAAAGCTCTTCGCGAAAAATGCGAAAAAGCCGACATTTCGACACGAAACTTCCCTCTGAAACCGGAAGAGCTATTAAAAAAAATCAAACTGAAACAAGGAGGGACAAACAGAATCTGGGCTACGCGCACTGCCTCCGCCAAAACCGTACTGATCCTGACCGCCCCGGAATAAGCAATCATAAATAATTATATTCAAATGAAACAACTGCTCTTCATCTCGCTTCTGACCGCCTCTGCATGTACTGCCATATTCTCCTGCTCGTCAAATCGCAACACAACTGTCGCCACGACGGGCAGACAGATTCCGCCGGGAATCTATTTCGATGCCCATCGTCCTATGTCAGCTTCCACAAAATCAGACTGGACAACCGATGAGCTCTTCAAACACATGCACACAATGCTCTGGGGGTCAGACAGTAATCCAAAAACTGAATGGCATCGACCCACAACACTGCCTCAGATAGACATCGTCGATTCCAGAGGAAACCATTGGACCAATAAAGATCTTCTCGGACGGATAACAGTGTTCAACTTCTGGTATTCGATTTGCCCTCCTTGCATGTCCGAGATTCCGTGGCTCTTATCTCTTCAGGACTCTTTCCCCCAATGCAATTTCATCGGAGTAAATGTTGAATCCCCGTCGACAATAAAGAAAATAATGAAGAGCCGTAACTTTAAATGGGCACATATCGCAGCAGATTCGACCCTTACCACATGGCTGCCACGTGAAACTTATTATCCGACAACCATAGTCGTCGATCAGAACGGCTTCGTACGCACTTTCAACGCCGGAGCTTCGGCCACGCAACAGAAAAGAGTCACCGACACTATAAAATCCATAATCGAGCGAGGCCCGCTCTCTGCTCCATTATACTATAAGGACCTGCACTATGAGGAAGAATACACGACCTTCTAAGGAACTGTTTATATTTAACCCCGTCCCTTAGACTATTTTTCAAACATACGCGCCATAGCCCGCTTGTCTTCGCGCTCCTTTATAGCCTGACGCTTGTCGTACTCCTTCTTACCACGGCCGATACCGATAACCATTTTCGCAAGGCCGCGGTCGTTGATGAACATGCGCAACGGTACAATCGTCATGCCGGTCTCCTTGCCACATTTCGAGAGCTTAGCGATCTCTTTTTTATTAAGAAGCAGCTTGCGGTCCCGACGCGACTCATGGTTGTTATACGACCCATAGAAATACTCGGCAATATACATGTTCTTGATCCACACCCCGTCAGACGCAACGTAGCAGAACGTATCGACAAGGCTTGCCTTTCCCAGGCGTATTGACTTGATCTCCGTTCCGGTCAGCACAATTCCCGCCGTAAAAGTTTCGGAAATAGCATAATCGAAAGTCGCTCTTTTATTCTTTATATTTACTTCAGAAAATTTCATTTTCAAGCCGGTATAATCAAATTAAACAAATATTGGAATAGAAACGGAGGCAGAAGAAGTGCAAAAAGATTGAGCAGCATGAAACTGATCACGCCATTGAATTTCACCTCCATGAAAGTTATGCCGCGCCACATTATAAAGTAAACATAGACCGGCAGCAGATAGAGCATGTCCGGCACCATCGGAAGAAGGTTGGTCAGGATGTTAAGCAGCGCAAGGATTCCGAGAGAATAGACAATAAACGTATGGTTTTTGTTCATTGACATGACATTGTCCGTACACGATGGAATGTAGAGGGAGAAACAGAATGATGCCACATAGAAACTTGCGAGAAACTTGACAAAACACGCGACCATACGCTCACACACACCCGCAACCGTCGCGTCGGAATGATACCATAGAGAGGGCAGACATGTCAGCGAGACTACGACAATGAGCGGAACGAAACCCTTCCGCAGGATTTCTGTCGACGCAAAACCGTCGACTGCAATATCCTCCCATCCGCGACGCGGAGACAGAAGGAGCTGTAGCATACCCAGAAGATATTGTAAAAACACTATTGATCGAAAATAATATTGTTAAACCATACTTGCCCCCTTCAGCCTGGACAACTCCAGAACAAGCCCGATACAGCCTGAGGACACACGCTTACTTGAAGCCTACAAAATTAACGAAAATCCACGAAAGAATCACCATTTCACAACCGATCATTCTGTGATTTCAGCATATCATTTTTTCAGATTTCATAAAATTGTGTTATTTTTGCAAAAAGAAATCCCGTTTGGGGCTACTAATAAAAATCAAAACTCATCAATCTCACAAAAAATGATCAATAGAATTCTTTCCATAGCAGGTCGTCCAGGCCTATTCAGACTTGTCAACCAAGGCAAAAACATGCTGATCGTCGAGTCTCTCTCGACCGGCAAAAGAACTCCGGCCTATGCCCACGACAAAGTTGTCTCGCTCGGCGACATTTCAATCTACACCCCCGAGAGCGACGTTCCGCTGAAAGAGATTTTTGAAACCATCAAAGAGAAAAACAGCGGAGCTGCTGTGGACTATAAAAAAATGTCTGAGACCGAACTCCGTGAATATTTTGGAGAGATCCTCCCCGACTATGACCGCGAACGCGTCTACACCACTGACATCCGCAAAGTTTTCGCATGGTATAACGAACTCATCTCGGCCGGCATCACTGAGCTCAAGGACAAAGAAATCGCCGAAGATGAAGCTGCCGAAGCTGCTGAAACGGCTAACAATGCGTAATCATTCAACAATTTAGCACTCTCCTCATCTGCATGTCACGCAAAATCAACCGTACGTTTACGGCACACGACACAATAATCGACCTGGTTGAGGAGGATTTCAACATCCTCCCCATCCTGAGTCGTTTTTCGATGCCTTTGGGGGTCGGCAACAAGACTATCGGCGAGGTCTGCGCGGAAGCAGGTGTCGATGCCGGCATCTTCCTGCTGGTTGTCAACTTTATACTGTCAGGAATCATACCGTCCGACAAAGCATCAGCAAAAGCAGCCGTCAGCATCGTGGATTTCCTCCACAACTCCCACGACTATTTTCTGGCTTACAAACTCCCCCACATACGTCAGAATCTCATCAACGCTCTGGACCCGGCTCACGCTGATATTAATCCCGCCATCATCAGCTTTTTCGACAACTACGTGAATCAGGTGGAAAACCACTTCAACTACGAGGAAAAGCATGTCTGGCCATACGTCAGAAGCCTGAACTCCCGCGACCGCAATCCCGCCTATTCGATCGCGACATTCAGCCAGCACCATGACAAAATAAGCGAAAAGCTCAACGAGCTTAAAAATATCATTTTGCGCTATTACACAACATCGATGCCCGACAAAATGTATGACGTTCTGGTCGACATCTACAACTGCGAGGCCGATCTCAGTTCCCACCACGACATTGAAAACTACATTCTCGTGCCGATGGTGAGCGAGCTGGAACATACCCTTAGGAAAGAATGAAACGACTAACCGTCATAGTGGCGACCGACGCCCCGATTCTGACTGCAGGCCTTCTTTCGATCATCTCCGAAGTCAAAGAACTATCACTTGAAGCCGTCAGCATCAGCCCAGCCGAATTATTCCAGACCGCCCAGCGGCTGAAACCAACTGCCATAATAGCCGACATTTCGGATTCGACCGCCCTTTCCGAACTCGTCCACATCAGATCCGAACTGCCGGGAATCTCCGCTCTGATCGGCCTTTACCATGCGGCACTCCCTCCGTCAACGATGACGTCTGTCGACGCGACTCTATCGATCTATGATGGCCCGCAGGCGTTGGCAGAAGCCTTGAAACGCACTATCGTAGTACCGACAGAGATGGGACCCAACGACCTGACACCACGCGAGAAAGAAATCATCAGGCGAATAGTCAAAGGGCTGTCTAATAAAGAGATCGCAGCAGAAATCAATCTTTCAGTCAACACTGTGATGACCCACCGGCGCAACATTGCCTCAAAATTGCGTATTCATTCACCCGCCGGTCTGACAATTTTCGCCATTGTCAGCAAACTCGTTTCGCTCGACGAAATCTCGAACATTCCGACTCGATAGGAATTCTCTGGCTGACACTCCTCCCCCTAAAAACAGAGAGCCGGAATTTTGAGATTCCGGCTCTCTGTTTTGTTTGAATATGAGACACAATACTCCGCTGAGTGGTCTCGCTATTATTTAGACGCGTTCACCAATATCTGCCTACTGGTTGATCGCACCAATAAGTTCGCGGATATCCCTGACTCCGTGACGCGAGCAATACTCCTCGATATAGTCTACAATCCCGATCGTTACAGCCGGATCAATAAAATTTGCTGTGCCGACCTCAATAGCAGTAGCTCCGGCAAGTATAAATTCGAGCGCGTCACGACCATTCATGATACCTCCGAGTCCGACAACCGGTATGCCTACAGCCTTAGCTGTCTGCCAAACCATTCGGACGGCAACCGGCCGCACCGCCGGACCCGAGAGACCGCCTGTGATCGTCGACAGCATCGGTTTGCGACGTTCGACATCGATTGCCATTCCCATGAGCGTGTTGATCAAAGAGACGCTGTCAGCGCCCTCTGCCTCGACGGCCTTTGCGATCTCGGTTATGTCGGTCACATTCGGAGAAAGTTTGACAATAACAATCCCGGGGAAAGCCTGACGGACAGCCTTTGTTACCTGGGCTGCACCCGCAGCAGTCGTCCCGAAAGCCATACCCCCCTGCTTCACATTCGGACACGAGATATTGACTTCGATCGCCTTAATATCTGTCTGCGAACCCAACTTTTCGCATACTGCGACATAATCCTCAATTTTTGCACCGGATACGTTCACAATCGGCGTTGAACCGTATTCAGTAATCTGAGGATAAATCTTTTCAATGAAATAATCGACACCTTTGTTTTGCAAGCCGACCGCATTGAGCATTCCGGAAGGAGTCTCGGCCATGCGGGGATAATCATTTCCTTCACGAGGTTCAAGTGTCGTTCCCTTGACGATAAAACCGCCAAGACGGGAAAGATCTATAAAATCAGTGAACTCTGTTCCATAACCGAACGTTCCGGAAGCTGTCAGCACCGGATTCTTAAGCTCGAGAGAGCCTATATTAACTTTAAGGTTTACCATGTCAGATCTTTTATATCAAATACAGGACCTTCAGTGCATACACACACATTTCCTTTGACTGTTTTTTCAACACAACAGAGACACGCGCCGAGTCCGCATGCCATCATATTTTCAAGCGAGACATAACACTCCGCTCCTATATTGCGCGCCACTCCGGCAACAGCTTTCATCATCGGAGCCGGCCCACAGCAATAGATACGATCCCAGCCGATCCTAATAGCCGTGTTAAGCGTGACGACTCCCCTCTCTCCGGCAGAGCCGTCATCAGTCGAGAGGTGTACAGTTCCGATCTTTCTGAATTCATCAACCAGAAGCAGATCGCTCTGCGACCGTGCGCCCAGAAGGATCTCTGGTTTATAACCCTTTTCCGCCAGCTCAATGCCAAGCTGCAGAAGAGGAGCGACACCTACACCACCGCCGACGAGCAGAATCCGGCACGCACCTTCCGGCAACGGAAAGCCATTGCCGAGGGGCAGTATAAGATTCAGACGACTGCCTTCAGCCAGGCTCAGCAGCGCAGCAGTTCCTTCGCCAGCCAGCCGGACGAGAAGCCAAAGATGATTGGACTGCCTGTCCAGACGGCAGATCGAGATCGGACGTCGGAGAAAAGTTGTCTTGCTTCCGTCAACCGAAACCTGTACAAACTGACCGGGACGGACGGCCGACAGTTCAGCCCCATCTGCCGGAGCCAGTTTCAAAAGCGAATATATCGGGCTGAGACAGCAGTTCTCAACCACAATAAAATCCTTTTTTTCTTTTTTCATGATCGGGGAATGAAATTTATTTTATGCAAAATTAATGATTCCGGCATAGTTTTACAAACATGAGACCATATAGAAATGGCGGGACCACGCAAAGTTTTGCGAAATCCCGCCATTTCATATCATTTGGGGCCGAATAATTTTATCCGATCCACTTCACATAGGCGAAGTCCTGACGATGGGGAATATTCGGATTGACCGGAACAATGCGGTATGCATAACGGTAAACACCCGGATCCTTAACCTCATCTGAAAGTTCGTAGGTCACGACATTTCCCTCCTCGGCAACAACCTTGAACGGAGCGACAGAGTGGAGATGCTCAACGCCGTCCTCAACCTGATATGACACAGATTCGAGGCCGAGGGCACGGCCAAGACCATTAGTGTCTACCTTGATACGGACATTGAACTTATTGCCGGTGAAACACTGTTTCGGACCTGAACCTTCGATGTCAAGCACCCGGACACCATCCCACGCGTCAACAACTTTATTCTTCCATGCAACGATCTCCTTGGCAAGAGCATAGTCATCGGCCTTGAGTTTGCCGAAACGAGCAGCTTCAGGATTGTAGAAGCGTTCGATATAATCGTCGATCATGCGCTTCATTGTGAAATGAGGTGCGATATGACCGATCGAGCGCTTGATATACTGCACCCACTCGGGCGAATAACCCTTCGAGTTCTTGGCGAAATAAAGCGGGATAATTTCATTTTCAAGCATGGCATAGATCGTAGCAGCGTCGAGCTTGTCCTGCTGAGCCTGATCCGTGTACGTACGCTTGTCTGTAAGCGCCCATCCTGCCTGCTCATTGAAACGATAGCCTTCATACCACCATCCATCAAGCACAGAGAAGTTGAGCACACCGTTCATCTCTGCCTTTTCTCCAGACGTACCGGATGCTTCGAGCGGACGTGTCGGAGTATTGAGCCAGATGTCCACACCAGTGACAAGACGCTTAGCAACGACCATATTGTAATCCTCGAGGAAAATGATCTTACCGATAAATTCCGGACGGCGTGAAATCTCCATGATATGCTTGATCAAACCCTGACCGGCACCATCTGCCGGATGAGCTTTTCCGGAGAACACGAACTGAACGGGGAATTTCTCATTATTAACAATCTTGGCCAGACGGTCAAGGTCGGTAAAGAGAAGGTGGGCCCGTTTGTAAGTTGCGAACCGGCGTGCAAAACCGATGATCAGAGCGTTGGGATTGATTTTTTCAAGAACGCTGACAACTGCCGAGGGATCGCCCTGGTTTGCAAGCCATTTAGCCTTGAAGTCGCGTTTCACAAAATTGATGAATTTATTCTTCATCTGAGTACGCATTTCCCAGATCGCCTCATCGGGACATTCGAAAATGCCGCTCCATGCATTGGGATCGCTCTGATGATCAAACACCTGTTCTCCCAGATGCTTCGCATAGAAGCTCTTCCACTCGGAAGCAGCCCATGTCGGCATGTGAACACCATTCGTAACGTAGCCCACGTGGCTCTCTTCCCAGCTGTAGCCCTTCCAGATTCCGGCAAACATCTTCTTCGAAACCTCGCCGTGGAGCCAGCTGACACCATTGGCCTCCTGACAAGTGTTGAGAGCAAACACACTCATCGAGAAGCGCTCGTTTGTGTCAGGATTCTCGCGACCCATATTCATAAGGTCTGCCCACGAAATACCGAGTTTTTCGGGATACTGGTGCATATACTTATAGAAGAGCGACTCGTCGAAGTAGTCGTGTCCGGCAGGCACAGGTGTGTGAACGGTATAGAGCGACGAGCTGCGAACCATTTCCAGAGCTTCATCGAAATTGAGTCCTTTTTCCTGAACGAAATCAACAAGACGCTGGAGGTTGAGCAGAGCGGCGTGACCCTCGTTACAGTGGTAGATCGTATTTTCAATGCCAAGACGTTTGAGCATGAGCACACCGCCGACACCGAGAAGATACTCCTGTTTGATACGGTTTTCCCAGTCTCCGCCATAAAGCTTATGTGTGATCGGACGGTCGAATTCGCTGTTCATATCGAAGTCGGTGTCCATCAGATAGAGCTTCATGCGGCCGACATTGACACGCCAGACGTGGCTGTAGATGATACGGTCGTGGTAGGGAACCTCGAGAATCATGGGCGAACCATCTTCTTCAAGAACCTGCTCGATAGGAAGCTGGTTGAAGTTCTGGGGTTCATAGTTGGCAATCTGCTGGCCGTCGACCGAAAGCGACTGGGTGAAATAGCCGTAACGATAGAGGAAGCCGACTGCTGTCATGTCAACGCAGCTGTCAGAAGCCTCCTTGATATAGTCACCTGCAAGCACACCGAGACCGCCCGAATAAATCTTCAGACAGTTGCACAGACCGTACTCCATCGAGAAGTAGCTGACCGACGGAATATCCTTGCGCATCGGCTTAGACATATAATCATTGAATGAAGCATAGACACGTTCAATACGATCCATCATTTCCTTATCATTCTGAATCTCCGACAGACGCTCGGAGCTAAGGCGCTGAAGCACCATCACAGGGTTTTCACCCGTCGAACGCCAGAGATCGGGATTTATGTCGCGAAACAGCGATTTTGCTTCGCTGTTCCAAACCCACCAGAGGTTTTTCGACATTACGTCAAGAGCTTTAAGCCTGTGGGGGAGTTCGGCAATGACTGTTGCGTCATGCCATACAGGAACATTTGTTTGACTAACTTTGATTTTCATCTTATTTTATTAATCAGTGTTTATATTATTCGTAGTTAATTATTTGCGGGTTGCCGCATTCGACAGTGCTATATCAAATGCTGTTTCATAGAAAGCGGCAAATTGTTCCCACTTCGCGCAGGAAGCTGTTGCGCGTGCTTTCTCTGCAATCTTCTTCTCTTCTTCAGCACCACATCCGCAAAGAAACTCCAGCGAGGTGGCGATAGACTCTGCGACCATCTCGTAATTACTATCGGTCCGGTCGACAACTACCACTCCGCAGTTCTCAAAGTCATTGGTGAACGTCCGGCAAACCCACTGCCCGAATCCAGACAGCGAAGTTGTGATTGTGGGAACTCCGAAGGCCACACTCTCAAGCGGCGTATAACCCCACGGTTCATAATACGACGGGAAGACGGTCGCATCCATTCCGATCAGCAGATCATAATAAGGCTTGTTGAATATTCCGTCTGAACCATTGAGATAGCACGGCGTATAGATAACCGTCACCGTTCCTTCGGGATCAAGTCCACGCATCCGGCAAAGGATTGCATCATCGCCGGGATTATGGACCGTATGGGTCATATACGGAGATGACAGATTGGCTGAAATGCCCTCGGCGAGGGCATCGGACAATGCCTGCTGAGGTGCCTCACACCAGGCAGGCACCATTACGAACGCAACAATATCACGCCGATGTTCCTTTGTCGACAGCTTTGCCATTGCATCAAGGAACACATCAAGTCCCTTGTTTCTGTACTCGCAACGGCCGGACGTCGCCACAAGAAATGCATCATCGCTGATGACCCTTCCGGTCAGACTGCGCGCAACTGTAAGCAATGTTTCACGTGCCGCTTTTCTGACCGATGCGAATTTATTCTTAGCCGGAACAAAGTTCGGCTCAAACCCGTTGGGCGTAACGACATCTGGCTTACGCTCAAGGAGCTGTTCGCACTCACGGGCCGTGATCTCGCTGACGGTGGTGAAACAGTCCGACTGGTGAGCTGCTGCCTTTTCAAGAGAATGCTTCGACTCCATGTTGAGCTCACGCGCCATCTGGTCTCCGTTATAGCCGGCCATATAATCATAGAGGGGCTTTCCGTTGCCGCAGATACTGCGTCCGATGCTCGTCGCATGTGTCGTGAATACCGTCGCGACTTCAGGCAGACGCCACTTCACATAAAGAAGCCCCATTCCGGTTGTCCATTCATCGAAGTGGGCAATCACATTCTTGCCGGCAAGCTTGAAATAGCCATAAAGGCTTTCGATCACCAGACCGGCTGCATGAGAAAACGCACAAGCCTCGTCATAGTCTCCATAGGCATGAAGAGAGTCGACACCGAAACGATTCCACATCTCGCCGTAGAACTCATCCTTTACTGCATACATGCCGTCGAACTTAACCAGAATGGCAAGCGGCTTGCCCGGCACATCCCAGCGACCGACTCTGACAGAAACTCCGTCAGGGAACTGCGCTGTATTTTTCCAATCTTTTAAAAGTGTTCTGGATTCTTTGAAAAATGGAGAAGGATTCTCTTTTGTCCACACGTCCGGACCGACAAAGACAAGTTTGTCGCCATATAGCCTCTGCAACGTCTTAGACTTGGTGGAAAGAACCGTATAAATTCCTCCAATCTTATTGCAAACCTCCCACGATGTCTCAAACAGCATGTCAAGGTTTTCGTGAATTTCAATCATAAATTTCTTCTACTGAATAAAATTTCGATGCAAAGTTACAACTTTTTTACCTAAACACCTAAAAACGACGTGATTCTTGTTGAAGATCTTTCGGCGAACACCACCGAAACCCGCATCAACAGCCAAAAAATCGACAAATCATATTCTCATGGTGGCCATCTGAAATCTTTTTACTATTATTGCATGTTTGAAAATAGAGCCCACTCTGCGTGATTTTCTTACAGAAACGACTATCCATACGATTATCCAGCTAAAAAACAATCAATTATGACACATAACTTCCCCGAATCATCCGCAAACAGTCCGTCACAGAAAGAACTCGACGCCAAATTCATGCAACTCGCGATCGATCTTTCCGACGAAAACATCGACAACGGAGGAGGTCCGTTTGGCGCTGTCATAGTTAAAAATAACAAAATAATAGCCACAGGCGTCAACCGAGTGACGGCCGACAACGACCCGACTGCACACGCCGAAGTCAACGCGATCCGCAACGCTTGTCGCAATCTTCAGGACTTTTCGCTTAAAGGCTGCACTGTCTATTCCTCCTGCGAACCATGTCCGATGTGCCTCAGCGCCCTCTATTGGGCACGCGTGGCCCGAATCGTATTCGGAAACACAAAAGAAGACGCAAAAGCCATCGACTTCGACGACTCCTTCATCTACGAACAGATCAACCTCGACATCAGCCGCAGATCGCTCCGCTGCGAAAACCTGATGCGCGACGAGGCCAACAAGGTCTTCCGCCGCTGGGCCGAAAAAGATGACAAAGTCCCCTACTGAGCAAACGAGCCGGGAACAGGACATCTACGTTCATTGGTCCGGCATGTAGCTACGCCGATACGGATTCGCCCCAAACTCATCTTAATTTATGTTAAGATGCGGCCATAACGAATGCCGCTCTTGGTTTATTGTATCAGTTTTGCTATTTTTGCAATTGAGATCATGAAAAAAACAATCGGCATATTACTACTAACGCTCGTCTCCGCGACACCAATCGCGGCGGAACGCCATACCGGCAATGCAACACAGGCATTTGCCCAGGCCGATGCACCCCGAATCTCCGTAAACCAAGGCTCAGTGACGATAACCACAGCAGCCGACACCCAGATTACATTTGAAGTCTACTCAATGACAGGCCAGCTCGTCAAGCGCATCCGCACAAACGACGGATCGGTTTCTTTTGACCTTCCCCGCGGATGCTACATTATCCGCTGCGAGCGCTGGTCAAAAAAAATATTAGTCAACTAATCTCCCTGTCATATACGATAACATCAGACGCCGGATAGCGAGAGAGCGAAGGAGTTGACAAGCGTCAATGGCCGAAGCCGCCCATCCCCCACACGACGCGCCACTGGTGAACCGTTACGAGGCGCCATCTTTTGAATTAAGCGCCGACCGGCCTAAACAAAGAACAGCCCGTCTGCACTATATCTGCAGGCGGGCTGTATAAAATCTATCTCAAAGATATTGAAAATCAGAGATTGGAAGCGATTTCCTTAAATTTGTCAAGGCTGACGGTTTCTTCTGCAAGAGAAACAGCCTCCTTAAGAGCGTTGAACGTCTTGACTTCACTAACCTGCTCCTGGATGCGGCCGATGTAGTTCTTGTCAGCAAGAATATTTTCAGCATACTTCGTAATTGTCTCTTCGTCCATATTGGTCATGCCATACTGAGCGAACTGACGCGCTGCGAGACCCTTGGCAAATTCAAGAAGGTCTTCTTTCTCGATCTTCACACCGAGTTTCTCAACGATCTTGTCGAGAACAAGCTGCCACTTGAGGTCAGACTCCATACGCTGGTATGATTCTTCTACATTCTCCTCATTCAGCCCTTCATTACGCATGATAAGCCACTTTTTGAGAAGGTTGGCCGGAAGTTCAATGTTGCCGTATTTTTCCATATAGACCTTACGGGCATCCCAACGGAAAACCATATCGCTGTTTCCGGAAAGTTCGCTTTCAATAAGCTCCTTCACCGCTTTGCGATACTCCTCTTCATTGTTGACTTTATCCTTGCCAAAGACATTTGTATAGAATTCCTCGCCGAGTTCAGCAGGCTTCACAACGATAATTTCAGAAATTGCCATCTCGAAATCACCCTGGACTTCAGCGACACGATCCTTATCGATGTTCAACATCGAAGAAAGCTCGGTTGCATTCTCGCCGGTCGCCTTGCGGGGATTGAAAACAACCTTATCGCCGACCTTCTTGCCTTCGAATTTCGCAGCTTCTTCTTTATCTGCAAAATACATCGGCGCAAGAATGCCGCTCACAACCTGGATTGCATCTTCGCCCTCCTTGATTGAGCCATCTTCATTAAGCTGCATGATCGAACCCTTCACCAGTGCGTCCTGTTCGAATACCTCACCCGGAACCTGTGCACCGAAACGCTTGCGGAAAGCCGCATCCTGTTCGTCAACCATCGCGTTCGTCACTTCGATATTGTAGTAAGGCACTGTGACATTCTTGTCGACCTCAACTTCAAATTCAGGAGCGACAGCAAGATCATATTCAAAAGTAAATTCTTTCTGATTCTTAAGGTCAAGTTCCTTGACTTCAACAGGAAGGGGCTGACCGAGAACATTCAGTTTATTGTCGCGGATGTAGTTCATCACTGCTTCATAAACCACTTGATTGATGACATCACTTGTCACCTGCTTGCCGAAGCGGCGTTCAAGATCCTTAAGGCTTATGTGACCCTTGCGGAAACCGGGGATCTGATGAGTGCGGCCGATTTTCTTAAGATCTTCGGTAACTTTTGCTTTGTAATCGCTTTCTTCAACGGCCACAGTGAGACGAAGGCTCACCGAGTCGATGTTTGTGCTGGTTATGTTCATGATTTTTTATGATGATTAAGTAACATTTTTTTCGATTAAACCCGGACCACAGTCGGCATAATCCCGAACGATACTCACGGCAGTCTGCAAAAGCGCGAAGACGTGGTCCATTTTTTCAACTTGCAAAATTAACACATTCCGATGGATTCCGCAAATAATATTTCACACCAAATGCTCAGTCGCCCTCATCGACTATGACGAAGCGACTGACGCCGGCCCCTCGGCCCTACCAATCGACCCCGAAATAACCATCACCCATAATCCTCAGAGCAATGGACCCAATCTGTTTCCGAGCTTAACGTTCAACCCATCAACCGACGCGGAGTTAGACAGATACCGTTTGACTTCCTCGCGCTAATTGATAAAGATGAAGTTCCGGCAAGCTGCCTGATGCGTCATGCGGAGTTGCCAGATAGCCCATTTTTTTGTATCTTCGCAAAGAATTACAAATCATCGCTCAGAAATGTCAGACAACAACCTGCTTGGACGCCTCGACGGGCTTGACGCACGGTTCGAAGAGGTCAGCACTCTCATCACAGACCCTTCGGTCATTGCCGACATGCCTCGCTACGTCAGACTGACCAAAGAATACAAGGATCTCGAACGGCTCCTGAAAGTCACCAACCGCTACCGATCGACACTTGCCAGCGCATCAGACGCCCGCGGGCTGCTCGAGACCGAATCAGACGAGGAGCTGCGTGCAATGGCCCGCGAAGAGCTCGACGAATGCCAGAAATCGCTGCCCGCGCTCGAAGACGAGATTCGCCTGCTCCTCCTTCCAGCCGACCCTGAAGACTCAAAAAATGCCATTCTTGAAATCCGCGGAGGCACCGGAGGCGACGAAGCAGCCATCTTCGCCGGCGACCTTTTCAAAATGTATTCGAAATTCTGCGAATCAAAAGGCTGGACACTTGCCGTCACATCCTTCAACGAAGGATCGGCAGGCGGATTCAAGGAAATCGTAGCCGCAATAACAGGCGACAATGTCTACGGCACACTCAAATATGAAAGCGGCGTCCACCGCGTTCAGCGAGTTCCGGCAACCGAGACGCAGGGACGAGTCCACACTTCCGCCGCAACCGTTGCAGTTCTCCCGGAAGCCGAACCTTTCGACGTCGAAATAAACGAAGGCGAAATCAAATGGGACACATTCCGTAGCGGCGGAGCCGGAGGACAGAACGTAAACAAAGTCGAATCCGGCGTGCGACTACGCTACTTCTGGAAAAACCCAAACACGGGCGAATCCGAAGAAATTCTGATCGAATGTACGGAAACCCGAGACCAGCCTAAAAACAAGGAGAGAGCGCTCAGCCGCCTTCGCACATTCATCTACGACAAAGAACACCGCAAATATCTTGACGACATAGCCTCACGGCGCAAAACAATGGTGTCCACAGGCGACCGTTCTGCAAAGATCCGGACCTACAACTACCCGCAAGGCCGCATCACCGACCACCGAATCAACTACACCATATATAATCTACCAGCTTTCATGAATGGAGAAATCCAGGACTGCATTGACCAGCTGACAGTCGCCGAAAATGCCGAGCGCCTCAAGGAAGCCGAACTATAATCTCTCGCATTGCCAGCTCCATTCCTCACAAACTAAACCCAATAACCAACATATACCACACCAGCTATGAACCGCCAGAATCTTGTTGAAAACATCCGCAGAAAAAAATCATTTCTCTGTGTCGGACTCGACACAGATCCGCTGAAAATACCCCCACACCTCGCTGATCACCCCGATGCGATCTTCGAATTCAATCGCGCTATAATCGACGCGACCGCGCCCTATTGCGTTGCGTATAAACCAAACATGGCCTTCTATGAAAGCTTCGGAGCCGCCGGATGGGACGCGCTCGAAAGAACCATCGCATACATCAAGGAGCACCATCCTGATCAGTTCATCATCGCTGACGCCAAAAGAGGTGATATCGGCAACACCTCACGACTTTATGCACGCAGCTTCTTCGAGCACCTCGACGTCGACGCCATCACCGTCGCCCCCTACATGGGCGAAGACAGCGTAACCCCCTTCCTGGGCTATGACGGCAAATGGGTCATCCTCCTTGCACTGACCTCAAACAAAGGCAGCCATGACTTTCAACTGACCGAAGACCGAAACGGAAAACGTCTGTTCGAACAGGTGATTGAAACCTCTTCAAAATGGGCCACCCCCGACGAAATGATGTATGTCGTTGGTGCTACACAAGGCAAAATGTTTGAAGAAATCCGAAAAGTAGCACCCAACAGCTTCCTGCTCGTCCCGGGCGTAGGCGCTCAGGGAGGCAGCCTCGAAGAAGTCGTCAAATACGGAATGATCGACGACTGCGGACTACTTGTCAACTCCTCCCGCGGCATCATCTACGCCTCCAACGGCGAAGACTTTGCCGAAAAAGCAGGCATCGAAGCCCGCAAGCTCCGCGACCAGATGGCCACCTTCCTCAATTAATCCATCATCGGAGGGGGGCAAGTCCCCCCTCCGCCAATTTGACATAAGTTGTTTTGTCAGCGGCAAGTCCGTCGCTTAAATTTCGTAGCTTACATATGGAACAAACGATAAGACATCGCAGGCTACACGCCTTTTATAGAAGTAAAGTGCTCAATGCACTTATGATAGTTGTAATTGTAAGTCTTTTTCTAATGGCCTACACCAAATCCATGCTTCTTCCTGTTATTTGTGGCTCATTAGCCATTTTGTTCTTTATTGGATACTCTCTATGGCTCTGGATCAAAAAGCCCAAAAGTATCATAATAAACAACTGGCTTTCCAATCTAAGCGGGTCGTTTACCATTTACTACCTGATTATTAATGCAATGGACGCTCCTAACCAATGGTGGTACATTACCCCCATTGTGTTTGCAGTAATATTATTGTTTATTTCTTTGGTCAACAATCAAGACGAAAAGTTTGATATTTGATTTCATCGTTGTTGACACTCCCTATTGCCCGTGAGTGGTAGCTGTTTGCATTATTCCCCGACCCACCCATAGCGTTGTGAGGCGCCGGCTTTAACTTTCTACAAATATTCCTAATCTCTCCAATTTCCTTTACGTGCTCCATGTGATTATAGCTTCTAAGCTTATCGGCATGGATTATCTTTGTCGTGGATAGTCAAAACAACTGTATCTAATTGTGTGTCAGAATAGAATAAGAGAGTTTCAATTTTATGGTAA